>JBAUIA010000396.1:0-71875 GCA_049680565.1 Phototrophicaceae bacterium
CTTAAAAATAAATATGACGATCAATAACATAGAGAGATGTGTAGGGGCGTTGCTCTGTCTGCGCCCGCCCAGTGGGAGGACATAAAGTCCATCCCCTACACTCTATAAAAACTTTTAGGACATTACAATAGATAATAAGTAGATAGAATAATCGTTAGTTATGCAGCTATTATAGGCATCTATTGACGAACCATTATGAACCTTGTATGATGATTTAACAACTTTATAAAAGACAGAGACTGGGATTAGTAGCTATCATCCCTCATGCAAGAGAGTGGAAATTATTAGCTGGAAGTTTCCTCATGATATGATGCCGAAGTCGCCCACGAGTTGCCCAAAAGAAACTGCATCAAGCAGGATTAGACTTGGGACGGGAACGCCCGTAATAGCGAAATCAAGCGCAATTGATAGCATGTCTATTGATTGAAGCAAGGTGGTACCGCGAAAGTTCAACCCCTTTCGTCCTTGCAATAAGGATGATTGGGGTTTTTTGTATTAATGTGAAACAAGGAGTGACATGGATCAACACGAAACGAACGCATTTTATGATGCCATTGCGGAATACTATCCGCTATTTTTCAAAGATTGGGATATTCAGTTAGAGCGTGAAGGCATTAGTTTACGGTCTATTTTTCGTAAAAAAGGAGTCGTCCGTGTTCTTGTGACTGCTTGTGGTGTTGGAACACAAGCGATTCCTTTAGCTGATCTTGGCTTTGAAGTGGTTGCTACTGATCCGAGTGCTGGTATGTTACGTAAAGCGCAACAAACAGCCCAAGAAAAAGGTGTCTTAGATAAGATCACATTTGAGCGTGCATCATTTGAAGAATTGCCTGATGTGGTCGAAGGACCATTTGATGCCATTGTTTGCAAAGGGAATGCGCTGCCTCATCTGATAACCGATGAAGCGATTGAAACAGCATTACTGGTATTTTATGAGTTGTTACGCCCCGGTGGTGTATTAGTCCTCGGAATGCGTGATTTTGACCCCTTTATGGAGCATCGTCCGCGTTTCTTACCGGGATTTGACCATAAAGATGATAACGATAATGAATTTATCACCTTTGAGATTTGGGAGTACGAAGAAGGTCCTCCGATGATCGCAATTCAGAATCTATATATGGTCAAAGGGACAGCGCCCAAGCTGGAAACAATCAAACATACAGTGAGCTTCCGTCCACTATCAGTCGATGAAGCAAAAGTGGTCTTACTCGAACTCGGCTTTGAAGATTTTGATGAATATCCTGATCGCTGGGAACAAGTTGTTTATGTCCGCAAACCGATAAGTGCAGAAGCATAAATCAAAGAAGGAGTTTATATGGCAACACCAAACAAGCAAGAGATGCCATCAACATTTAATTTTGAAGAAGCTGAGGAACGCATTTATCCTTGGTGGGAAGAAAATGGATGGTTTAAACCAGAAGTGAATCCTGATGGTGAGTCATTTGTGATCCCGATGCCACCACCTAATGTAACAGGTGCGCTGCATCTAGGACATGCAATGTATACCGTTGAAGATGTGATGGTGCGCTATGAGCGGATGCGTGGCAAAGCTGCTCTATGGCTACCCGGTACAGACCATGCAGGTATTGCAACGCAATTACAAGTTGAAAAATTGTTGCAAGAAGAAGGTACATCACGCTTAGAAGTTGGGCGTGAGGAATTTCTTGCGCGTACATGGCAATGGAAAGAAGAAAAAGGCGGACGTATCCAAGAGCAATTACGCCGATTAGGCTTTAGCTGTGATTGGTCACGCGAACGCTTCACGATGGATGATGGCTTATCAGAAGCGGTACAAGAAGTTTTTGTCAAACTCTGGGAACAAGGGTTAATCTACCGAGGTCCTCGTCTTGTTAACTGGTCACCGGGATTGATGACGGCTGTCAGTGATTTAGAAGTAGAAAAAAGTGAAGAAGAAGTTTCACTCTACTATTTCAAATATCCTGTCAAAGGGGGCGGTTATTTACCTGTTGCCACCACTCGACCAGAAACAATCTTAGGCGATTCAGCCGTTGCAGTGAACCCTGATGATGAGCGCTTTAAACAATATATCGGCAAAACAGCGATTGTTCCAATTCTAGGACGGGAAATTCCAATTATTGCCGATACATACGTTGATATGGAATTTGGTACTGGAGCGCTCAAAGTAACACCGGGGCATGATTTTAACGATTTTGACTTGAGTGAAAAACATGATCTTGAAGTTATCAATATCATGAACAAAGACGCAACGCTTAATCATAATGCTGGGGATTATGAAGGCTTAGATCGCTTCGTTGTTCGTAAAAAGCTCTGGGATGATATGGCAGCCCAAGACCTCGTTATCAAAACAGAAAAATATACAACGAGCATTCCACGTAGCCAACGCGGTGGCGAAATTGTTGAACCATTAATTAGCATCCAATGGTTTGTCAAAATGGATGCAATTGCTGAAAAAGCACTCAAACCTGTTCGTGATGGTGATATTAAAATCGTCCCTGAACGCTTCACCAAAATTTATTATCACTGGCTCGAAAATATCCAAGATTGGTGCGTCAGTCGTCAGCTATGGTGGGGACACCGTATTCCAGCATGGTATCGTGAAAAAGATGGTGATCCCGAAGGCGAAATCTATGTCGGGCGTACAGCACCACAAGGTGATGGTTGGGTTGCTGAGGAAGATGTACTCGATACATGGTTCAGTAGTGGCTTATGGCCATTCAGTACCGTTGGTTGGCCTGATGAAAATGCGCCTGATTTCCAACGGCATTATCCTGCGGATGTTCTCGAAACAGGACATGATATTTTGTTCTTTTGGGTTGCACGCATGATTATGATGGGGATGTGGTTCACAGATAAACCACCATTCCATACCGTTTATCTGCATGGACTTGTGCGTGATAAAGAAGGGCAGAAATTTAGCAAAACCAAAGGGAATGTCATTGATCCGCTTGATGTTTCGGCTGATTATGGGACTGATCCATTACGGTTTACGCTCATCACAAGTGGCACGCCGGGTAATGATGTGAATCTCGATCTTGAAAAAGTGTCCTATAATGCGCGCTTTATCAATAAACTCTGGAACATCATCAAATTAGTGAATATGAATTTAGATGGTGAACTTGAACTGGGTGTTCCTGCTCAATCAGAGCTTGATCTTCCAAGCAAATGGATCATGAGCCGTCTGAATAAGCTGATTACACGCATTCAGAGCTTATTTGATAGTTATCAATATGGTGAAGCGGGTAGCCAAATTTTGACATTTTTATGGGATGAATTTGCGCCTTGGTATCTCGAAATGGCGAAAAATGCCCTATATGGCGATGATGAGTCAGCAAAAATTATCACACGCCGTGTGATGGTGCATGTTGTTGATACATGCTTGCGGTTGTTGCATCCATTCATGCCATTTATGACTGAGGAAGCATGGAATTATATTCCACATGACGGCGAAGCACTTATCATCGCGCAATGGCCGAGCAGCAATGCTGAATATTTAGACGAGGCAGCAGAAGCTCAGATGAGCATCATGATGGATATGGTACGTGCTATCCGCGAAACACGCACTGATTACAAAGTTGATCCCGGTAAGCGTATTACAGCTTTGGTTGCTCCCGGAAGCCAACGTGATAATCTCGAAAAATATGATTATATCTTTGCGCGTTTATGTAATGTTGTCAGCATCGAACTTTTAGCTGATGATGCACCAGCACCCGAAAATAGCGCGTCGGCTGTTGTGCGAGATACAACACTCTATTTACCACTAGAAGGTATGTTAGATGTTGAAAAAGAGTGTGCGCGGTTAGCAAGAGAACGCGAAAAAGTAACAGCAGATATTCAAGCGCGCGAAGGTAAACTTGCGAATGCAGGTTTCGTCAACAATGCACCTGAAGCAGTGGTTCAACGTGAACGTGATAGCCTTTCAGAAAGTCAATCTGAACTAGATAAGATTGATGCGTTACTTTCATCATTGTGTGGTTAGTTAATCGCTGAAAAATGACATAGCTATAATAAAAAATCCCCTTCTAATAGAAGGGGATTTTTTAGATAGCCAATTGCTTAGGCGGCATTGTTTTGATTGATGAATGGGATTTCGCCTTTTTCCCATGACACTAACAATGGAACGGCTGTGAATAGAGATGAATAACTCCCTGATAGCAAGCCCACAAAAAGGATGAAGATAAAATGTTGAACTGTTTCGCCACCAAAGATCAAAAGTGCAATCATGATGAAAAACGCATTCAATTGAGTTGCTAACGAACGGTGAATCGTTTCCCACAAGCTACGATTGACGATTGTTTCATACGGCTCACCTAATCGAAGTGGAATATTTTCACGAATACGATCAAATACCACAATCGAATCTTGTACCGAGAAACCAACAACAGTGAGCAATGCAGTCAAGAATAAAGCATCAACTTCCCAGCCGATGACCAAACCCAACAGTGACATCACACCCATCATGATGAAAATATCATGTACCATTGCTGCAATCGCACAAACACCGAAACGGAAGGCATTCGGTACTTGGCGGAAGGCAATCACGATGAAGCCTGTAATGACCGCAGCACCGAGTAAAATCGCAAAGATTGCAGCACGGGTTACTTCGCCACCGACTGTCGGTGACACTGTTTCTAAGCTGAATGTGCCACGATCAATCGGAGCAATCGCTTCTAAAGAATCTTCTAAGAGTTGGCGTTCAGCTTCCGTTTCCTTGAAAGATGCGCGCACTGACCAACTGCTAATGGCACGTTCTTCTAGGGTTGTACCGTCACCAATAAAATCAGCGAAAGCTGTTTCAATCGCATCAGCAGTGAGTGTTGCACTACTAAAACTTAGTGCATACCCTAAACCCTCAGTATAGCTACCTGAGATACTGCCATCTAAGCCTGCATCTGCAAATGCTTGTGATAAATTACTAACAACAGCATCCGTATCGGTTTCATCGGTGCTAGGATTTGTTAATATCCAGCGTGTTTCACCATCTTGCCCAAGACGTTGGATAATTGGGTTTTCATCGCCATTTTGCTCGAATGCAAGGCGAACACTATCTTCTGTTACATCATCACCAACGAAGGTGAGGTTGTAGATACTACCCCCCAAAAAGTCGATACTCAAGCGGAATGGTGCGCCTGTTGTTACCCACGAATATCCCATGACAAGTAGTCCGGGAATTAAGATCATTGCTGATAATAGAAAGTACCAGCGTCTTTTTTCGACTAAATTAAACATTGTTCATTCGTCCCCTTATACACCGAGTAACCAAGGTTTTTCGGCGAGTTGCTTGCGCGAAATAGCTGCGATTAAATACATGAATGTGCGTGTCACTGTAACAGCCGTGAATAGGTTTAAAATCAAACCAATTGCTAGCGTTACCGCAAAACCACTCACAATACTTGCACCGGGGGTTTGTCCGAAGAGGAACAAAATACCACAGATGATAATTGTTGAGATATTTGAATCACGGATCGACTGCCATGCACGATCAAAGCCGTCATTAAGCGCATTATCGAGTGTTTTTCCAGCACGAATTTCTTCTTTGATGCGCTCAAAGATTAGTACGTTACCATCAACCGCAGTACCAATTGAAATTAAGAAACCTGTGATAGCGGGTAATGTGAGCGTGACGGGTAAGAGTTTAAAGACAGCCAAGTTCAATAAGATAAACACGAAGAGGGCAATATCGGCTGCGATACCGGGTACGCGGTAATAAATTAACATGAACAAAAATACCACAATTGTACCGAGTACACCTGCACGAATTGTATCGTTCAAGAATTGTTGACCGAGTGTTGCACCAACTTCAACAGCGCTTTCAACTTCTAGCGGAATGCGTAACGCACCAGACCGCAATTGGAGAGCAAGTTGTTGAACTTCTTCTTCCGAGAAATCGCCTGTGATGATACCACCGTCTGATAATTGTTGGTTCACGCGCGGTGATGATAAGACAACACCATCCAGTACCAATGCCATTGGTTGACCAACGATACGTTGGGTGAAATCGGCAAAAGCACCGATACAATCAGGCTCAACTTCAAAGTTGATAAACCAATCATTACCACCAATATTCGAGGTTTGTCCAAATTGAGCGCTAGCAGCTTGTAAACATTCACCTGTTAAGCCTGTTTGAAAAGGTTGTCCTGTGAGCGGACTACGTTCTGACGTACTAGTGGCAATATCTTCTAAACCCAATTCAATTTGGGCAGTTGTGAGAATATTTTGACCGTCTAGGCGTTGTGTATCTGCTAATGTTAAACCTGAAAAATCAACAAATTCAAGAAGGGCAGTTTGCTGGATGGTATCAATCGCACGTTGACGATCATTTTCACCCGGTAATTCAACAAGGATTCTTTGTCGTCCTTGTGTTTGAATCGTTGCTTCTGATAAACCGAGAGCATTAACACGTCGGTTCACATTATTGGCTGTTTCAGCTAAATCTTCATCTGTGTATGTAGCAGGATCAATCGTTGTTTGTAACAAGACACGCAAACCACCAACGAGATCAAGCCCAAGGGGTTGTTGTCCTAAAATTACAATATCTGGTTCACCATCATCATTAAAATCAGGCGCAAAGTCTTGTTCTTTGGGAATAATTAACCAAAATGAAAAGACTGAGAGCATAATGATGACGACTAACCATCGAATATGCGTCGTCATAAAATTTTCCCTCTTTCTGTAGAATGACTGCCCATTAATTGAGCGTAATGTAAAAGTTATTCAATTTCTGCTTGTTGCCCCATTTGAGCATTTTTAGCGAGTTCTTCAGGATTATATTGCTCTAAAATGGAAGCAACAATAACGCGGACTTCTAATCCATCTGCAATTTCAACAGTCGCCAGCCCTTTGTCCCCTTCGATTTTGAGGACTTTGCCGATGATACCTCCTGCTGTAATAACTTCGTCTCCCTCTGCTAATGCACGTACCATATTTTGTCGCATTGCAAAATCACGTTGACGAGGAAATAGAAAAAATGCCCAATATCCTCCCATACCTAAAATCATGATGACAGCTACTGCAAGAATCTCAGCCATTGATTACTCCACGAAATGTCCAAACGGAGCGCATTATAATCCTTCGATTGTTTCTAGGCTAGTCTCATCCGCTTCGGTCAATCGCTTGACCGCACCCTAAATTACTCCTACAATACGGTTCGCATCGGCTTTTTGCATTGAATATGGAAGAGGGGATTTAACCCATGCGTCAATCTCGTTTATTGCTAACAACCTTGCTGACACTACTTACAATTGGATTATTCCAGTCGCAAGTTGTGCCTGTCTATGCAGGGACGATTACACTTAATAATAATTCTGGAACAACCAGTAGCCCATTTTTTATTGATGGTGAACCTACGCTTATCATGAATGGGTTTGATCTTGCCTCCTTCACTAACAATGGTGGGGAAGTCGTCATTGATGTTGTGACATTGGCTGTACAACAACCTGTGGCATCACAACCTGTTGTGGTTGTCATCTATGAAGATGCCAATGGTGGCTCACCAATTGATGCAACACTCAAGTATCAAACACAAGCATTCATCGAAACAGGTGGAACAGCATTTATCACATTGCCAGAACCTGTTCGCACCAGTGCGCCTGTCGTTTGGGTTGGCTTCTATTTACCAAACGGTTTCCGCTTTTTTGCGGATAATAGCGGCACATCTGTATTGACCTATTGGGCATGGACACCAAACGCATCTTTCAATTTAGCAGATTTATCATCGGCTCAAATTTTAGGGGCTGCTGATGGTTCTGACCCTGTTGGGATTGATATGGGTGGTGTTGCCCGTATTACTGCCGAAATTACACCGATTAGTGAATCAGGTTTATCGGGTGCTGGTGTCAACGATGCAGGTATTCCTGTTGGGGTGCAAATTGATGGTGGTGAGGCTGATCTTAGTTTGTTAAGTAATTATCCATATTGTGGTGATCGCTTGCTATATGATGAACAAGATGTTGAACTATCAGGACGTTTACGCTTCACAACCCATTGTCGGGCTGATCTTGGCTCATTTTCTCCGGGGACAATTATCAATGCTGATGATCTGCCTGCGACGATTCCATCTTATGAGCGACGTGGTTTCTTCTATGAAATTTTTGCAAATGGAGAGACGGCAGCCAATAGCTCAGAACAATTAATTGTACCTGTCACCCATTGCTTGCGACCAGAACAAGGTGAAGTTCCAAGTGCTGTTGTGGGTGTGGCTTACGGCGCACCACGTGCATGGGAAATTTTGCCAACAGTGCGCTATGGTGAATGGGTTTGTGCAGAAGTAACACACGCAGGTTTCTTATCCTACTTTGTACCGCGCACAGGGGAAGAACCCACACTGAATGCTGATCTGTACTTCATCGGTACACCTCTCTTGCAAGGTGAAGAATTTGATACAGACGATGGTTATCTCTGTAATTATCGTTACACGGCAAATTTCGTTATTCGTAATGAAGGATTTGTTGGAATCCCGCAAACTGTCGTTCGTGTACAAGTCTTGAATCAACGGACAGGAACAATCATCACTAGCAATGATTACACGCTTGCAGCATTGTTGCCCGGCGAAACAGTTGATCTTGCTCAACGTGGATTCTTGATGGGTGATGTTTTCATCAATGAAATCACAACAACGCGCTTCATCATTGATCCGAGCAACACCATTTCTGAGTTAAACGAACTCAATAATATCTATGAAACATCTGGTACATTTTTACTTCGTACCACGCGCTGCTAAGTTGAACTTACTATACATGCCCATCTCTTATCACTGAGATGGGCTTATCTTTTGAATGAGCAAATACCATTATGCGAATTGTAACAAATCACAAATTAGTTAAACGTAATCGCCAGATTGCTACATGGCTCTTTTTAGGAACACTTGCTATTTTAGTGGGTGGCTTTATTTTGATTAACTATTCATTCTTTACAGGCAATACACCTGCGGATTGGATTTTGTTGGCGCAAGTAGTCGCCTTGCCGATTGTATTTGTCTTAACGGTTTATTCTGTGCGGATGACGAATCTATGGGCGCGTGAACCCTATCCCCATGATGCCATTGAAGCAGGTCTCAAAGGACTGAGTAAACGTAGCATCATGTACAATTATTATCATTTACCAGCCCGTCATATTTTAATTGCGCCACAAGGGGTTTTTGCGATTGCGACCCGTTGGCATGATGGCAAATTTACTGTTGAAGGCGATAAATGGCAAAGCCAAAAAGGGACAATGTCACGCTTTTTCAGTGCCATGCGGATGGATGGTGTAGGCACACCTGTTGCAGAAGCCCAAAAAGCTGCTGAACACGTTCAATCCTTACTGGCTGATATTGCGCCTGATATTGAGGTCAAACCTTTAGTTGTCTTTGTCAATGACGATATTGAACTTGATATTCAAGAAGACCCGTCAATTGATGTCTTGTATACCAATGAGAAGAAAACACCCAATCTCAGTGAATTTATGCGTGAGATCAACCGACAGATCAAAAGTGATCCACAACAAAAAGCCGTATTACCGCTCACAGACGAACAAATTGAGGCGTTTGAAAAAGCAACACTCAAAAAATAATCTCATGATGAGTTACCGTACACGCATCATTGTTTTAATTGGCATTATCATCCTTGGTAGTGCCCTACGCTTATATCAGCTTGATATGAGTGCTTTTCGCGGTGATGAAGCATTTAGCGTGCAACGTTGGGCAGCAACGCCCTTATCGCAATCCTTAAGTGAAATTGCCTCAATAGAACCCCATCCACCCTTAACCTACGTCATTTTTAGAGTGTGGGGTCAATTGTTTGGTACAACCGATGAATTTGCGCTGCGGATGCTACCCGTATTATTTAATCTGTTGGGTATCCCTGCAATGTACGCCCTCGCAAAACGTTTGTCAGGTGATGATACAATTGCGTTACTCGCTGCATTTTTTTGGGCGATTCATCCTTTCCAAATTTGGCACGCTCAAGATTTTCGTAATTATGGCATTTGGGCAGGATTAAGCGTAATCGTCCTCTGGCTTGCATTGCGCGTGATACAAACTACACAGCGTAAACCATCTCATTGGTTAATCTATGCGATAGCTGCATTTATATCCTGCTTGATCTTTTACAACGAACTCTTGACGATTGGTGTATTAGGACTCTACGTTTTAATCATGGCTCGTAATCAACCTAAGTTTGTCATACAGTGGTCAGTGCTGAATGGTGTCATCATCTTACTGACATTAATAACATTTGTGATCTTCCAAGGTAATTTGATTACAGGCGGGGGCTATGGTGGTACAACAGGTGAATTCCAGATTGAGCAATGGTGGCAACGGTTCATACCGGTCTTGTATTTTGGGGATACGTTATCGGTGACCTTGCAGCAACAATTTAACCCAACAACTATTTGGTGGGGGTTGATCGTCACGATAACGACATTGATGATCGCTTTTGTTGCTCGTAAAAGACCGTCTCAGAGTGTGTTCCTCGTGTTGTTGGCGATTGTACCACTTATAATGCTTGGCTTGATTTCGACACGACTTGCAATTTTTCGTCCGCGTTATGTATTGTCTTCTGTGCCAGCATTTATTTTGATAGTGAGTTATTGTGTCGTGCTACTTTGGCGGATGCCTCGTTTTAAAGTTGTGTCACTTGCTTTAACCACACTATGGTTAATTTTGAATGTCATCAGCTTAAATAATTATTATTACGATGCAACATATCGCAAAGCGCCAGCGTGGCGTGATCTCATTACTTACTTGGAAAATAATGTACAAGCAGATGATATTATTATTCAAACCAGTGTTGATCCTGCTTTTGGCTTATATTACGAAAATTCAAGTCTTACTACAGGGGAATTTGGCTTACCAGCGAATTTCGATCAGCCAATTCCTGATATTATTACAACAATGGAGCAAACATCCGCTCAATACCAGACAATTTGGATACTCGGGCAAACTTTCCCTGATTGGCAAAACGCAGGTGTCGTTGAAAATTGGGCATCGGATAACTTACAACTGATTCGAGAAACAAGCATTGCAGGCTTACCCGTTCGCCAATTTATGACGTGGGATGTTACTGCTGATGACTTTCATTCAGAACCACTCGCAGTCTTTGATGAGGCGATTGCCTTGCAAAGTATCGAAATTTTGCAATCTGATTTCGTTGATTCACTTACAGTGATTATTTATTGGCAACCTTATCAACAAACCGAAACATCCTTGACTGTATTCACGCAATTGATTGGTGATATTAATCCTGCAACAGGCACACCCCTATGGTCACAAGATGACCATCCACCCCAAGATGGACGTGTCAGCACCGATTTATGGCAAGTTGATAACGTCTATAGAGATGTATACCATCTACCACTTTTAGATGTTGAAAATGGTGAGTATGCTTTATGGATTGGTTTTTATGATCCTGCGAGTGCTGATCGTCTTACATTGGCTAATGGAGCAGATGCTTATATTATTGAGGATATTATCATCGAAAAAGGCGCACCTTAATAGGAACGCCTTTAAAGTTACAACGATGATGGATCGCTTATTCGCCTAAGCCATCCAGTTTTGATTGCCATTTACCCATCAAACGATTGTAAATATCTTCTGAGATTTCACCATTCATCAATCGCATATCGAGTGCATCAATAGCTTGTTCAATTTCTGCGCGTGATGAAGGGGCAGCGTTGCTTGCTGCTGGTTGCGCTTGACCTTGTGGTTGTTGATTATTTTGCTGATTCATCTGGTTCATTTGTTGCATCATTTGCTGCATCATCATTTGTTGTTGCATCATCATTTGTTGTTGCATATCATTATTGGGATTCGCTTGAGCAGGATTCATCGTGCTACCAATGCTTTGTCCTACACCAAAGCCAACACCTGCACCAGCAAGCCCGCCAGCAAGCCCTTCATTGCCTGCTGCTGTTTCTGCAATTTGTAGGCGTTTAATACGTTCGTAGTTATCAAGGCTGACATAATTCATAATTTCGTCGATGGATGCTTGTTTTGCACGGAATGGATTGGCATCCAATGAATTGATACTCACACCAAATTCATTGTCGAATTCTTCATTCAATTTGGCAAGAACACCACCTTCGAGGTCACTCAAGAAGCCATTTGCTTGTGGCACGCTTTGGACACCAGACCCCATCAATAGAACGGTTAATTCACCTAAAAGTTTCGTTTGCATTGCATTCTTGATGTCATCAACACGCGTGATGGGCTTACCAACACCGAATTTCTTTAAGAATCGCATGGGGTCAGATACTGAGATATTCATCGTACCATGTGTACTGAGTAGAACCGCGCCCATACCTTTGCCCGGTGTTTCGAGCGGAATTGGTGGATTGGTTCCCCATCCGATTTGTGGCATATTTTTCAAATTAAGGAAATAAACATCTGCTGTAAAGGGTGTGCGTCCGCTTGTTCCTAATCCGATTAAGCCCGATAATATTGGCAGGTTTGCAACAGATAAAGTGTGCCGTCCTGTCCCTAATATATCGAGTGCCTCGCCACCGCGCACAAATACAGCCGCTTGACTTTCGCCAACGATGACTTGTGAGCCGAAACGCCAATCACCACTTCCTTGTTGAGGTTCACGATAACTAAACTCGTCATCGAGAACATTAGTATGGTCAATTACATCAATAATACGCATTATGATTGCTCCTATCCGTTTGTTTTATAGCTTATTTAGATAAATTAATAATGACTTCATCGCGCATATCAAAAGCATCGCTTGCTTTTGCTGCAACATCGTAAACAGTATCGAGTTTGCTTTCAATAGCTTCACCGCTATTAATGGCTGTTTCTAGGTCGTCAATTGCGGTTTCAAATTGGAGTAAGAAACGCAATTGTGCTTCATCGAAAGCATAAATACTATCCAGATCTTCGGTAGTAATTTTGATCTGTGACCACATGCCCGAATACTTAGGCGCTGCTGTTTGCACTTTATCATGATAGGCTTGCATCTTAGATTTTACTTCACGCGCACGGGTCATGTATGATAAACCCTTGCCACCATCTAAGAGCTTGTTTTGGAGTCGCCCATAACGCCCAATGATGCTATCAATCTCACCTGCAATATGGTCACGTAACATGCGATCAGCAGTGCGACGTGCTTGTTTTTCTTGGTAACCTTTGAAACCGGGGATTTTCATCACCAAACTTTCAAGACCACCTTTTTGTGACATGATTTGATTGTATAAGTCCGAAGACATTGTACCCTCCTGATTAATTCTCAACGTTGAGTATAGCGTAACCTATTCTTTTACGATAATGTCCCCCAATAACAGGGGGATATAAGCTGTCAAAATGTATAATATTCAGTGGCGCAATGTGGGCAAATCGTCAAATCACCCGCAATTGATATTGGATTTTGACAAGTTCGGCATGTTTCTATCGCTTGAATGACAGTCGTCGGTATCATTGCAATCATACCATTTTCCCAATCTGCGATACCACTGAATAAGCCTAATTGACTCAGATCGTCGATATAATGCCGAATGACTTCAGGATGTGTTTCTAGTTGATTTGCAAGTTCAAGTACATCACCATGCCCATTGTCTCGCAATATATCTAATAATAAACGTGGTTTTTCCATATCTTCATTGGTTTGATAGGCTTCGGCTTCTGTCGAGCGTGCATAAGTATAAACACCATATCCGAATAATGGAGAGATTACGATAAATGTGATAACGCCAATCGTAATAACCTGTGTTGGCGACAACAGATTGGTCGCAAAGAGACTTAAAATTAGCCCAATAATGACCGTAATAATAAATCCAGCGACAATGGCAACCATGCCCTGTATTTGCCCTCTATTCATCAAAAATCATACTTTCTCTACCAATTATAAATAATACGATGATTATATCATGTGTGCAGTAGCGAGACTTGTATCTTCGGTGTACTATTTAAACTATGTAAGATGACGATTCATTTTTGCCCATAAGGAGCAAGTTATGCGAAGCAATCGCTTAATCACTATTATTTTATTACTGTTGTTCACTTTTACAGTGAGTCAAGTTGCAGCACAAGGTGAAGCGACAGCAGAACCCGAAGCAACCGAAATGGCTACAGATGCAGAAGCAACTGAAGAAGTTGTGGATGATGCTAGTGGCGACATTTCAACATATGTTGTTCAGCGCGGTGATAATCTTTTCAGAATTGCCTTACAGTTTGGTCTGACAACAGCCCAACTTGCTGAGGCGAACAATATTACAAATCCAGCACTCATTTTTGTTGGACAAGAATTAACCATCCCGAGTGGAGCTACTGTTGTAACACCTGCGCCAGAAGTCACAGCCGAACCAACCAGCGAACCTGAAGCAACAGAAGAAGCCGTAGCGACAGAAGCGCCTACGCCAGAAGTTACAGCCGAACCTGATGATACAACCGAGGAAACGGCTATCTCAAGTTATGTCGTACAAGCAGGGGATACCTTGTTCCGCATTGCTGTGCGTAATAACACAACAGTTGCAAGATTGCTCTCACTTAACCCAAGCATTGTTAATCCAAATCTGATCTTTGTTGGGCAACGCCTCAACTTGCCAGAAGGTGCTGCGGATGGAGAAGATGAGTCAGCAGATAATGATAGCGCAACAAGCACAGAAGCACTTGATGTTGCGATGGTGACAGGCGTAGAAATTTTTTTAGATGGTGATGCGCTCGCTAATGCAAGTTTAGCGACGCAACTGGGTGTTGATTGGGTTAAATTGACGGTCGACTGGGCAGTTGTTGAACCTGAAGAAGGTACATTTGAATTTGCTGCTTTGGATAGCGCAATTGATGCCTTTGATAGCAACTTTAGCATCATGATTAATTTGACTGGTGCACCTGATTGGGCGCGTCCAAGTGCCACTGACCTTGCCAAAGAACAACCAACATATGGTCCTCCTGATGATTTAGATACGTTTGGAACATTTGCAGGGGCAGTTGCAGACCGTTATGCAGGACGTGTTGATGCCTACGAAATTTGGTTCCAACCTAATAATCGTCTTTCATGGATGAGAAGCATCGTAGAATTACGCAGTGATGGCTTCCCAGATGCAGGGTTAAGTGATGTCCGCTATGTTGATTTGCTAGAAGTCGCTTATAGCGCGATAAATGCTGTCGATAGCGATGCGCTTGTTATCACAGCAGGTCTTGCGCCAACAGGCAATGATGATGGCTACAACTCAATTGATAATTTTGTATTTTTTGAAGCCTTGTTAGAACAAGGTGCAGCGAATTTTAGTGACGGTTTTGGTGTTCATGTTGATGGTTACGGTAATGCCCCTGATGCAACTTGTTGTGGCACTGCTGATGCTGACCCTGAATTTGATGAATCTTATCATTTCTTCTTTGCGGATTCACTTGATAACTACCGCGAAATTTTAGATCGTAACGGTGGTTCAGATTTGCCATTGTGGGTTACACGTTTCGGTTGGGGGACAACAGAAGGCGCATCAGGCAACGGCAGCGATGCACCATTTGTCACATTAAACACGGCACAACAACAAGCTGATTATGTTGTTGGTGCATTAGCAGCAGGTGATGCGCGTGGCGATGTTGGCGCAATGATGCTTTACAACCTCAATGGTTGTGCTGTTAATAATACATCAGCATGTTACTACAGTTTAGTTGATGCAGACGGTAATGCTCGAACTGCATTTAACGCTGTTGCATCTGACGAATAAAATTCCTTGTCGGTTTCACTGCAATGAAGAGAGATTCACAGGGAATCTCTCTTCATTAATTAATTGTCATAGTTTCGTCACAATTCCTCGTTATACTTTAATTGAACGCATGACCTCAGCACTTTTACGAATCCTCATCCGTTTATTATTTCGTTTACGCTGTGATGAACCATGTGAGTGGTTTACAATACGATAGATAGGATCACGACTTGGGTAAACTATGGTTAATATTAGCAATATTTTAGAACAACACTTAACACGTTATCAAATTATAGATCGCCTTGGCTCTGGTGGCATGGCAACGGTATATCGTGCCAAAGATACCAACTTGAATCGTTTCGTGGCGATTAAGGTTATGCACGAGCATCTTGGACATGATGAAACATTCAAAGACCGCTTTGAACAAGAAGCCCATTTCATAGCAGGATTTACACATCCCAATATCGTACAAGTCTACGACTTTGATACGATTGAGGCTGATGATCGTAAAATTTACTATATGGTCATGCCAATGCTTGGCGATGATACCTTGGTTGATATGCTTGAAATGTGTCGTGAAAAAAATGCAACATTACCTCACGAGCGTATCAAAGAAATCATCACTGATTTAGCTGATGCGTTGGATTATGCGCATCAACGCGGGATGATACATCGGGATATAAAGCCTGCTAATATCTTATTTGATGAACGTAATCGCGCTGTGCTAACAGATTTTGGGATTGCACGATTAGCTGAAAATAGCGGTTTAACGGCTGAAGGTACAATCATTGGGACACCTGCTTATATGTCACCCGAACAAGCAACAGGTGATGAAATTGATTACCGTAGTGATATTTATGCGCTTGGTATTATTTTGTTTGAATTACTCACGGGTAGACCACCTTTTGATGATGAAAGTACAGTATCCATTCTGTTAAAGCATGTTCAAACACCACCACCCTCTGTTTCCCAATATATGGATAAGATCAATCCTGAACTTGATAATGTCCTTAACAAAGTACTTGCAAAAAAACCGAATGATCGTTATCAAAGTGCCAAAGCGCTTAAACTAGCCTTAGAGGCAGCAATTAATAGAGAATCTGATACAGAACGCTTTAAACCAAGTGTGATGTCTTATATTCCTGAAAAATCGATAGCTAAACAACCTGCGACAGCGGTCATTAATGATACATTGTCTAATCAAGACCCTGTCAATATGAATAGTGTCACTCGGACAATTAATACACTTGTGATTAGACCCGCCAAGCAGAATCCACTTGGATTTGCAGCACTGATTGTGGGAATAATTGCCTTACTTTTTATCGCACGCCTTATACAAGATCGCCCAGCGAACTCAAATACAATTCTCATTGAAGAAACCGTTTTTGAGGGGGTTGATAGCATGGCAGGGGTCGATAGTATGGTCGGTGATGCGGCATTTTTTACAGGTGATTTCAGTGATGAAGATGAGGATATTAATGCGTATTGGGAGACCACATCATCAGGTTCAATTGAGCGCAGGATTGCGGACGGGGTTTATACCATCAATACCCGCGAATCAGGTCTGGCTGTTACATCTCTGTTTGATCCGATTCATTTTCAATATGCCGATGTCAATATTTTATTTGAAGGGCGTGTATTAGAAACAAGTGCGAATGATAGTAGTGCGGTTGGTATCGTTTTCCGTTATCAAGACCCTGATAATTATAATGTCTTTGCTGTTGATGGATTAGGGCGTTATAGCATTTGGCGGCGAGAAAATGGTCAATGGTGTGAACTCCGCAACGAATGTAATGATGGTGATGCTACATCAAATTGGCAAGCCAATGAAGCGATTAATCTCATTGGGGAATTGAACACACTCAATCTAAATGTCTACGACAATGAAATCATAGGTTATGTTAATGGCGAACTTGTTTTCATGATGGAGGAAGCTACATTTAGCCAAGGCGCAATTGGTATCTATATGGCAACTACACAATTTGGGGCAGCTCAAGTTGAAATTGATAGCTATAATGTCTCACTTGGTATGCCCCCTGCATCAGATTCTATGACAGATGACAGCTAAACTGTGAAATTTTATGTAAACAAAAAAGGCGGACTATCTTGACTAGTCCGCCTTTTTTGTGTTTTTCTTAAGGATAGTAACTTTCAGGTAAGTCTTGCCAATCCCCAAGATAGCCGTCAATTGGCGCATTATCTATATCAATATCGTCTAAAGTATTGCTTGTAATGAGTGTCGGTACGATACGGATAAATTGCGTTACAGGCTCACCTCTAAGGATGGCAAGGGCTGCTTGTATAGCATCTGCACCCATTGTCGTGCTACTAGCAATAAATGCACTTGGTATGCCATTATTGCGTGCAAATTGTGCTGATTCTATGCTATGGTCGGTCACAAATGGAACATAATCTAAGCCTTGTGACGCAATGCCATCTTGTGCTGCAAGCGTAATGCTACCCACATATCCTAAAATGCCATCAACAGCTACATTACTGGTTATATTTCTTGCATTCGTGAGAGAATATCCCGTCGGTCCTTCTGCGATCACTACTAAACCTTGATAATCAGAAAGAGCAGCCCGTTCACCATCTTTGAAACTTTGGTCAGCGAGTGATAAGTCAACAGCGTTGATAATACCTAAAGTGCCTTCACCATCAAGTAATGCAATCAATTCTTGTGCCATAATACACCCTACTTCGTATGGATCGTGTCCAACATAAGTCGTATATGCCATGCCAGCAGGGCGATTACCTACAACAATCACTGGAATGCCCATTTCAATCACAGCATTGAGGCTCGCTTGCAAAGCATCAGAATCATTTGCTGATTGCTCAATTGGATTGATGATTAAAGCGTTAATACCACTATCGATTAGCAACTGAATATCTCTTATTTGTTGGCTGAGATTCCCATTGGCATTGCGAACAAACAACTCTGAAATATCGGCTTCTTGATCGGCTTGATATTCTGCCCAAGCAGCAATCCAATCGCTAGATGAACCTGCTACACCGCTATTGCTATAGCCGATAATGTAAGCCCCATCTTGGGCAAACGCTTGGGTTGTAACCATCTCATTGGGCGGTGCTTGACCATCATTAGGGATAAGGCATAAGCTATCTTCTGCATAAGTGGTAAGCGTTTCATCTTGTGATGGGAAACTGACAGTAACGGTTTCATTTGTTTCATCACTTGCAACTGCAATTACATTTTCGCAGTAATCATTGATGTGATCCTCAACACAAATAACTTCATAATCTGTGCTAATGCGTGCTAATAAACTATCAAGCGTATCAGCATGCCATAAAATGACAAGTCCATCATCCGAAGCAGATAAAATCTGTGTTCCATCCGTATTGAAAGTCAAGCTGCGAATCGTTTGCGTATGTCCGGGTATTTCTCGAAGAACAACTTGCTGATTAATATCCCAATAGAGCAGATCATAATCGCTACTGCTGCCACTTTCATCAATGCTTCCTGCGCCTGATACAGCATGAATACCATCAGGATGGAATGCAACCGCACGTACCTCCGATGTGTGTTCTTCAAGCTGCCCTAAAATGTTACCTGTTGCGATATCCCAATGGATAATTGTGTTATCTAAAGAACCAGAGAGCAGTTGTGAACCAGAGGCATTCAGAGAAATACTCCATACCGAATCTTGATGCCCTTGATAACTACGGATGAGATCGCCAGTTTCTACTGACCATGATAGGATGCTTGTATCATCTGACCCACTAAAGAGTTGTTCATCATCAGGTGTGAAGGCAAGCGTGCGTACTGCTGCATCATGTCCATTGAGTGTTTGTACTATCGTTCCATTATCATCCCAGATGATAATTTGGTTATCTGCTGGACGCGCATTGCTCACTTGGATTTGTCCACCTGCTGCAGCAATTAAACGACTATCTGAACTGAATACAACTGTACGAGCAGGCGCTTGCAAGTCACTTAATAGACGGATGTTGTCACCAGATGTTGTATCCCATAGTGCGATTGTGCCATCTTCATGAGCCGATGCGAGTCTTGTGCTATCAGAACTGAAAGCAACATCATACACAATCCCTGCTGTTGATTGTATGCGATGCAGTACCTCACCTGAAATCGCCTCCCAGATGATAATATCACCATTGGTAGCACCTGATGCGATAAATCGCCCATCAGCACTCATATTTGATGCGTAAACGCGACTTGTATTCTCCGTTAGGCGCTCAATTTCTGCATGTCGCCCATCAATATCCCAAATGATGAGCGAGCGATCAAATGATGCTGTGACAACCTCATTGCTAATCGGGCTTATATCTAAGGATGGAATACGACTTTCATGCCCTCTAAAAAATAGAATCGGCTGTGTATCGGCACGGCTTATATCCCATACCATAACATTGCCATTCTGATCGCCAGCAATCACACGCTGACCATCTTGTGTAACTGCGACTCCACCGCGTAGGGCAGTTTCTTCGTGGGTAATAGTTAAGGTAGCGTCACCTGTTGCTAAATCCCATACAATTAAATCACCATTCTGATCTGTTGTTACGGCACGCATTTCATCTGGGAAGAATTGTGCGCCAGTTATTTGACCAGCTTGCAGGGATAGCAAAACATTCCCTGTATCAAGTTCCCATAATTTGATAGTCGTATCAAAGCTGCCCGAAAAGACTAGTCGGTCATCGGCTGTAATATCCATATCAAGGATAATATCATCATGCAACGTATTATACTGATTGATTAATGCGCCGGTTTCGACATTCCAGACAATCGTTGAATTGCCATCCGCAGATAATAACCGACTAGAATCGTTAGTGAACATCACATCAAAGATCACACCCGTATGGTTATCTAAGATGTGGCGTGGTTCGCCTGTCGCTATCTCCCAAATAATAACCCGTGTATCTTGCGAACCGGTTGCTACATAACGTCCATCTGGGCTTGTAGCAACTGAATAAATTCGGTCAGTATGTCCGCCTTCAAATGACTGTAAAATGTCGCCTGTCTGAGTATCCCACTGAATTAAATTACCATCTGAGATCGATAAACTACCATCGCCACTAAAGACGGATAATCCATCATAGCTATAGGCAACCCCCCATACTTCATATTCGTGTCCTATTAATTGGCGACGCGCCCCCGGTTGCCAAGCTAATTCTGCTAATGTTTGCTGTACTTCTACAGGTGGATTGGGAATGGTGTTAGCATCTACCGCATAGCCTAAACCGAGTAAGGGTTCATCACTCGTACGTCCCCAAAAGCGTGCGAGGTTTGACAAACTAATACTATTATTTTCAATAGCTTCACGTTCTGCAACACGTTGCGCCTGAATAGCATTCTGACGCTGTGTAAGGGCGACAATTGCTAGAATACTCGCAATCACTAAACCGATAGTCATTGCACCGACTAAATAACGCAAATTGCGTTGAGCGCGTTCTTCTAGTGCTTGCTCACGCGCTTGGCGTTCTCTTTCGGCACGGATTGCAGCTTCACGTTGTTCGATGCTAGCAACAATATAAGATTTTTCTTCGAGTGTAAGAGCAATATCGCTACTATCGAGCAATAATTCAAATTGTTCAAGGCGCATCCCACTTGCAAGGTAACTCTTATCACTATCATTTTGATGCCATTCATTGACCGCAGCAACAACTTGACGTTGAACGCGAATATTATCACGATTATCTGCTAACCAATCACGCAAGCGTTGCCATTGGCGGATCAATGCCTCATGCGCTACTTCAATCGTGGGTTCGCGTGTTTGTGGATCATTGTCACCGGTTAATAAACGATATTTTGTGAAAGTGTCACGTACATCAGCCATCGGATCAGTATCACCATCATAGAATGATAATTCTGACCAACGCACGCGACGGCGAGTATCTTCTGTGCCTTCACCTAATGTTACGAGGCGTAAGAACATCTGACGAATTGCTTCTTGATGAACATCATCCATTTCTAAATAGAGTTCTTCAGCACGCCGTGCTAATGACCCTAAAACGCCCCCACTATCTTGGTAGGTGTCGAGTGTCATCAACATACCTGAACGACGGTCAAATAATTCTGTTAAGGCATATTGTAAGAGGGGCAATGCGCCCGGTTCTTCTTGTACATCTTGGATGATATGTGCAATGAGGTCTTTTTCCATTTCGACACCCATTGTTTTTGCAGGTTGTACAATAGCTGATTCTAATTCTAAGCGTGAAAGTGGTAAAACAATTTCTCCACGTTCACGCACAAGTTCACCAAATTTTGGATAGAGTAATGGTTTATCATAAAAATCTGCACGGATAGTAATCACTGCCCATAAACGGCTCTCAGGATGTGTTACCGCATATTGCAAGCTATTCATGAAATGTGTGCGGACGCGGTTATCTTCTGTTTGTGTGAAAATCTCTTCAAATTGATCAATTAGTAAGAATAATTCACTGCCATCATCTGGCAATATCTGATTTAACAGATCAAATAAGCCTGTTTCTGATGCTGCTAATGTTTCGCGCAAATTATCAGGTGGGAAAATAGCAATACTCAATAAAACAGATTCTAATTCTTCCAGCGCATCCGCACCCGGTACCATTTCTGCAACATAGAAATCTTCCGACTCCGGTAATGCACCATTACGCAAGGCAGGGATGACACCTGCTTTTACCACACTCGATTTACCACTCCCACTCGGTCCAATGACTGCTAAGAATCGTGCATCTGCACGATCTTCATTCAAACGAGTAATTAATTGTTGTGTAAGTTCTGCACGTCCATAAAAATCACTGGCATCACTTTCTTGGAATGCACGTAACCCTTTATAAGGATTAATGATAGCAAGTTGTGCCCCTGTTGAAGGTCCTATATCATCTAAATTGATCGAGAATGACATGGTATCTTCTGGTACAATAACCATCTCGCCTGTTTCTGTATTTAACGCAAGTGAGGGATTTGATCGGAATCCTGCGATAGCATGCTTAAAGTCGCGTGCAAAGAGCATCACATCTGCATAACGATCATCTGGATTCTTAGCAGTTGCTGTTGCTAAAATATCATTAATAATGATTGGAATGCCAAATTCGTCAGGATTAATATAGGGCAATGGCTCATATAACTGATTACGAATCGCATCAGAAATAGAGTCGCCTGCCATTGCATCACGCCCTGTGATGAGTTCGTAAATAATTAAACCAAAACTGTAAATATCAGATTGTGGCGTTGGGACTAAACTTTGTAATTGTTCAGGCGGACTATATGCAGGTGTACCGACAACAGAATCATCCTCTTCATCATCTATATCGCGCTCAACATCTTTTGCAATGCCAAAATCTGTGAGATAACTATTTTTTTCCTCATCCAGCAAAATATTGGCAGGTTTAAGATCACGATGCACGACCCCTTTGCGGTGTGCTACTGATAAAGCAGATGAAATTTGTGTGATGATACGAACCACCTCATCAATTGGTAAACGCCCTCTTGTTTGTAATTCATCGCGTAAGCTACCACCCCGTAACAAACGCATCACAAGATATGCACCACTTGGGTCACGCCAGAAATCATATAAAGGGACAATATGAAGATGCTCTAAGCGAGCAACAAGCTGTGCTTCGGCTTCAAATCGTTTGACAAATTCTGGTTTATTGGCAAAAGAAGCCCGAATGACTTTGATTGCAACATCACGCCGGATAAGGGGTTGGTATGCTCGGTAGACTGTACCAAATCCCCCTTCGCCAAGCATGTCGCCTAATTCATAGCCTTTAATTTCTTGTATGGGTTGTGCCATAAATGTTATTCACCGTAATCTTGTAAGATTTTTCTAAAAATATCATAGACTTTGTGTGCTTGAATTGTATTATCAAATGCAGGGATAATGGCTTCATTATGTACACGCGCACGATGTGTAAACGTATCTTGATTGAAAATATCTGTAATCCGTTGAGCCAATGCAAACGGCTCAGGTTGCTCAATTGTATATCCATTTATACCAGATTGCACTAAGTAAGGAATATCCCCAACTGATGTTGCTACTACAGGGACACCTGATGCCATGGATTCTAGGATTGATATAGGACAACCTTCGCGGTTTGTTGCTAATACATAGATATCCATCATCTGATAAAAATCGGGCATTTCTTCAGGTTGAACCTGACCCATAAATTTGACATCGTCACCCATATCAAGGTCTTCAATAAGACGACTAAGGGTTTGCCGTTCTGGACCATCACCTGCTATCAAGACTTTTGCAGGTAAATCACCAACTTGTTTCATATGATGAGCAGCTTTGATTGCAATGTCAACGCCTTTATCTGTGACTAAACGAGCGACAACTCCGATAATTGCTTGTTTTTTGAGATCAAAACGGCGGAAGGCTTGTGTTCTAGTTTTAGATTGCTGTGTACGAAACTCTTTTAGATTAATTCCGGGTTGCACATAGAATAATTGGTCTTGAGGACATAAATCGTGACTCAAAATATAATCATAACCACTCTTAGATGCTGACATAACATAGCAAGATGCTAACCGTATAAAATCTTCATATGCAGGGCGTAAATACATCGAATCAATCGTCAACAACAGTGGGATGTGCCATGCTGAACTTAGGATGTGTCCCATAACGGCTGCTGGCAAATGATGGGTATAGATAAGATCAAAAGAGTCAGTATTAAATTGACGCATAACCTCATAGACGTTCTGTATCAAATCTGATGTATCAAATAGAGGATAAGTAATAGGCACTTCGCAGGTTGAAATGCCCATATCACTGGCACGTTGCGATAAGAAACTACCTTCAGGGCATACCACTGTAAATTGCACCTTATCTTTTAAGGTCTGCAATAAATTCATCGCGTATAACTCAGCCCCTCCTAAGTTGGAGGTCGAATAGATCATTAGGATACGCATCGGAGGAGCAAAAATCCCTTCATTTAGTCATCGTTTTGCTGATGTCGGGCGCGAATTTCAGCAACTTTTTCTGTGAGTTGTGCAAAAAATTCATTATCAGTGATCTTATCAACTTCTTGTTGCACCCGTTGTTCATCAATTTGAATTTGTAATTGCTCAACTTTCCGTCGAGCTTCATGCAAATCCCCTTTGACTTGCTCAAATAAGCGTGCGTTAGAAATTGCAATCGCTGCTTGATTCGCATATGCAGCTAAAATAGGAATACTCTCTTGGCGGAAAATACCCGCTTCAATACGGTTATCTGCATATAAGACACCAACAATGGTATCTTCTAAAAATAGGGGAATTACAATGATTGAGCGTAATGAGTGGTGCATCACACTATGACGACCTTCAAACCGCGTATCGGCTTGAGCATTGGTCGTTACAACAGGTTCGCGCTGTTCAATCGCTGCTTCGATGATGCCCTCGCTAAATGTAATATCATCGCCAGCGATATTTTCTTTACTCTGATTACGCGCTACTTGAATCTTGAGTTCATTGGTTGCAGGCTGCATTAACATCAAATAGGCACGTTCCGCACCTGTTAAACGAATTACAGCATCCAGCACAGCCTCTAACACATCTGCTAAGTCTAGCGAAGAGGTTAATAATGCTGAAATCGTCACTAATTCTTCCATCAGTGTCCATTGTTGAGCTACTAGGCTCAGTTCTTTATTTGCACCATCAATAGACCGATAGAGTGATTTTGTAGGTTGATCGAAGTCAACATTAATCTGCACCCCGCGTTTTGTCAAAGCGCCGATAACACCATCAACGGTTTGACGTAATTGGCGGGCGTATTGTGACGTTTCGTCGAGGTTTTGCGTCAGTTTGTCAAATTGGCTACTCATAAGTTTGCCTCAGCGTTTAAATTATTGGATAGTGATGGCGTTACGTTTAACTATCAATTTTGTCAAATATTTGGTGCATACCCCGCGTATGACTGCGTGTCATACTCGCAATCACATTATTTTTCTCTTTAATTGTTTTGCTCAGATTACGCACAATATTATACGATAAACTTAAATCTTTTTTAATAAGGGTATGGAGTGGCTCATAGGCTAAACGCATTATCATACTTTCATTGCTTGATACTGCCCGAAAATGGCTCGCACTTTCATCAAAAATATAGGCTTCACCAAAATAATCGCGTGTATCTAAGATATGCTCTGTACTACGATCCCCTGCGAAATGGGTTAATTGAATCCGACCAGACGCAATCATAAACAAGGCTCTAGGAACATCACCCACATCAACAATAACTTCACCCGTACTATAATTTTCTGTAGTACTTGCAGTTGCAAGCGCTGTTAATTGTTGCATCGTTGAATTAGCAAAAAATGGAATCCCTTTTAGGAAGATAATTTTATCGACTTGAGATAACATCATACCCTCTATTCTATATAATATCGCAATTACTAGCTCACTTCATTGAGATTAGATACCTAATTTATCAAATAAGCTCGATGCTTGTGAATCTTGCTTTGACATACTTGTAATGCGTGTGTCAATGTTACGGATTTGCTGGCTCAGTACACGGATAATGTTCATCGACATATCTGGGTAAGACTGGATAAGTCCTATCAACGCATCATTATCAAGGCGCATAACCAATACTTTCGATAAGGCAATTGCTGATGTTGAATGTCGGCTTTCATCAAATAACGTGTCTTCCCCAAATGATGCTTCAGTACGTAACGTATCTAACCGTGCTGATTTACCATCGGCTTGTGTTTGCTCAATGCCCACACGTCCTTCAACAATGACATATAGTGAGCCACCCATGTCTCCTTCGTTGAAAATGACTTGATCGACATCATACCAAACCTCGTAGCATATATTTGCCACTTTACGCAATTGATTGATGGTAATATCGTGGAAAAATTGGACACGCTTTAAGAAGATAATTCGTTCAACATCAGATATAACACTCCCGATGCTTTGATCTGAACGCTCAAACTCAATCCCTTGCATTGAATTACGTGCCTTGCGTAAAGCCGTTCGTAAAGTGAGCGGTAACTCACCCTTTAATGAATTTAACATCGCCTCAATTTCATGAATTGTGAATGGAATATCTGTCGTCTTTGCTTGATTATTTCCTGATGTCATATTGGATAATAGATCAAGTGGAGATTGCTTGGGTTGATTCTGTGCTTGATACAATTTCTTACCCAGTTCACCCAATGCTTCTATACCGATATAAATAATCCAATCTTCATTGTGCTGATTCAGTAAACCGTGCAAAACTTGTGCTGTATCGAAAGTTTCTAAGGGATAGGTTTTGTTGCCATAGGTACTCAAATCATTTAATGACATATCAGGATTGGTGATGGTCTCAATTGCGGTCAATAAATGCAAATTGAGCATGACATCAATCGCTTCAACACCATTAGCTCGTGTACGAGGCACATGACTACGCAATGCTTCGACAGCAACTTCAACATCTTGCATACCATGCACACTGCCTAACATATAAAATATTTCTTCTAACGCACGCTCATTGTCTTCAGTGATAATACTTTGTACAACATCAATAACAGGATAATGCTTCAAAGGTTCTAAAGCTAACATACGATTTACGTTTTCGTACATCATTGATAGCAAATGGTCGATATGCTCATAAATACGCGGTTCATGTTTTTTATTAATGCGGACAAGCACGGTTGATGTCATCCGTGTCATGAGACTATGGTTAGATTCCATGAATTTCTCAAAGGTCTTAGTTGTTTCATTGGGATGTTTAATGAGTAAGCGTGCCGCAACCTCGCGCACTTCAAGATTATCATCCAAGAGGGCAGGCATAATCCGCTCTGCAAAATCGTTGGGGTGTAAATTTGCAATGATCTGCACAGCAGATAAGCGAATGCGATCTAATGGATCACGCAATAAAGATGAAACTGTCATACTCAATGCTTGTACCAATTCGTCGGTAATCTGTACTTTCGATGACAGTTTTTCGATGGCAAGTACAGATTGTAAGCGAACCACTTGTGAACGATCAATCAGATAGCGTAACAGTAAGAGAAGCACTCGCGGACTATCCGTTGAGCCAAGAATATTGACACTAATGGCGCGTTGTTGTGGGTCTTCATGTTCCAACAACTCATTGAGTGTGAGCGTTGCATGTTGCAAAAAGTAAAAATCACTTGTATTAATCAGATCAGGTAAGACTTCCGCGACCAATGAAGGATCATTATCATTGAGTAATTCCAGCGCTGCCAGCAGATAACGGTCTGATTGCACACCAACCAATTGCTTTAAACCTGTAATGGCTGATTTGCGAACTGTCGCGTCTGAATCCACAATATATTTGACACACATATCAATTACTTTTGGGGAGCGTAAGTCAGATGATATGAACGTATCAATGATCCCAGCGCGTAAATATTTACTACCTGCATCTGCTGCGTTAATTAATAAATCAACATAGGCTGTTCCACGCGCCTCAATGAGTAAACGCCCCATTAGCAAACGGGTATCATCATCAGGTGCTTGTTTAAACCGATTTTCGAGCGATTGCAGTGTATCTGCGTCAAAGGCAATGCGATTATTGGCTTCTAGCATGAAGGAGAAATTTTCTTCTTCAATCATCGAAATTAAAGCGCGTCCGTATTGCTGGCTGACCCACATCGATGCAAATAGATAGCCAATGCTCACAACAACGAGCAACCCCGGAATAATAATAGGGGTATTGACGATTGCAGGAATCAGCAAAAAAGCACCTACAATAAATGTGCCAAATGGCTCGACAATCCCACTAATAAAACCCCTAATGCGTCCTTTAACACGCACAGGAACAGCATTATATAAAAATTCATCATTTACAGCGCGGATGCCAATGTTCAACACAGTTCTATTAAACTCGGCAATGACGAGTATCGCAATAATAATGACAATATTAATCTGTGCAATTGAAAATGTTGCAGTAAGATTATCCGCGTATCTTAATGGAATGACGATGAGTGCCAAACTTGCCAATAATGATGTGACTGGGAAGATAAGATTAACCCGTTCAACCCCTGCCCATGCTACTAATCGCGTAAAGGCAAACAATTGAAATGGTAATAGCAGTAAGCTACCCCAAATTAAAATGTTTGAGAAAAATCCTGAAATAAAAGTATCTTTAACAAGATCACTTGTTGCATTATTTGTATAATCATTGAGATACCGTAAAATTTCAAACTGCATCAAGGCTTGTAAAACCATCATGAAGATCGAAACAACAACAAAGGCGCGTAAGTATTTAGAACGAAATGCAAATTGATAGCCTTCGTACAAATTCTGCCAATAACTTGTTGGTGAACCTTTCGATTGCGTTGAAATTTTATTTGTAGGCAGAACGCGCATCAATCTAGGCATCCCTAAACTCATGATGAGCATCGCCAGTAATGTTGCCAACCAAATGAGCATACCAAGTTCGATGAGTCCAAAGTTGATGCTAAGATTAAGCCCTGTAAATCGAAAACCAAAATCATTTAGCAAAATAACAGTTAATGAGCTAAACAAATAAGAAATCCTTGTAACGGCTGCTAATAGCGTAAAAATCCGTTTTGCAGCCCGTGTATCGAAGTAATCATTAACAAGGGGACCCCAGTGTGTACTAATTGCCTCGCCAACACCTCTAAAGACTAGATACAAAAATAGAGGTGCTAAAATCTCTGATCCTAAATCTATAGAGAGTAGATAAGCACCAAGGGCAATCCCAATGATGCCAACACTGGCTAAGCCAGCCATAATATGATTGTTTGCAAAACGATCCGCAAATGCTGAATAAATCGCAAATGTGATAATAATAATGATAGCATCGCCAATGAGTAGATAGGCAATACTGCTATCGCTATCAAGCGGTAACTTATTCAAAAAATCCGCAATAATCGTGATATTTGCCCAAACATAGCCCACAATGAAGAACACAAGCATTATGGAAATAATAGATAAGCGTCTAAATTCATCAGGGCGAACATTGAATAGACGTGCAATTTGACCCATCATGACTTACTTTTCTCTATTCATTATGATTCAGTACTGTTAATTTATATTGCGGTGTATTGATTTCAAATATATCTTTTGATTATACACTGTATCTATTTAATAGCTGCTTTAGATGTGGGTGAAAAATTAGCCTAGGATTGGGATTGTTCCTAACGCTTGTCTCAGCCATAATCGGTTACCATAATGATAATTGATGATTTCGCTGCACTTTGCATAAAGTGCGATATGGAGCAAAAACCAATGGCAAATATTATTTCCATTCACTCATTTCGGGGTGGTACAGGTAAATCAAATACAAGTGCAAATGTTGCTGCACAACTTGCACTTACAGGTGCGCGTGTCGGTGTAATTGATACGGATATTAATTCGCCGGGGATTCATATTCTATTCAATATTCATGAAGATGCCATCAAATATTCCCTCAATGATTACCTATGGGGACGGTGTAAAATTCAAGATGCAGCCCTACGAGTCACCGATAATGTCCGCAATGATACAAGTAACCAAGCCACGATCAAAGGCGAATTATATCTTATTCCAAGCAGTATGAACGTTGGTGAAATCGCCCGAATATTGCGTGAAGGCTATGATGTAACCTTGCTGAGTGATGGCTATCAACAAATTGTTAAAGAACTCAATCTGGATTACCTCGTTATTGATACCCATCCCGGTGTTAATGAAGAAACACTTTTATCAATTGCAATTTCAGACCATCTTGCGATTATCATGCGCCCTGACGCGCAAGATTATCAGGGTACGAAAGTTACCGTAGAAGTTGCTCGTAAACTGGATGTCAAGAATCTGATGCTCATCGTCAATAAAGCCCCGACATCCTTTGATTTAGATGCGCTGAAAGAGCGTGTTGAACAAACCTATAATGCAACCGTTGCAGCCGTTATTCCCCATTCTGACGACTTAATGACACTCGGTAGCTCAGGTATTTTCTCCTTACAACATCCAGATCATGAGGTTGCTAAAAAGTATAAGCAAATTGCAGATATGATGCGCTAGTTAGCTGCCACGATAGGTATTATACGCCCAAGGCGAGACTAAGAGGGGTACATGATAATGGCTCGTCACATCAAAAATTGTAAAACGAATCGGCACATGATTCAGGAAAGGGGATGCGACCTCTTTCCCTATAAAATAATCACGCACATTAAATACCAATTCATATTCGCCAATTTGCATAGCATCATTTTGTAAAAGTGGGGCAGCACATCGTCCGTCATCATTTGTTTGGACGCTTACTAATTTTGTTCGCTCATCATTATTTATTCGCCAGAGCGTAATACCCATGTATGCTGCTGGTTGTCCATGATAAATATCAAGAACATGCGTTGTTAATTTACCCATAAACTAATTTACCTCCTACCCATGTTTTTTGTACTTGTACCTTGAAAGACATTCCAACATAAGGGCTGACCTGATGACGATACATCAAATCAGTCGCTTGCAAAACAGTTTCCGTACTTAAATCAATCAAGACAAGATCGGCATCCATACCAGCCCTAATCGCTCCTTTGTTGGGTAATCCAAAACGTTCAGCCACATTGGTTGATGTTAATGCCACAATTTGCTGTAAAGAAAGTCCGCGCTGATGATAGCCGAGTGTTAAAAGTAGCGGTAAGGTTGATTGACAACCAGCAATCCCACCCCAAATCGAGAAAAAGTCATCGCCTTGTTTTAGGCTCATCGGTGCTGGCGAATGATCGGATGCAATAAAATCAATAAGACCATTACCTAACTGATGCCATAGCTTATCTTGTTCTTGTTGTGATCGAATCGGGGGCGCACACTTAGCTGCTGCACCAATGCGCCGTACATCGCTATCAGTCAGTGCTAAATAATGTGGACAAGTTTCACAAGTGACATCAATCCCTTTTTGTCGTGCTTCGGTCACTAAATCAACCCCATTGCTAGAACTTATATGCACGATGTGCAATTTACAACCTGTTTCTGATGCAAATAAGATTGCGCGTTGTATGGCTTCGAGTTCAGCAATAATGGGTCTTGATTGCAAATAATCATTCACTGATAAACGACCAGCTTGAATGGCTTTTTGAGCCAGTTGCTGAGTAATTGTGTCATTTTCTGCATGGACAGCAACAATTGCCCCATGAGGCGCAAGGATTTCCATTCCTCGATACAAGCTATAATCATCAACATTTCTATAATCATCAATGCCACTATTCGACATAAAGGCTTTAAAACCAATAACGCCTGTTTGTACTAATGCCTCTAATTCATCGAGATTGTCAGGTGTAAGACCACCCCATAAATAAGCATTGACGATGGATTTTTCATCGGCTAATTGCCGTTTTTCATGAACTGCTTTGACAGTTGTTACAGGTGGCGTTGAATTAAGTGGCATATCGAAAAAACTGGTGATGCCACCTTTGGCTAAGGCTGCTGAACCTGTAGCAAAGCCTTCCCATTCAGTGCGTCCGGGTTCATTAAAATGGACATGCGGATCAATCCCTCCCGGTAACAATAATAAACCGTGTGCATCAATTTCATGATTGGCTGATTGGCTGATAGCTGTACTAACTTCTATGATACGCCCATCATGAATAGCAATATCAGCTATATGATCTTGAGTAGTATCGACCACATGTGCTTGACGAATAATGACATCAATCATCACTTATTCCAAATCTGAACGGCTTAATTGGAGCTTGATTTCACCAAATGGTGGGCGTGGATCCATAAATACTTTTGCAGTATCGCCCTCAGCTTGTGCTGCTGTATCCCATAGACGATTTTGTGCCACAAACCAGACGGAATCCATTTGTGGGAAAGTAGCTAATAAACGGATTCCCATCTCATAAACAAGATGCTGAATCGACATACTTACGAAATCATGGAAGGTATGGCGAATATGGTCATAGACTTGTTGTGGTGCAATATAACGATTGTACTTATCACTAACAGCATCTTTGACATCACCATACCGCCAACCCATATCCATATAAATGTATAATGGACGGTCTTTTAAGTCTGGTAAAGTTGTATATTCATCACGAGGGAAATTCGCAAAAGCGCTCCCTGTTAGCTTGATGAGTTTCATATCAATCCGCCCACAATCATGCGCAGTAATAATATTTTCGCCATTACGACGGGTCATATCTAATGAGGCTGTATGATAACTATCATGTGTTGGTGCAAATAATTTGTCACTATCTTGAATTGTTACACCACTATCATGAGTGATTGGTGCAGCAATGAAGGGTAATTCTTTAATGCTAACGCGCACAGCGTCCATTTGCTCATATTGATCGAGGAAGGCATTTCCTAAGAAATAGAGAAAACCTTCTTGGGTTGCGCCTGTAAATTCGCGTGCTTTTTGTAATGCAAAGTTGGTCATCGTTGCTGTTGGCACGACCATAGAATTATCCCCTTGCGTATAAGATGGCATGAAAATATCGCCGAATACTTCAATATGCAATTTACTTGCAAAAAGATGGTTTGATTGTCCAAGATAACTTGATTGAGGGATTGGCGTTAAGCCTGTGAGTGGGCTTGCATAACTGCGATAAAGCGCAATATCGCCTTTACCATATGAAATTTTGTGATTCATGATTAGGACTCCGATGTGTCAATGAGGTCAGTTAGACGTAGATGAATAATTTTGAGAATTTCAGCAATGCCAATCTTTATTTCTTGATTGCGCTGATTATTAAGGCGGGCTTCAAAGTGTTCCAGAATAGATGATTTTGTATGATGACGTGCACAAATCACAAATGGAAACCCGAATTGTTGATGATACTGTGCATTTAAGCGTTGAAACAGATCATATTCTGAGGGCGATAATGCTGTCAAACCTGCTGCTGCTTGTTCTTGCTGAGATGTTTCGCTCAATTGGGTGTTAAGTGTTGGGGCAAGATCAGGATGTGATTGAATTAGTTTGATTGTCTCATTCTCAGATGTTGCTGCAATGACTGTTTCAAACACGGTCATTAAATGATCGATACTTGTAAATGGACGTTGGGCGACTATGCGTTCTGCCAACCAAATTTCACCTTCTAAAGGTCCTCCAATGGCTGATAGAAATTCATTTTTGGGCAGTGTATTGAGGATACTCAATTTCACATTGAATCTCTTTTCTATAATGATGACGATAGCTGGGTGGTATGATGCTAAAAATCGCGCATTTAATCACAAATTGCTATACTAGCATCCACTATGTTATAGCACATTTAGGATAAATTGATGAATCCACTTGGAAAAACACGGACATCTATTCAAGCAAATCATGCTTTTATCGCCCCTGATGGGCATGTTAAGGCTAGTTTGCCAAATTGGGAAAAAACACAAGGTGTCATTTTAATTTCGCCACAGATGCGCCAGTTACCGCGCTTTAGTCAATATCTAGCCTATATGGATATAGGGGGTACATCAGGATTACCTTTAGATGGCGTACAACGCTTCTTGTATGTTCTAAACGGGTCAATTGATGCAACAATAAATAATGAAGAACAATCACTCACAGAAGGTCACTTTGCCTATATTCCAGCGAATATACCGCATCAACTAAAGGCAAGAGAAGCGACAACATTACTCATTTTTGAGAAAAAATATATTCCGTCACAGGATACAAATCCGCATGTTACTGTTCATATAGGTAATGCGTGGGCAGGTGAGGGTGTGCCATTTATGGGTGATGAAGCTGCACGATTACGCACGCTTCTACCAACTGATATTCAATATGATATGGCGATTAATTTATTTACATTCCAATCAGGTGCGGTACTCCCCTTTGTTGAAACGCATATTATGGAGCATGGTCTCTACCTATTAGAAGGTCAAGGCATCTATCGTTTGGATGACGCGTACTATCCTATCCAAGCGGGTGATGTTATTTGGATGGGGGCCTATTGTCCACAATGGTTTTGTGCTTTTGGTAAAACCCAAAGTACCTATATTTACTATAAAGATATGAATCGTGATCCCTTATCATGATAGAACTCAAAATTGATAGCGCACGAATTGAGCAAGAATTACAGCATCTAGCAAGCTATTCTGATGTGCCGAAGCCTGCTGTAACCCGTATTTTGTTCAGCGAAGTAGAATTGCAAGCCCGTGATTATATTCGTTCCCTTATGAAAGATGCAGGGCTTGTTATCCATGAAGATGCAGTCGGTAATATTTTTGGACGTTGGATCGGCACAGAACCTGACTTACCAGCCATTTCAACAGGGTCACATATTGATGCGATTCCATTTTCAGGGATGTATGATGGTACAGTTGGCGTGATTGGTGCAATCGAAGCGATTCGTGCCTTGAAAAATTCAGACTTTCAACCCGCTCGCTCGCTCGAAGTTATCATGTTTACATCAGAAGAACCAACGCGTTTTGGTATTGGTTGCTTAGGTAGCCGGGCGATGGCAGGGGTATTATCCGCAAATGACTTACAAGGATTAAGAGATAGTGATAATCAATCATTTGATACAGTCCGCCAACAAGCAGGTTATACAGACTCGTTGGATACTGTGATTGTAGATAAAAATACGTATGCTGCTTTTGTTGAATTGCATATTGAACAAGGCTCACGCTTGGAAAAATCGGGTAATAACATTGGTATCGTCACTGCAATTGCTGCGCCTGCAACTTTACGGGTTGTTATACAAGGGAATGGTGGACATGCTGGTACAGTCTTAATGCCAGAACGGCATGATGCACTCGTTGCTGCTGCCGAAATTATTCTAACTGTTGAGCAATCCGCGCAATCATCTCCAAGCCCTGATGCTGTTGCGACGGTTGGTTTATGCGATGTTTACCCAAATGCTGTTAATAGCATTCCCAGCCGTATTCTACTGGAAATTGATATTCGTGATATTGATCTAGTTTCGCGTGATAATATGATTAATACCATTCAAGAAAATATTCGTAATTGTTGTGCAAAACGTGACCTTGAAGCTGATATTACGCTATTGAATAGCAATAATCCCTCTCAATCAGGCGCGGACATTATCCACACGATTACGGATATGAGCCAAAAATTAGGTTACTCGTACCAACATCTAGTGAGTCGTGCGTATCATGACACCTTATTTATGGCAGAAATTTGCCCAACAAGTATGATATTTGTACCGTCTGAAAATGGTTATAGTCACCGTCCAGAAGAATTTACATCATTGGATGAGATTGTCAAAGGTGTCACCGTACTTGCACATACACTGGCAGAATTATCAACACACACACAACACAAAGGATAAGAAACTCATGAAAGCACCTGAAATTAATGTATCACCTCGGATTTTAATGGGACCCGGTCCCAGCATGGCAGACCCGCGTGTACTTAAAGCGATGGCAACCCCACTCGTAGGGCATCTTGATCCCGAGTTTCTCGCTTTGATGGATATGACACAGAAGCTGTTACGCTATGTATTTGAAACTGACAACAAAATGACAATTCCTGTTTCAGGGACAGGGTCAGCTTCAATGGAAGCTGCCATCTGTAATATGGTCGAAGCAGGTGATAAGATGCTGGTTTGTTGTAATGGTTATTTTGGACACCGTATGCAAGATATGGCGGAACGCTATGGCGCAGATGTGCATATGATTAACCGTCCTTGGGGAGAAGTATTTACACCTGAAGAGGTCGAAACGGCGCTTAAAGAAACAGGTGCAACACTGGTAGGTATTGTTCATGCGGAAACTTCGACAGGCGCTCGTCAACCACTAGACGATATTGTGCGTATTGTTCACGCGCACGGCGCATTGATTATTGTTGATACGGTCACATCATTAGGTGGTTTACCTGTGCGCGTTGATGAACTTGGTATTGATGTTTGCTATAGTGGGGGACAAAAATGCTTGAGCGTTCCTCCCGGCGCAAGCCCTCTCACCTTGAATGATCGTGCGGTTGAAAAACTCGTTAATCGTAAAACTAAAGTTGCCAATTGGTATCTTGATCTCACAACCTTACAGAAATACTGGGGCAACGAACGCACGTATCATCATACCGCACCGATTTCTTCTATTTATGCGCTATATGAAGGCTTAAGACTCATTGCCGAAGAAGGCTTAGAAGCGCGTTGGCAACGTCATCAAGAGAATGCTGAATATATGTGGGCAGCCTTGAGCAAAATTGGTTTTGAATGTCATGTAGAAGCAGCTTACCGCTTGCCATCATTAACAACCGTAAAATTACCATCAGGTATTGATGAAGCCTCAGTCCGTAAGCAACTTTTGCACGATTATAATATCGAAGTTGGCGGTGGCTTGGGCGAACTCAAAGGTAAGGTCTGGCGTATTGGCTTGATGGGCTATACATCACGCAAAGAAAATGTCAATGCACTGACATCCGCTTTAAAGAGCATTATATCCTAACTGTATACTCTTGATGAGTACAATACTGTACTCATCAAGAACTGGTTTGATCTTCTTTAGCACGTAATTTTAAGAAAATTTCGCGTCCTGCTTGTTGGGCAGCTTTGCGAACATCTTCATCGACATCGTTTTCAAAGACTTCTTTGAGTGCATCAAGCGAGTTGCGGTCTTCCAGTAAAACGAGTTCTTGGATTGCTTTTAAACGTGCTGTAGCGCTTTTATCTTTTAAACGTGAAATGTGATATTCAACAATTTGCTTCATATTCAATCCTAGCCTCTCAAATTAGATCGTGTAATATCTATATCATAGTCGATTATGATATAAGAACCATATAAAATTCTCAAATCTTTATCCATTTTGTAACACTTGTTACTCGACATTGATATAATTATCATAGTCATCCATCCTAATCGGAGGTCACTCTTGATAGATAGTGCTGTTATTTTAGGTATTAGTTCCCCCGCAATCGATAGTCAATTACGAGAACAACGTCCTCGGGCAATGTTGCCAGCTTTAGGTAAACCAATGGTTGTTCGCGTAATGGATCGCCTATATCGTGCTGGAATACGTCGCTATAAAGTTATTGTAGGCATCAACGAAGGACCGATTGCATCTTATATAAATAATAAATGGATGCCTGATGCTCACGTTGAATTTATTTTGAAATCGACTCAATCACTCGGTTTTCTCATGAGCCAAATAGCCCGTAAGGCTGATAAACCATTTTTATTGCTTGGATACAATAGTTTTACTTTTGAACGTTTTATCAAAACTTTGTATCGTCAACATGAGGAACATCCTGACTATCTACTGGTGGCAGGTGCGAGTATGTCACTCTCTCCTAATGCAAAAAGTAATCGTTTTGGGATTGTTAATGATCGTATCATTACAGATATTGTGTCTGAAAAATCAAAAAGTGATGATTATTTTCTGACCGAGCATGCGGTTTGTGGACAGCATTTTATTGACCATATGAAAAACCTTGATGACCGTCAAGCAAATGCCTATGGTGTAACATGGTTTGATATTATTAAGCAGTATGCCGATACTCAAGATTCAAAATTGATGCTTGCTGAAACCTCATGGATATTACGTGTCGAAAATGACGGGGATTTACTCACACTCAATAAACGCCTATTAGATGATTCACATGATGGGCATGTGCTGAGTGAATTGCCTTATAGTGCTAAAATTATTCCGCCTGTACGCATTGATCCTCAAGTGAGTGTTGGGCAACAAGTTGTGATTGGTCCGCATGTTTATGTTGAACGTGGCAGTAGCATTGGCTATGGGGCGAAAATAAAAAATGCAGTTGTATTAGAGCGCGGTAATGTGCCTGCGGATAGTGATATTGACGGTGCTATTGTTACATCACGGGGTGTTATTGATGTCTAATGCCCTACGCTGCTGCTTCGCCCTATAACCTATACAAGCTGATAGGTATAATATCTAAAATCATAGACTGACTTTCTCACGTTAGCTTGCTAAAACCAATGACTGTTTGTTAACTAGACTAAGGGTTCACTATTGTCTGAATCGTACAAAATTTGTCCGATCTGCCAAACTGCAAATCATGAAAATGCTACGGTCTGTACAACATGCGGTACAGACCTTTCGCATGTTCAAACTGTATCCCGTCAAAAAAATGTAAGCAGTAATAAGACTGATTATAATTTTCGATATGGCGAGACCGATTTGCTCGAATCATCGGTTAGCAATCAAGGCAATATGGTTTTAGTTATTCTCACAACGATAATTGTTACCATTGTACTGGTGGGTATTGGTCTAGCACTCACAACAGATCTATTTACATTCGGGATAGCGACAGAAGAATCGTTACAAGTAGAAGAATCTGCTACCACGCGTCCTACTGTTAATGCTGCAACTGTTACATTAGGTCCACCAACTTTAACGCCGACCTTCACACCACAACCTACATTTACCCCTTCACAGACTCCGACACAAGGTCCTTGTGTGATTAATTTGCCACAAGGTCAAACACTCACATGGGCATTAACACAATGTGGACACCGTTCGCTTGATGTGCTGCCGACAGTTTTAGCACTCAATAATCTTTCGGATGCCAGCAGTGTGCGATCAGGACAAGAATTATTGATTCCACGCCCCACCTTGACACCTGATCCATTTGCAGTGCCAACTGATACACCAGCGCCAGATGGTGATGCTGCCAATGAGGGTGTCGAAGTTGCATCTTTAGGACTCAATGAATCAATTGAAGCATTCCAACCAACAGTTACTCCGACACTGCCAGCAGGGGTGATGTGGCATGAAATTCAACAAGGGCAAAATATTATTAGTGTTGCTGTGCAATATAGCACTGATGTGCAAACATTGTCCCAACTCAATCGGCAAATTGATTTTGCACGCTGCGATTTTGGTGAAACATTTGGTGGACAAGATTGTATTGTTCAACTTTTCCAAGGGCAATTATTGCGTGTTCCTGCGCCCACACCAACCCCTACACTATCGCCAACACCTGACCCTAACGCCACAGCTACACCCACACCAACGGCTACCGTGAATATTCCGAGTGCCTTTAGCCCAACAGACCGCCAATTTTTCTATAGCGATCAACTTGTAACCTTGCGTTGGGTACCGACTGCAACATTACAAGCGAGCGAAAGTTATCGTGTGGATGTTATTGATTTGACAACGGGACGCGAATTTAGCGCACAAACAACTGAAATTTTCTTCACCATTCCGCTTGCATGGCAAGGTTCACGTAATCGCCATGAATATGAATGGAGCGTGGGTATTGTCTCGCAAGATGCGCCTAATGATGTGCGCTACCAAACCCAACCACTCATTTTTGTGTGGCAAGGTCTCTCTGAAACAGAAAGCGAATAATCTATGAAGCAATTACGCATGAGTGCCATATTATGCTTAATATTTGTCTTGAGTGCATGCAATATCAGTGTGCCTGATGACAATCCAGCACCTGAAATCTTGATTACAGAAACCCCTACTTTAGCTATTTCACCATCGCCATCACCGAGCCTGACGGCATCAGTCACACCCACTCAAGAAATTTCTGATGTGCCTGTTATCGTTGCCTCACAATTGCCAACGCAAGATAATCTTGCACCTGAGAGCAATATCACACCAACCCCAACACAAGGCGCATGTGAAGCAACTATTTTAGAGGGAGAAGCGCTCATCGGGGCATTACTGCGTGTGCCATGTGGTAATCAAGTGACAAATGGTTTAGTGGATGCAGTGGTTGCTTTCAATGATAATATCACCAATGCTAATGTTGTTTCATCAGGATTAACATTTTTCGTACCCTTGCCATCCCCAACACCCGTGCCAGAAGGCGCTGATATGACGGAAACGGCTGCTGCTGAGCGAGATGTAACTCTTTTAGGCAACATACAATTTCCTGATAACCAAGTATTTGAATGTTATACAGTTGTTGAAGGTGATAGCGTTGTAAGTATTACCGATCAATTTAATACCAGTTTAGAAGTAATGAGTCAGCTTAATCCAAATTTGGGATGGGGGGGGTGCAATTTTACCAATCCGAGTGGCGGACCCTCTTGTAGTCCAAATCTTAGAATAGGCGACTGTGTTACTGTTCCGCTACCAACAGGCACACCGATTCCGACAACCACACCATCGGGCAATGAAACGGCGACCCCAACCCCAACACACGAACCTGCACGGATTATTTCGCCACCGAATGGTTCAGTTGTTAATCAACGGATTACGCTAGAATGGGTCAGTGTCGGTATTCTACGATCTAGTGAAATTTATTTGATTGATATTGAAGATCGTACTGCTGGTACAACAACATCCTATGTCACTCGAAATACACGGTATACCTTGCCTGATAGCTTAATTCCAACAGATGGTCAAGCGCATACAATAGCATGGCAAGTGCGTATTGCGCGTGATAATGGTGATACAACCTATAGCGTCATCGGCGGAACAGGGACTTGGTATACATTCCAATGGCAAAGTCGTTAAGGTTTATGTGTTGCGTGTAAATTCACGCTCAAGTTCTTGGGCGCTCATATGAATAAATGTGGATTGTCCTGTAGGACTCGTTTGAGGCTCAGGACAACGTTCCAATTTTTGAATCAAACTTCGCATATCGTCAGGCGATAATACCTGACCTGATTTGATGGCTGCACGCTGGGCAATGCGTATCAAGAGGGCATCATGTAGATTGGTAGGCTTTTCGCCTAATCGTTCCAGAATATGCCAGACATGGGTGGCAACATCGCCTGTTTTTAAGATCGCGGGGATTCCTCGTATGAGATACGTACTTGCTCCAAATGGCTCAAGCTGAAAACCAATGGTTTCTAATAGATCGAGATGCTTTTCAAGCAGTTGTGAATCTTTCGTACTTAATTCGATTGTTTGTGAGTCGATTTGGCGATGGGGCAGGGTGCTTTGTTGCTGATATAAGTCTTTTAGCTCTTGATATAATACCCGTGTATGCGCTGCATGTTGATCGAGCAAATACATACCAGCAGGACCTTCTGCTACGATATATGCTGCCCCAACTTGACCAATAACACGTAATAAGGGCAATGTGCGCGGTTTATCTGGGCGACCCATCCCACTTGGAATCGCCGTAGGGTCGCTGCGGTCAAAGTCATCAATACGTGGTAATGATTGACCATGCTCAAGCGGTAATTCCATATCAATTTGGCGCTTACGATCATAAGGCATTGACCAGCCTGTTTGATCTTGCTGATACTGCCCATAACCATCATGGCGTGATGCTTGCTTATAGCCTAATACGCCTTGCCGCACAGTACGTTGTATTGCTGCAAAGACAACACTCGTATCCTGAAAACGGACTTCAGCTTTAGTTGGATGCACGTTTACATCCACAAAGTCAGATGGGACAGTAATCATTAACACCGCGTAGGGATTACGACCTTTTTCAATCAGAGTATGGTAGGCTTGAGTCACTGCATAGGTTAGCCCTGAATCTTGCACAGCACGTCCATTAACGAATAACGTTATGCGGGTACGGTCTTTACGATGGAGTGTCGGTTGCGAGATAAATCCATTTACCGTGACTTGCCCTCCAAAATCGCGGATATGATCGTCACCCTTTACCTCGAACATCTCACGAAAATAATCTAATCCAAGCACTTTGACAACGACATCGCCTAATTGCCCACTCCCAGATGATCGGAATTGTTCGCGCCCATCTTGTACTAATACAAAGCGCACATCAGGGTATGCCATTGCATAATTTTGAACAATCGCACTGAGTTGGCGTTTTTCAGTATTTTCAGATTTCAGGAATTTTAAGCGTGCGGGTACATTATAAAATAAGTTGTTGACACTAATGACTGTTCCAGCAGGTGCGCCAATTGGCTTAGTTGCAGTCACCTTACCACCATCAATGCGGATTTGTGTGCCGATTGCTTCATCACGATGACGTGTTTCGAGTGAAAATTGACTGACGGCTGCGACACTTGATAAGGCTTCACCACGAAAACCTAATGTATTGATTCTTTGTAAATCATCGGCAGTGCGTAATTTACTAGTTGCATGGCGCATCACCGCCAGCTTCACCTCATCTGCGATAATACCGATACCATCATCACTAATACGAATACTCTTTTGTCCACCATGCGTAGCTTCAATATGAATATTCTTTGCACCTGCATCCAGTGCATTTTCGATGAGTTCTTTTACCACTGATGCAGGACGTTCAACAACTTCACCCGCAGCAATCTGTGAAATAACCTCATCATCTAATATTTGAATTGTTCCCATAAGGTGCTTGCTTTTCACTCGCCTAAAATCAAAAAAGCTTCATCATCGCTGACGAAGCTCATTGTATACCAAATGTTCTAATTTTGCGTAGCCCTATGCCGAGCCACCTAATAAGTTTTCGCCACTGAGGGGAATACGAATGCCAAATGTGCTGCCTTCATTTTCAACACTTTCGACAAAAGCATCGCCATTATGATGCCGCGCAACACTGCGCACAATAAATAATCCTAAGCCACTGCCTTTAACGCGCGTATGTTCACGCCGACGAATCCGAAAATGTCGATTAAATAACTGTCGTCTATTTTCTTCGCTGATGCCATAACCATTATCAGAAATTGTGATGAGTAAATCACCCTTGTCTTTCTGTAAGCCAACTTCAATCCGACCCCCATTCGGGGTGTACTTAATGGCATTATCAACCAGATTAATAATAGAGCGTTCAATCATATTGGCATCAATATTGACGATTGGAATATCATTATCAATGTTCACCCCCAGTGTGAGTTCTTCTTTTTCAGCAGGAACAAGATGTGTATTCACAATTTTGTGTACCATATCAATTAAATCAGTGGGTGTACGATCCATCTCATAGAACCCTGTTTCAGGATCATACCGCCCTGCATCTTGGATATTATCCACAAGGGATGTCATTTGCGTCACGCCACTCAAGATTTTGACAACAAAATGGAGTAATTTGGGGTCTTCTTCAGCACTTTCTAGCATACTTGCAAAACCCTTAATAGATGTTAGGGGTGAGCGTAAATCATGCGATACGATCCGCACAAATTCATTTTGATTTTGCATCAATTTATTGTGACGGGCTTGCACTTTTTCAGTCGTTGTCACAATCGTTAAACTATCAACCAAGGATAATAATAAATTAGATGAAGTATCTGACAATGTCATCTCGTTAGCAAATAATAAGCAGAACACGCCAGCAGGTTTACGCTTATACATAATCGGGATCAGCAACCATCCTTTATAAGATGTCGCAAGGGCTTGTGGTAAATTATTTGAAATATGAATATCTTGTGTTAATCCTGCGCTTGCAGATTCAATCGTCTCAGGGTCTGGCATTTGATCGGCATCAATATTATACACAAATAGGAGGTTAGGGTCTTCAAAAACACTGTAAAACCCTGCCGACGCATCCATCATGTGGCTTGCTTTTTCTAAGATAATCGGAGCAACGCTCTTTAAGTTAGGTGATTTTGCAACAAGGCGCAGCACATCCTGTAACAGAGTTGTATCGGTTGGTTGAATATTATCAGTTAACTGTGTCATCAAGACATCTCAATCGTATGTTTTACTATTATTTTTATAACATAATGTCATTATAACGCATAATATGAATGAGAAAGATTGTGAAAGAGGATAAATTATGGCAGTTTCTCGCTAATATCTGGTTTGTAATATCATTAAATAGATTGAAACTGTGCTTGCAAAATATTTAAATTCCTGAACTTGTGGCAATTTTAGCCTGTGATATGATGATACCCATTAATTAATGATAGAAAGCATTTTGAATGATCGTTGTACTTGCTCATGGTGGTTTAGGCAATTGGGATGAATTTTTCTTCTTAGGAATTGCCGTTGTATTTACAGCATTTATGGGGATTAGTTGGTGGCGTAGCCGTGATTTTGAACCTGAATTCGATGATGAATATGATGAGTAGTTATGGGGTGGCATGTCAATACCACCCCATAACTCGTTTTTCAGAAACCCATTGAGCGCCCGATTATCTCTTTCATAATTTCATTTGTCCCTCCATAAATTGATTGTACACGAGCATCCATCCATGCACGACTAATGGGATACTCTAGCATATAACCATACCCCCCATGTAACTGAATACATTGGTCAGCAACTTTACTTTGTAAATCTGTTGTCCACCATTTTGCCATTGAGGCTTGCTCTGTTGTCAATTTGCCTTCATTCAATAGCGTAATACAGTGATCGACAAATACTTGGGCTATCGTAATTTCTGTTTCCATCTCTGCAAGTTTAAAGCGGCTATTCTGGAATTTACCAATAGGTTTGCCAAATGCTTCGCGTTCTTTTGCATAATCAATAGTCCAATCTAATGATGCACGCGCCCCAGCAACGGCACTGACTGCTATTGATAAGCGCTCTTGTGGTAATTGCGCCATCAAATAATAGAAACCATTACCATCCTCACCTAGCAAATTAGATACAGGAACATGCACATTATCAAAGAATAATTCGGCGGTATCTTGTGCTTTTAAACCAATTTTTTCGAGATTTCGTCCGCGTGTGAAGCCCTCTCTATTACCTTCAATAGCAATTAAGCTAATGCCTTTATGGCGCTCATCAGGTGATGTTTTCGCAACGGTGATAATCAAGTCGCTATTGATCCCATTGGTGATAAAGGTTTTACTGCCATTGATAATATAATTTGCTTGCTCTGTATCCAGCATGGCTGTCGTGCGTACACTGGCAAGATCGCTCCCTGTACTGGGTTCTGTCATAGCAATTGCTGTGATCATTTCGCCACTTACCATCTTCGGCAACCAACGCTCTTTTTGCTCTTCTGATCCATATTCAAGGATATAAGGAATAACAATATCATTATGAAGGCTAAAGCCGGGTCCGCTAGCGCCAACACGCATCAGTTCTTCAACCACGATGGCATTATAACGAAAATCTTTTACACCGCCGCCACCATACGCTTCAGGAACATCCATCCCTAAATAGCCTAATGACCCTGCTTTAAGCCATAAATCACGCGGAACAATGCCATCTTTTTCCCATTCATCGTGATAGGGTGCGATTTCTTGCTCTACAAATTTCCGAAAAGTTGCCCGAAACATTTTATGATCGTCATCAAATAATGTACGTTCCATCGCCATAAAATTTCCTTTGAAAAACTAATTTAATCTTGATTCGATTATGACATATTGTTATTGATAATCGCAAATAAGATATAAAAAAAGCCCACTCATTTGAGTAGGCTTTGATTGACTCTATCATAGAATGTGCTTATACATCGAGATTCTTAACTTGCTTTGCATTCGATTGAATGAACTTCTTACGCGGTGGAACACTGGCACCCATCAACATATCAAACACACGATCCGCTTCAGTTGCATCTTCAATCGTAACTTGTAGCAACGTCCGTGTTTCTGGATCCATTGTGGTTTCCCATAATTGGTCAGGATTCATCTCCCCAAGACCTTTATAGCGTTGAATGCCTACCCGTGTAGGATTTTTGAAATCTTTAAGGGAATGTTCTAATACTTGTGCATCATTCATGCCTGCTTGCGGATAGATGTATTTGGCTTCTTTACCTTGTTTTAACAAGTAGATCGGTGGTTGTGCAATATATAAATGACCTTCTTGCACCAATGGCAACATATGACGGAAGAAGAAGGTGAGTAGCAGCGTTCGGATATGGCTACCATCAACATCCGCATCGGTCATGATAATCACGCGATCATAACGCAACTTATCGGTGGTGAAATCATCATGAATACCAGTCCCTAATGCCGAGATCAGCGATTTGATTTCATTGTTATCCAAAATACGATCTAAACGCGCACGTTCCGTATTCAGAATCTTACCGCGTAATGGCAAAATCGCTTGGAAATGCCGATCACGCCCTTGTTTAGCACTGTTATGTACAAAAACACCACTCGCTAAAGCAAAATTATGTGTATGTGGAACTTCTATATCATAAACATCCATTGTTTCTGAGAGATGTTCAATTTTTACAACACGATGATTGTAATTAGCGATAGCTTCTTGTGCTAATTCAACACTACCATCAAAGTAACGATCACAGAATGTATCGAAACGAAGTAATGATTTATCTTTGGTACTAATGCGATAGTTGCGATATGCAGCAACATCTAAGATACCATTATCCATCTCAATTTGTTTGAGGGCAGCAATAGTCTTGTTGTAGTATGTTTGGCGTAATGCTGCCTGATTATTATCTCCACTAACTCGATAAGATTTTTTCGTTTCATAGCGTTGTTGGGCGTTTTGTTGATAATTACTCCAATCGGCTATTAGATGTGTGAAAAGCCATGATTCTGAGCGAGGAGACCAGACCATTTCATAGCCATCAATTGTGATACTAGCTTCTGCTTTATCAGATAATTTTCGATAAAGTGGCATGATAGCATCAGTCGATGTCAAATCTTTTGCTTCTTTATAGTTACCATCACGCAACATAAAACGATGATCGGGAGTACAAGTAATCGTTTCTCCATTATCAAGTGTCACACGAAGAACTTGAGTATCTTTCTTTGTGATACGAGCATGGAGTGCTTGTTCCACACCAACTGTGCCATCTTTGCGAATTGTATAGATGAAGTGTTCTTGACCTAATGCTTGTTCTTCTACAAGTTGTTCAAAACTGATATTACGTCCATCTGTGAGAGCAACTAAGGTATCACCAGAAAAACAACCGCCCGCACTGTCACCTTCGACGATGTAAATTTCAGCATTTTCGCCGTGTTGGCTGCAATCTGCTAATTTACCGGGTAAGGTGCTGCTTTCAAGTAAACTAGGTCCACCGCGTACAAGGTCACGCGCTTTTTTAGCTGCTTCACGCGCACGTTTGCTCGTCATACATTTGTCAATGATTTTACGTGCTTCGCGTGAGTTCAATTCCATGAATTCTAATAAGGCTTCGCTCGCAACTTGGGAAACAGCACCTTGTACTTCTGGATTGAGCAATTTGACCTTTGTTTGGCTTTCAAACTGGGGGTCAGGATGCTTCACACTGACAATAGCTGTCAAGCCTTCTAAAGTGTCATTACCGCTAAAATTAGCATCACGCTCTTTTAAGATATTGTTTTTACGCGCATAGCGGTTAATCACACTTGTGATTGCTGAACGCAGACCTGTGATATGTGTCCCACCATCAGGTGTATTGATTGTATTCGTGAAAGCAAGTTCAGTGGTTGTTGAAGCATCACTATATTGGAATGCTACCTCAACACCGATTACATACGGACGATCTTCTTTATCGGTGAATTCAACATCTCGACCTGCATAGACGACATCATGGATAGGACGACGATTGCGATTGAGATATTTGATGAAAGATGAAATACCACCATCAAAGTAGTAGGTAATTTCTTTTTCAAATGGTGTGACTCGTTCATCACGGAGGGTAAGCGTTACACCACCTGTTACAAATGCCATTTCCCGAAATCGATTAGATAGGGTGGTATAATTAAATTCGTTACGATCCATAATGTCAAAATCTGGAATGAATCGTATGGTTGTGCCTGTGGGTTCACCATCTTCTAGCTTACGAATTTTTTCTACAGGAGAAGCAACAACACCAGCGCGATATTGTTGCGCCCACACAAAGCCATCACGGAAAACGGTTGCCGTTAGTTCACCTGAAAGGGCATTAACTGCCGATACACCCACACCATGTAGACCACCACTGACTTTATAAGCATCATTATCAAATTTACCACCTGCGCCAACTTCTGTCATGACGATTTCAAGCGCTGAAGCACCTGATTCGTGCATATCGACAGGAATACCTGCACCATTATCAGTAACGGATGCCGATCCATCATCGTGCAGTGTGACCATAATGCGATCACACCGTCCTGCAAGTGCTTCATCAATCGAATTATCAACGACTTCATAGATAAGATGATGTAATGCGCGGGTATCCGTACCACCGACATACATACCCGGTCTGCGTCTGATATGCTCACGAGGGGTAAGCATCGTGATATTTTTCGCGGTATAATTATCATTAGATTGGGATGCGTTTTTGGTGTTTGAAGCCATGCACGTTCCTCATTTTTTAATTGTATTTACGATAGTGAGATACTGGGAATAGGGATTCTACCAGATGCCTAGATAGCATCTCTTTACAATGCAAATAAAACCCACTCTCTTCTTTAATTATACACTACTGTACGCATTGATACAATATTTAAGCGGAAAATTTGTTCGATTATCGAGGGTGTTTTTATCAGTTTAATTATAGCATCAATCCTCATAGATCATATTTTTTTGCACTTATGAGCCATAAATTTGTCATAAAAATAATATATCGGTAGTTAGAATGATTTGCTCAATTGAGGGCTTATTGCCATACTTACCATAGTTATTCATTATTCAGTCGTCGGAATAAAACATGATTGCATCTGCAAAAAATTTCCTTACAAATTCATTTGCTACATTTATCAATCATATTGTTGCAGCATTCATTACAACGTTTATGCTGATAATGCTCTCTTTTTCACTGGCTAGTCTTTTATTCACTGGTGAGCTTGCGCCCTATCTCTCGCAAGGGGTGGGCATTATGTTGGTTAGCACCAGCGTTGGCATTGTCATTATGGGGATTTTGTCTCATACGCACCATATTCTACCGTCGATGCAAAGCTCATTAATCCTCATTATTGTAACCATGAGTACCAATATGGTTATTGCGACAGGCAAAGATTTATTCATAACAATGCTTGCCTTACTACCGCTCATAGCACTTATAATAGGTGTCGCATTTTTTATCTTTGGGCAATTTCGCTGGGTCAAATTCATACGGTATATTCCTTATCCTGTGATTGGTGGTTTCTTGGCAGGAAATGGTGTTTTGCTCATCTTAGGAGCATTGCGAGTGATGACGCCATTTGAGGTAAGTGTTATGAACATAGTGCAATTTTTCCAAGTGAATAACCTTATTTTTTGGATACCGGGGGTTGTCATTGCTATTGCTTTATTTATTCCATTACGTCGTGGGAATAACTATTTAGTTATTCCACTTATACTCATCATCGGCGTTGGGGCTATCTACGGTTTCATTTACGCGCAAGGCTTATCCTTACAAGAGGCGAGTGAACGGGGTATCTTGCTTAGTGATATTGGAAATATTGCGTATCAAGCACCAATTAATCTTGACTTTAATCAGATCGACTGGCAAGCAATTCAATCACAATGGGCAAATATCTTGACTGTGATGATGGTTGCCCTGATCCATTTACCCCTAAACTTAACAGGTATTGAGTTGAGCAATAATGATGAGTTTGATATTGATAATCAAGTGCGTTTCAATGGGATTATGAATATCGCTACTGCACTATTTGGTGGTAATGCTGGATTCTCATCATCATCTATTAGTACGATGAATTATCGAATTGGCGGTACAAGCCGACTTATTTACATTATTTCCTTTATATCCATTGTGTCGTTGCTAATACTTGGGTCTGAAATTTTGTTATATGTACCTGTCGCTGTTCTGGGTGGTATGTTGATGTTTATTGGTATTGGTTTTATCGACGAATGGATTATTCAGGGCTTAGATAAATTTACTCAGTTTGAGTATTTTGTCGCTTTTGTAATTATGTTGACTGTGATATTTTTCGGCTTTTTACAAGGTGTTGTTCTGGGTACATTCATCATGCTGTTGGTATTCGTCGGAACATACACACGCATTAGCAATATTTATCGAGCAACATCGGCTCGCAATTTGTCGAGTGCCGTTGAGCGTAACCCGCATTTCACTAAAGAATTATTCAAACTTCGTGAGCATGTTTATGTACTAGAGTTAACAGGCTTTTTATTTTTCGGAACAGCCGATACCATTATTCAAGAGGTTAAAGCGCGTGATGATGATACAAGCCTACCCGAATTAAAATTTCTTATCATTGATTTCCGACGGGTCGCAGGGGTTGATTCCTCAGCACTCTTGAGCTTGAACAAAATTATCCGTTTAGCTGAAACGCATGAATTTGATGTCATCTTTTCAGACTTTGAAGATAATCCTTCAATTCTCCGCATTATCACTGAATTAAGTACCAGTGATTGCCTTGAATTTTCTACTGATTTAGATCATGCTTTAGAACGTGCAGAATCTGAATTATTAGTCTATGCGGGGACGACCCAAGCCTTTATATCGAGTGTTGTATGGATGCAATTAGTCGATATGGGGATGAGCAAAAAGCATGCAAAACTATTATCAAAATATATGGAACGTGTCCAATATCCTCCTGAAACGATTATTATCAAACAAGGCGAATTAGCAGATACACTCTATTTTGTAGAAATTGGGCAAGTATCTATTTTTCTGAATTTTGATGGTGATTCGCCCATTCGATTACGAACGCTTGGCATGGGGACAGTGGTTGGTGAAATTGGCTTTATCCTTGAGCGAACACGTACAGCGACTGTTGTATCGGATATGCACACATTTATCTGGCAATTAAGCAAAGAGAATCTTGAAACGATGAAAAAAGAAGATTCAGAACTAGCTTTTGCATTTGAAAGAATGATACTGAAAGTAGTTGCACAACGATTATCAAATACCAATAATCTGTTACACGTATTGCGCTAAGAGAGGAGAAAATATGCTCAGTCGTAATGATTTACGGATATATTGCTTATCAATGACAGGGGCGTATGAAGACTTTCCATTTGGTCCCGAAGCTGCGGTCTTCAAAGTGAAAGGTAAAATGTTTGCATTACTCCCCGTAGATGAAAATCCACAATCCATTAGCCTAAAATGCGATCCTATCGAAGCTGTGCTGTTACGACAAACCTATGATTCTGTTCAACCGGGGTATCACATGAGCAAAAAGCATTGGAATACCGTCACCCTAACAGGCGATATTTCTGATGAACGCTTACAAGAAATGATTGAAGATTCCTATATCTTAGTCCGTCAAAAACTCAAAAAGAGTGACCGTGAATTGCTTAAACAAGAAGAATCGAATGGCGCATCGTGAGGATTTTTAAAAACTATCCAATGTTCCAATCATCCGCTACACTCGGATGATGATGCACACATACACGAGGAAATATCTCAAATGAGTTCTAAAATATGCTTGTTTATCCTTATCATCCTGACCTTGAGTGCTTGTGGGACAGATAATACAAACACAGACCTTGCTGCCCAAACAGTTGAATCTTATTTGCAAGCAAAAATTGATGCTGATACCGATCAAATCCGCAGTTTGATATGTAGTGAACTTGAATCGACCATTGAACTTGAATCAGCGTCATTTGCCAGTGTCGAAGCGACCATTGAAGATATGGCGTGTTCATCAGACGGTAATATTGTCACTTGTGATGGGCAAATTATGGCACTATACGGCACAGAAACCCGTGAAATTGACTTAACGAGTTATCGCGTTGTCCAAGAAGATGGCGAATGGCGTTGGTGTGGTGAGGGCAATTGATGCGTAAATTTTTCAATCGAGAAAATATTTTTGCTGTCGCGCTTTGTGTGATACTCATTTTATTAGTGATCGTCACCAGCGATAGTACGCCACAATTCATTTATCAAGGATTCTGAGTTGGGTCTTAGCCTCATCGTTATTGGGTTTTTCATCATCTTTGCGATCATATATGCCTTATTGATTCCTGCTCAGTTACGGCAATGGAGTTTATTCATTGCAAGCATCATTTTGATCTATGTGCTGCAACCTGATATTTTTGTGCGTTGGCTTGATTTCTTCTTGCCAACACTCACACTTTTACTAGTCACACTGACATGGCATTTTACTTGCGCTGAAAAACAAAAAGTTTCACGCAAAGATTGGGTCTCCCTAATTATCATTGTCATGCTAGTTATTGGTTTGTCACTACTCCGCTATCTTGATATAGATTGGCGCTGGTTTTTACCATCGCGCCCACCGCCCATACAGCTTATTTTAGGTGTCATCAGCCTGATAGGTCTTATCGCTATTTTTATGAGGCAATGGTCAGGGCGATTAAGTCTATTACTCGTACTATTCATTGCATTATTTGCCATTCTAAAAACCGAACCGCTAGCAATCTGGTTGAGTCAAAATTTGCGTGGATTTACAAACCAAGATCGTTCACTTGCTGCTGCAATTGATCTCAATTGGCTTGGGTTTTCTTATGTAGCATTTCGATTGATTCATACGATTCGAGATCGACAATCAGGCTTATTGCCAACGCTATCACTCCATGAATATGTAACGTATGTGATTTTTTTTCCGAGTTTTATAGCAGGTCCTATTGATCGTGCCGAGCGATTTATTGATGATTTCCGTAAGTTATCAGACGAGGTTAAATTTTCAGATCGTTATATTCGTGGCTTTACACGCATCATGATCGGCATAACTAAGAAATTTATCATTGCCGATACCTTGGCACAAGGCATAGCGTTGAATCCTATCAATGCGCTCCAAGTTGATAATGCACTGGGTGCATGGCTATTGTTATATGCTTATGCACTTCGTCTATTCTTCGATTTTAGTGGGTATAGCGATATAGCAATTGGGATTGGGATATTATTGGGTATTAACTTACCTGAGAATTTTTCTCAACCATATACGCGCACGAGTATTACTAAATTTTGGCAAAGTTGGCATATCACGCTCAGTAATTGGGTTCGTTTTTATGTGTTTTCGCCACTAACACGCTATTTACTCAAACGGAAACCCAAACCATCAGCCATATTAATTGTATTAATAACACAACTCACCACAATGATTGTGATTGGGATATGGCATGGTGTAACCGTTAATTTCTTAGTATGGGGTATTTGGCATGGATTAGGTTTATTTATTCATAAACAATGGTCTGATCGCACCCGTAAATTTTATCGTGAACTCAAGCAAAAATCGCGCACTTATCAGATGATAGCGGATGGCTTGGCATGGATAGTCACATTCCATTTTGTTGTTTTAGGATGGGTCTGGTTTGCGTTACCTACTTTTGAGCAAGCCGTCAATTTGTTTATTGTGTTATTTGGATTTGTCTAATGTCTAATTGGTCATGGCTAGATGAAACACCTACATCACCGCTTTTTTTAGGGCGTGTTATTGTGAAAGCACTGCTTCTATTTGGCTTATGTAATCTTAGCTTTGCATGGATTTATCCAATGGAGTGGTTAGGACAATTTTCACTCTATGGGCAACTCTATCCCACACGACCCCGTTTACCGTATGGCGAGAATCCGTCGCAATCATACAATGTATCGCTTGATAATCTACCTGCTTTATTTGCATCACATACAATTAGTCAATCTAAGAACGACGATGAATATCGGGTTTTATTAATCGGGGATAGCAATACATGGGGTTGGTTACTAGATAACGATCAAACCTTAGCTGCTCACCTTAACTCAGCAGATTTACGTATCAATCAACGCTCAGTTGTAGCCTATAACTTGGGGTATCCTGTCATGTCATTGACTAAAGACGTGCTAATCCTTGATGAAGCGCTAACTTATGAGCCTGATATGATTATTTGGCTCGTATCACTTGCGTCATTCCCACCTGAACAACAATTTTTACCACCTCTCGTACAAAATAATCAGCATCGCTTACAGATATTTTCTGATACGCTTAATCTTGATCGGTATTCAGCAGATGTACCTGCATCCGAAAGATCATTTTTACAACGCACAATCATCGGAGAGCGCCGCGCTTTAGCGGATTTATTGCGCTTACAAACCTACGGTATCGCATGGTCAGCAACAGGTATTGACCAAATTATTCCTGAAAATATCTCATTGCGACAATCTGATTTTACAGATGACCTCTCATGGTCAATATTCGATGAGCCTACAACAACATTATCAGTTGATACCCTTGCATTTGATGTTTTGACAGCAGGTATTAATCATGTTGGCAATATACCGATTATTATCATCAATGAGCCGATGTTTATTAGCGATGGTATCAATAGTGAGCGCCGTTATAATAGCTTTTATCCGCGTTGGGCATACGATCAATACCGTGATATTTTGCAATCCGCAGCCACGCAACAACAATGGCAGTATTATGATCTCTGGGATACGATACCGCCTAATGAATTTACGGATAGTCCCGTGCATTTAAGTGCAGCAGGAACGCAAGCATTGGCTCAGATGATGATCGAAACAATCTTTAATAGTGAGGATTAACCTGTTGGATACTACAGCAATACGTGAAAAAATTCGTACATACATTGCACAGTCACTGATTAATGACCCTGATTATCAGCTAGAAGATGATGAAGGGATCATCACAGGCTCATTGATTGATAGCACTGATTTAGCCGAACTGGCAGTCTACATTGAATCCGAATTTGATGTCTATATTCCTGATCCTGAACTAACCGTCGCTAAAATGGATACACTTGATTTAATTGTAGCGCGTGTTGTTCGTGGACTAGCCTAGAAATGCTCTCGTTAGCCAATCGTACCGCTTATACAACCTTGCTTGATGCGATTACCCTTAATGGTGGCGATCAACCAGCAATCACATTTGTGGCAACAGATGCTGATCCAATTGTGATAACGCGCACGCATTTTCGTGAGACTGTTTTGCAATATGGCACATTATTAGCACAACAAGGTATTGTATCAGGCGATATGGTCATCATTGCACATCCTGATATTGTGACAAGTATCTATGCTTTTTGGGGTGCATTGGCGATTGGCGCAATGCCATCTATGTTCCCGACACGCACTGAAAAACTTGATATAGATATCTATACGCAAAATTTATCACAATTAGTTACGCGATCCAATGTAAAAGCGATTGTTACATCTGATTCATCTGCGACTCAATTGCCTCTGATGCCATGCCCAATTATTCGTCCCTCTATGTTGCATTTACCAGCACTTGCCGTACCTATCATACAACCGTCTGCCGAATCAATTGCATTTTTGCAACATTCAAGCGGAACAACAGGGCTTCAAAAAGGTGTCGCATTATCGCATCAAGCTGTACTTAATCAACTGGCTTCGTATAGTGATGCCATTAATCTAAATGCTCACGATGTGATTATAAGTTGGTTGCCACTCTATCATGATATGGGGTTGATTGCTGGTTTCTTATTACCTTTAATGCAAGGGATTCCACTCATATTGATGTCACCTTTTGATTGGATTGCACACCCTGCTTTATTATTAAATAGCATTGATCGTTACAATGGAACATTATGTTGGTTGCCAAATTTTGCTTATAATCATATGGCACGCCGAATCCGTAAACGCGATAGTGATGGTTTATCACTTGCTACAATGCGAGCGTTCATTAACTGTTCCGAGCCTGTCCGTCATGATAGCCATAATCAATTTTTAAAACGATTTGCTGACACACAAATTACACAACAGCACTTAACAGTTTGTTATGCTATGGCTGAAAACACATTTGCAGTGACTCAAACCCCGACGGGGCAAGTTGCTCATATTGATACAATTGACCAAGCTATACTCGAAAATAATCAGATAGCAAAACCTTCTACAGATGGCTTACACATCGTTTCATGTGGATATGTCCTGAAGCATACACAAATACGTATTGTTGATGACCATGCCAACCCATTAGATGAACGTCATGTAGGCGAGGTTCTTATTTCGAGTGATTGTATGCTCACGCACTATCATCAGCGTCCAGATTTGCAACCTTTCACAATTGATGGTTGGTATCGAACAGGTGATATGGGGTATATAGCCAATCAGCAACTTTATATCATTGGTCGTAAAAAAGACATCATCATTACATCTGGCAAAAATATTTATCCGCAAGATATAGAAGCCATTGTAAATAGAGTAGAAGGGGTTCATATCGGACGAAGTGTTGTATTTGGTGTAATGGATGCACGCGATGGTACGGAACGGATTGCGGTTGTTGTAGAACTTGATAATGAGACTCAAATAGATGAGCAAACTCTCAAGAAAAAAATTCGGCAAGTAATTGGGCAACAAACGACTGTTTCTGCCTCTTTTGTAAGTCTCGTACCTGATAAATGGCTCATCAAGACCTCCAGTGGTAAAATTGCACGAGCAGCAAATTATCAAAAATGGCTTAAGGAATTTGGTACATTGTTGCAATAGATTGTTGCATAAGTCATCTGAATATTCCTAAGTAATATAGCGCAATATCTATTGAGTAGAGCTAAAACTGCTAACCACCTTGATTTTCGATGCGGATATTACTATACTCAATTACACTATAATCCATGCTCACAACATGTAGGATAATTTATTTATATGATGCAACGCGAGCGGGTTACCGAGGATATTTTTGTTTTTACGAGTGATTTATACGTTCAAGTAACAGCTAGTGTAATTGTTACAACGGATGGCATCGTTGTCATTGATACATTACTCTATCCCGAAGAAACACAACAACTGACCCATCTTATACAAACACGGCTAAAGCAACCTGTACGCTATGTGATTAATACACATCACCATGCAGATCACACCACAGGAACATCCTTATTTGGCACGCCAACCGTCATTGCACATAAACAGTGCAGAGAGTATCTCAATACACGCGGGCGAGATAGCTTAAAACGTCTCAAAGACGGGTCGCCAGATATGAAAGATATTCAACTTGTTTTGCCCGATATTGTATTTGATGATCGCATGAGTTTCCATTTAGGAGGTAAAACTTTTCATTTGGAACATTCACCCGGTCACAGCCACGATTCAATCACTGTATGGATTGAAGAAGATAATATCTTATTTGCTGCTGATACCGTGATGCCAATTCCATACTTCGTGGATGGCAACTATGATGATTTCATTGCGTCTTTAGAAAAATTGCAAGATCGTAATTTTGAAAACATCATCCAAGGACATGGTGAGGTTATCTTACGAGGTGAGGCAAATAAAAAGATAAAAAGTGATCTTGATTATTTGCAACGCTTGAGAATTGCAGTTGATAAAGCGCTTGCATCGTCTGATGACCCTGAAAAAGTCAAAAAGGCGTTAGGATCAATCAAAGTGAGTGCCTGCGGTAAAAGCCATATTTTGCTGAATGGGGCAGTTGAAACGCTGCATTACCAGAATGTATTGGCATTGGGCGCAGAACGTAGCGAAAATTTTATGATACCGATTGAATAATTTGGTAAATAAGTAAGGGAAGGAAGACTATCATGGCGGAAGATGTCACCTATCTAACTCCTGAGGGCAAAGAAGAAATGGAGCAAAAACTCCAACGACTTCAAGAAGTTGATCGCCCTGCTTTGGCGCAAAAACTCAAAGAAGCAGTCGCTATGGGAGATTTGAAAGAAAATGCGGATTATCATGACACACGCGAGAAAATGAGCTTGATGGATGGTGAAATCATGCGTCTTGAGCAAATCTTGCGGACTGCTGAAATCATCCAAAATACAGGGGCAACCGATGAGGTTCGCCTTGGCTCTAAAGTGACTATCCGTGAAGAAGGTTTTGATGAAGATGAAGTCTATACAATCGTAGGGGCAGCAGAAGCTAATCCGCGTGATGGTAAAATTTCATCTAAAAGCCCCATTGGTGCAGCGCTGTTACATCGTCGTAAAGGCGATAACATCAAAGTTAAAACACCCGATGGTAAAGTGACATTTACGGTTATTTCAATCGAATAATAATCAAGTTAATCCATAATCTGTGCATAAAAAAACGCCTTACTGATAAAGTAAGGCGTTTGTGTTGATACGACCTAGTTGCCTAAGGGGGTAAAATCCCCTGTACCACCAAAAGGATCATCATCGTCATCATTGCTTGGACGCAATGGCGGAGGTGAAAGCGGTGTCATCGGTGGTGGTGATAAGAAATCAGAACTGCCTTGTGATGGGCGCGATGGCATGGGTGGTGGTGGATCAAACTGAATATTGTCATACGCCGACATATCAGGCGCACCTGCTGGTGAACTCGATGGCATCGGTGGTGGTGGATCAAATTGAATATTGTCATACGTTGCCATGGAAGGCGCACCTGGTGGTGGGTCGAATTGAATATCGTCATAAACTGACATATCAGGCGCACCAGCGGGTGGTGCTGCTATAGGCGTTGGTGGAACAGGCGCTGCGCCACTCGCACTATCTTTATTCCATGAACGCATTTCCATATTGAATTTCTCAAAGCGTCCATTTGGATTAATTTCAAGGGTGGAAAACTTAGCTTGTAAGCGTAATTTATCGGTATCAATGGTTAATGGCTTACCAACCTCAGCAACAACAATATCTGTTGCAGGATTATCGACATCTGCTTCTAATCTGCTACGGATTGCAGGGTCAGCATAGCCTTGAGGTGTAACAAATACTTTGGCGATATTTCTTGATGTGAACATATCAAATAGCCAAACTTCCACAGCAATTGGATCGGGTGCAACCGCTTCTGCGATCACTGTCCCACTTTGACCCAAAAATTCACCTGTTTCAAGTTCAATTTCATATGATTCATCAAACATACGTCCCGGTGTATAAATAGCTAATTGCGTCATAACAGGGTCACCGAGTTCCGTATCGCCACCTTGTTTTGCGAGTTCCTCGCGGAGACGGCGTTGTTCTTGCTGAATCTTGATTTCATCACGACCCCGTTGTGCCTCTGCTGCCATAACAGGATCACGAGCTTCTGCAATGCGCTGCAAAACAGGCGCAACAGCCATATCGTAAATGAAAAATCGCCATAATAGCGTGATAATTACCACCAAGACAATAATGACGATAATGGGTAGAATCCAAGCCATCAAAATATTGACAATTAAATTACCACTTGTGATCTGTGGCGCAGAAGTCGCATCAATATCGGCTGGTAATTGCTGTAACAAGGTTTGGAGGGCGACACGATCATTCGGTGATGTGTTAGGATCAGCCAGCATTGCTTCAATCTGGGCGCGTGGATTCGGAATCGCTTGTGCCAACTGTACAGTTTGTTCAGGTGCATAAAGATTATCTGCACTTGTACCGACTGCTGTCATCAATAACCATTGGCGTTGGCTAGATTCGTTCATACGATTTGGATTACCACCTGTCCAATCGGCAGGGGCGACCACATATGCCCAAATAATCCCTAATAATACGCCGATGATTGCCATTGAATATAAAATACCTTCTGGCATACGGGGTTTAAGAACAATGACATACAAACCATTGTATGTATCCTTCAACCACTCACCAATACCGCCACCGCTAGCGTCCTTAGGTGGCTTTTGCGCAGGTGTAGCTTGTTCAGGAGATGTCATAAGCGTAACAGCCTTTCATTCAAGTCAATAACATGCACAAAAATAAATTTTACCTTGATGTGCATGGTAATTAATATCTAGTCAATACATTAGAAAGTATATATGCACCTTCACTATATCGCAAAGGATTGTATCTTAATTGTGGAAAATACAGGGCATTATGACAATGCCCTGTGCTAAAAGTACTAGCTAGTGAGGGGTAATTCTTCAGTTTGGTCCTGTTCTTCATCTTCTGAGTCGTCATCACCATCATTCGTTGCTGATTTTGGTAATTTCCATGTGGAGTATTCACATTCAGGATAACGTGAGCATCCATAAAATGTGCGCCCTTTACGGGTTTTCTTGACAACTAATTCGCCATCATGAATATCACCACAGAGTGGGCAAGTTACTCCCACATATTCGATATATTGCTCGGTATGGCGGCATTCTGGATAATTACTACAGCCGATGAACTTACCGAAACGACCATATTTGATAACAAGATCACCATCATCACACGTTGGGCAAATACGTCCCACTTTTTCCTCTTGTTTAACAACAGGCATATTCTCTCGTGCATTCTTGAGGCGTGTTTCAAATGGTTGATAGAAATCATGTAAGACAGGTCGCCATTCGGAATTGCTTTCGGCGATTTCATCAAGTTGATCTTCCATTTTTGCTGTAAATTCGTATTGCATCTCATCTTGGAAATACTCAACCAATAACTCACTCACAACTTTACCTGTATCCGTTGGAACGAGGCGTTTGTTTTCTTTGTTAACATAATCACGATCTTGGATTACGGCAACGGTTGGTGCATAGGTACTGGGTCGTCCAATACCGTATTCTTCTAACGCTCTTACCAAGCTTGCTTCTGTATAACGTGGTGGTGGTTGTGTGAAATGTTGGTTAGGCATCAATTTTAACAGACGTAGCACTTCAGCATCATCCATTTCAGGGAAGATAAGACCTTCATCACTCTCAATCGTATCATCTTCATCTTTACTATCTTCGTAGAGTGCTAAGAAGCCTTGAAATTTGATACGGCTGCCTGATGAACGGAATAGATAGGGCATATCCTTGTTATTGATCCCTGCGTTAATTTCAACGCGAATCGTGTTATAAATTGCATTAGACATTTGGCTAGCGACGAAACGTAACCAGATCAATTCATAGAGCTTATATTGATCTTTGCTCAAACGACTTTTCATCTGCTCAGGCGTACGGAAAACACTGGTTGGACGAATGGCTTCATGAGCTTCTTGAGCGCCCTTGGATTTTGTCTTATATTGTGCAGGTTTTTTTGGCATATAGTCATCACCATAGGTTTTACTGATGTATGACCGTGCTTCACGTTGCGCTTGTGGACTCACGTTAAGGCTGTCTGTACGCATATAGGTGATTAAACCTGATGTTTCACCTGTTGATAATTCAATACCTTCGTATAACTGTTGTGCTGCACGCATGGTACGCCGTGCATTGAACCCAATTCGCCGTGATGCTTCTTGTTGCAAGGTACTGGTTGTAAATGGCGGTGATGCTTTTCTTGTTCGTGTGCTACGCTTGATGTTATCAACGATATATTGGCTTTTTTCCAGTACATCAAGATGCACTTGAACCTCAGCTTCAGTATTGAGGTCAAAGTCTTCCCCATTAATTTTTGCCAATTTAGCAACGAATGCTTGCATCTTTTTCTTACCAGTGGGTTGTTTGCTCAATTGGGCTTCAATCGACCAATATTCAACAGGGTTGAACGCATCAATTTCACGTTCACGATCAACCACAACGCGCAATGCAATACTTTGAACACGTCCAGCAGATAGACGATTGCGAACTTTATCCCATAACAATTCAGTAATGCTATAACCCACTAAGCGGTCGAGAATACGACGTGCTTGTTGAGCATTGACCAAACTCATATCAATTTCACGCGGATGGTCAAAGGCTTCTTTGACAGCATCTTTTGTGATTTCATGGAAAACAACACGCTGCGCTGTTTTTTCGTCAATATCGGCTGCTGCTACAAGATGCCATGCAATAGCTTCACCTTCACGATCAGGATCTGTCGCAAGATAGACTGCATCAGCATCTTCAACGGCTGCTTTAATTTCTTTAACGACATCGCGCTTGTCATTTGGTACACGGTATTTTGGCTCAAAATCATTCTCAACATCAACAGATAGTTGGGTCACGAGTAAATCCCGTACATGACCTTTTGAAGCCATGACAGTATATCCCTTGCCCAGATAACCGCCGATACTACGAGCTTTTGCAGGGGATTCGACAATAACTAATTTGCCAATATTGCGTTTACGCCGTTTCTTAGCCCCTTTTTTCTTGGACGTTGCTTTACTCTTTTTGCGTTTTGGTGATGCTACAACCTCGGGTTTTGGAATCCCCTCATGGGCAGGTGTTTCACCCATACGGAACATACCTGTACCACAAACAGGGCATTCACCTTTAGTGGCAGGTGTACCCGTTTTTGTGAAGGTTGGTGTTGCATTTGCTATATCACGTTTTTCTTTACATTTTACACAGTAGGCTTGCATTGAGTTATCACTCATGCGGTCTCCTAAAACTTTTTGACTGTAGATAGTGCTACAGGTAATCTTCCATACCGTTTTCGCGCAGATAGGTCACAATTTGTTTTACATCTTGTGCGCGATCTTTATGACAAACCATCAATACATCGTCGGTTTCTACAACAATGATGTTATCCACACCAATAGCGACTGTCAATTTGTCAGAGAATAACAAGGTGTCTTTTGCATCTAAAACAATTCGATCTTGGCTCATATCTTTAACACAATTACCGAATTTGTCTCGATCTAAAACATCATATAACGATGACCAAGTCCCAACATCACTCCATGCAATATCGACAGGAATAACAACCATATCTTCCGCATCTTCCATGATAGCGTAATCAATCGAGATTTTTGGTGTTTTTTCCCACATGGATTCTAGTGTTTGTTGATAATCAGGTGTATCAACTGCGGACTGGAGATACTTAAATAATTGATATAGTTCATTTTGCTGGCGCTCAAATTCAGCCATTGCTTTTGAGGCTTTCCAGATGAACATGCCACTATTCCAGCTATATTTACCCGACGCAACAAATTGCGATGCTCTTACAACATCAGGCTTTTCTGTGAAGCGTTGTGCAACATAATAATCCAAACCATCTTGATTGCCAATCATTGCTCCTTGCTGAATATAACCAAACCCTGTTGATGGAAAGGCAGGTGAGATACCCAATGTCACAATTTTACCGTCATTCGCAATTGTACCAGCCGTCGCCAAGACATCACGGAAATGCTCTGTCTTACCGATATGATGGTCGGAGGCTAACATCGCAATGATGGCATCTGGATAACGTTTTTCAATCACTGTAATCGCCAAAGCAACGGCTGCTGCATTATTGCGTGCGGATGGCTCTGCAATGAAGTTCTCATACGGAATCGTAGGACACTCTTGCTGCAAGTCATCAACATAACTTGCGGCTGTAGAAACAAAAATACGATCAGGCGTGAATAATGGCGCTAATCGATCCACACTTACCTTAAACATAGAATGTTGATCGACTAGTGGCAGCATTTGTTTGGGTTTTCCTGCACGGCTCATCGGCCATAAGCGTGAACCACCACCACCAGCTAGTATTAGAGCAACATAATTTTTCATACGGTCAACTTTCTACTTTGATAAATCATATCGTTCGGCAATATTGCATTCCACCGATCATTTGTGCAAGCCCTTTTAATTCTAAAATAGCAAGCGTTGATGAAACGTCAGCCGTTGATAAGTCTGTTTGCCGAATGATTTCATCAATATGAATGGGTTCAACATCAAGTAGAGATAACACTTGTTCTTCGAGTGTACCACTGGGTGCAATACTTTCTGTCTTTTGTTGAACAACTTGATTGCTATAGCTGACATTAAGCTCATCTAATACATCACTGGCTCGCATGACCAATTTAGCACCCTCTTGAATGAGACGATTACAACCAGCACCCATTTCATTAAAGATATTAGCAGGTACAGCAAAAACATCACGTCCTTGCTCTAATGCTGTTTCGGCTGTGATGATTGAACCACTTGCTTTTGGTGCTTCTGCAACTAAAACACCTAGCGATAATCCACTCATAATGCGGTTACGACGGGGAAAATTGCGCCCCGTCGGAGGTGTTCCTAATGGAAACTCACTAAGCAATGCACCATGCTCAATAATATCTTCTGCAAGTTGTGTGTTCTCTCTGGGATAAATAATATCAATACCAGATCCTAAAACAGCAATTGTGCGCCCATTAGCTTCAATTGCACCGCGATGTGCTGCGCTATCAATACCCATTGCCATGCCAGAAATGATAGTGACATCTTGGGAGGCTAACCAATATCCCATGCGATTCGCCACATCAAGCCCATAACGTGTTGCACGTCGTGTACCAACAATCGCTAATGAGAGCATATCACTAGGTAACAATGATCCCCGTATATACAGTACAGGTGGCGCATCCACAATATGACGTAGATTCTCAGGATATGCTGAATCTGCCCACGTAATAAGATAGGCATCGAGATTGCTTACTTTTGCCAATTCAGCATCCAGATCAAGTGTGCGGCGCAAATCCAAAAGAGATGATAGCGCTTTTTTCGGTAAATTGACCTGTTTGAGGTCACGCTCAGATGCCGTCCATGCAGCTTGTGCCGTGCCAAACGTAGATACAATTTGCTGAATACGAATACTACCCATCTGCTGGACTAAGCTCAGTCCCAGCCAGTATTTTTGATTGCTCAAATCTTAATTGCCTGTTTAAACTGGATAGCGAAAGCATAACAGTGTTATAAATTAATTGTCAAGCATCTAAAAGTTCTTGATGCAAAACGATCATTCAGGTAATAAGCCGTCGGGGAGTTGCATAGTAATACGTTTTTCATCAAAATTCATGTTCACAATTGTTTCTGAGTGGGCAGGTAAAAGCAATTCACCAAATTCACGCCCTTTAACGACATAAACATCATTTGCCCCAGTTTCAATCACTTCTTTTATCTGCCCAAGTTCGATGCCATCTGTGGTTTGTACTGTCAAACCAATAAGCTGATACAGATAATATTCACCTTCTTCAAGCGGTATAGCACGGTCAATGTCAATCATTACTTTTCGTCCACGTAATAATTCCGCAGCATTGCGATCTTTAACTTCTACTAAGGTGATGAGCAAATAATCTTTATGAAACCGTGCCGATTTCAGGTTATATAGTTGTGCATCATTATCTTTAGGATCACTTCCTAAATAGATAACATCAAGCTCATTAAGGAAGCGTTCAGGATGATCGGTCAAGATTCGCATACGCAGTTCACCGCGTATACCATGTGGGCGTAAGACTTCACCGAGTAGTAGATAATGAGGTTGTTGTTCACTTGCCATAGTGTCTTAAAATGTCCTATCATGTTGACATAGAAAATAAGGGTCTATCAAATGCTTTACAGGCTTGTTGATTTTACATTATTCAATTTCAAGAATAATACGTCCACGTCCACGACGTTTATCCGATGCCCGTAATAAGGCACGCATTGCATTGGCAACCCGTCCACTTCTGCCGATGACGCGCCCCATATCATCAGGGGCAACATTGAGTTCGACAATAATATTACGCCCTTTTTTATCTTTATTTACTTTCACTTGAGAGGGATCGTTAACGAGATTTTCTGCAATATATTGAATTAAATTTTCTTCCATCGTAAAAAATCCTTTTAAATTTATGACTATAAAAACAATGAGCGAAAGTTTACCCTTCGCCCATTGTAATTGTGCTGCACTATTTTAACAAACTCAGACTATTATCCGCGTTTGTATCTTATAGAGATGCTTATGCTTCTTCTTTTGCAGCAGCTTCAGCAGCGAGACGTGCTGCTTCACGCGCTTTAATTTTACTTTCGCCATCACCGGGTGCTGGGTAGTTGGTGCGTTGGCTTGGTAATTCTGGACGACTTTCTTCAGCTTCTTTGAGCAACACATCGAGCGCTTCACCATCTTTGAGGCGTGCATAACGATCCATTGTGCCGAGGCGTTCAAAAATACGTTTTACTGAATCACTCGGTTGTGCGCCGACACCCAACCAGTATAGCGCACGATCTTCTTCTACAACTTCAGTAGAAGGGCGTGTACGAGGATTATACCAACCGATTGTTTCAATTGGTTTACTATCGCGTGCGTTGCGTTTGTCACTGACAACAATACGGTATGACGGTTGTCCCTTGAGACCAATACGTGTTAATCGAATACGAACCATTGTGAGAATTGCTCCTGTAAATTGTCTGTTTGTTTGTTAATTATAATCCGAGATTGCCGAGATTACCTAATCCGGGAATATTCGGCATTTTACCTTTACGCAGTTGTTCCATCATCTTCTGCATTTGGCGATATTGCTTGATAACATCATTGACATCGCGCACTTCAACCCCACTCCCGCGTGCAATCCGTTTTTTACGGCTCGCATTGAGAATTTTTGGTTTGTTACGTTCTACTAATGTCATCGAGTTGATAATTGCTTCAACCATTTTTAGGCGGGATTCCATATCTTGATCGTCCACCATACCTTGCATCCGCATTTTATCAAAGCCGGGAATCATCCCGAACACTTTAGAAATGGGACCCATGCTTTTGATTTTCTGCAATTGCTCCAAGAAGTCTTGCAAGGTGAATTGATTATTCATCATCTTCTCTTGCAATTTGAGAGCTTCTTCTTCTTCGTAGAGTGCCTCCGCCTTATCGATCAAGGACATGATGTCGCCCATACCGAGAATACGTTGTGCAATACGATCAGGGTGGAATTGCTCGAATGTATCGTCGCTGATTTTCTCACCCGTCCCAATGAACTTGATAGGCACGCCTGTTACGGCACGCATCGATAGGGCAGCACCACCGCGTGCATCACCATCAATTTTCGTCAAGATCAATCCTGTTATGCCTACACGCTCATTGAAGCCTGTTGCAATGTTAACAGCTTCTTGACCTGTCATTGCATCGGCAACGAGCAATATTTCTGCAGGTTTTGTGCGTGCTTTAATCTCTTCCAGTTCGCCCATAAGAGTATCATCGATTTGAAGGCGACCTGCGGTATCGACAATTACTACATCTGCGTTGGCTTGACGAGCTGCTTCCATACCCCGTTTAACAATATCTTCGGGTTTAGCGGATACACCTTCTTCGTAGTAATCGACACCGATTTGTTTCGCAAGGGTTACAAGTTGATCGACAGCAGCTGGACGGTATGTATCCGCAGCGATCAGAAACGGCTTGCGACTCTGTGTTTTACGCAAAAATAAGGATAATTTTGCTGCACTCGTTGTTTTACCAGACCCCTGTAAGCCAACCATCATAATAACATGCGGTTTCTGACTCTTAGAAAAATCAAGTGATCCGGGTTCTCCGAGTGTTCTTTCAAGTTCTTTATGAACGATCTTCAAAACTTCATCGGCAGGTGTTAATGCTTTATGAACTTCTGCACCTGTTGCAGCTTCGCGCGTATTGCTGATAAATTCTTTTACAATCGGCAACGCGACATCTGCTTCTAGCAATGCCATACGCACTTCGCGCATTGCTGCTTTTACATCTGCTTCGGTGACTTTTTTACCTTGACCCAAGCCACTGAACGCATTGTTCAACCGTTGGCTCAAACTCTCGAACATAACCATAGTGTATTATCCCTGCGTAAAACTCGAATGTGGAATTTTAGGAGAGAGCCGCCTTTTTTTCAAGATGCGACCCTTTAATTGTCAATATATGTCTTATTAAGCCACGACTATATCATATCTATATTAGAGTAGATGAGGAAAATCGCCAAAATTGCACCTTAAATTGATGAATCTCCATACAGAAAATGAGTCATACGCGGAACAAAATCACGTAATTGGCTGAAATTATCGGCAAATTCGTCCTTACCCTTGCCAATAATCAATGTTGGAACGTCTTGCTCTGTATGTTTGCCATGCGACATATCTTCCATGTTACCATGATCGCTTGTGAAAATGACCAGACCTTCATCATCATCCCAAGCATCTAATACTCCAGCCATCACGCCCTCAAAAGTTTCTAACATAGAAACCGCTTGCTCTAATGTGCCACGATGCCCTACATAATCCGTCATCCAATTGGAATGGAATGCAAAACGGTAATTTCTACTAATTTCGACCATTTTTTGACCCGCAACAAATGGATCATAAGTCGGGATATCACTAATGTTGAGATGATCGCGCCAAGGTTGCCCCGTATACTCAGGGGTCATAGCTGTACCTGCCATGACTTCATCAGTTGACCATAAACGTTGACCGGATGCAATCGCTGCATACTGAATGCTAGAGGGTAAGCGTTTACCACTATTAATCCCTGCGAGGCGTTGTGGTGGATAAGCACTAATCAGTGCTGCTGTATCCCCTTGTTGACGAACAGTCGTGAAAAAATTAGTGTCATCCAATAAGGCACGAATTGGCTTGTTGGGCAAAGGACCATAGTGTCGTCCGAGCATTTCAGGCACGTTTTTGCCCGTGACAATCGTTGCTTGTGATGAGCCACTCTGTGGACGACCTTCAACACCCATACGCGGATCAGTTGGGATAAACACGGTACGCTCTGTTGAATAACGCTCAATACCTGTCACCCAGCGTTGATTATCCGTAAGCCCTGTGAGGGTTGGCATATCAGCAACTGAAAATGGATTGACATCAGGATTATGATTGCCTATACCAATGCCATCTACAAAGATGAATAGAATATGTTTTTTCATAGAAATGGATTATTTTCGCGTTCAAAACCAATGGTTGTATTTTGCATATGACCGGGCAAAACCTTGATGTGGTCGCCTAAAGGCAATAATTGTTCACGGATAGATTGCAATAGGAGAGCATGGTCACCGCCGGGTAAATCGGTGCGACCAATACTGCTAAAAAATAAGGTGTCTCCACTGAATACAATATCTTGCTCTGGCATATAAAAACTCAAATGTCCGACAGCGTGTCCCGGTGTGTATAACGTTTCTAATTTAATTGCGCCAAGTTGAATCGTTTCGCGTTCACTTGTGAGCAATCGATCAGGTGTTGCAGCTTCAGGGAAATTACCCAATCCGAAGAGCTTTCCTTGCATTGGCAACATCTCTAATACCGAGACACATTCCTCATGAATCCAAAAAGGTGCGCCTGTTTTTTCTTTGAGTGCTTTACTCGCTAAGACGTGATCAAAGTGAGCATGTGTTGCTAAAATTAACTTGATCGTCCAACCTGATTCACCTGCTGCTTGCAAAAGGGCATCCGCATCATCAACAGGATCAATCAGGATGGCTTCATTTGTATCTGTATCCCCGATAATATACGCATTGGTCGAAACCATGCCGAGGGTTAATCGTTTTATTTCAATTGCCATTGTTTACTCTCAGATTCATCATTTATGCTGTTTGGATGCTCTCTAATTCTGCATTATTACGTCGTAGCAAGATGCGGATAATATCTTTGACTTCCTGCATACCTAGTAATAAGGTGGCAGTAATGAAGATCATACCACCAACAAGGACTTGTAACCCTAATTGAATTAACGTAAACATCAAGCGACCTTCTAATCCAAGAATCGTGAAGATTTGCCCAACAGCTAAAACACCAACACCCATAATCAAACTGGCAATCAGTGTTTTTAGCGTGGTTACAAGCACACTATTTTCATTGATGCCATTCCAACGTTTACGGAGCAAAACAACTAAGACTGCAACTTCAAAAGCAACACCCATTGAATTCGCAAAAGCCAACCACATTACATTTTCAATCGGTGGGTTTTCACTCATCAGAATACCACTCAGCCAGACGGATAAGACAAGGTTGATACCTGCACCGCCTAATGCCGCCCATAATGGCGTGAGTGTGTCTTTATCGGCATAAAAACTACGTGCAATGACCTCTAGCATACTGTGGACAATTAAGCCCAAGGTAAATGCAGATAAGGTACTATAAACGAGTTTACTAGCGTCAGCATCAAATGCGCCACGTTCCAGCAAACTGAGGAGTGGTTGCCCAACTAAAATTAAACCAATGGCAGATGGAATACTAGCGACCATGATAAACTTGAGCGCACCCGACATCGCATTACGCTTGCCATCCTTATCATTAATTTCACTTAAGGCAGCTAAGGTTGGGAAGATAACAATACCCATTGCTGTACCAATGAGTGTTTGTGGGATTTGCATCAAGCGCCATCCCCAATCTAATGCAGAAATACTCCCTTCACCTAAACTGGATGCAATCCGTCGCATGATGATAAAATTAAATTGAAAGACGAATAAGCCTAAAATGCGAGGCAACATCAAGCGGATAACACGCCATAACTGTGGATTGCGAAAACCAATTTCAGGTGTCCAACGTACGCCATTGCGGATGAGTCCCGGTACTTGGATGAGTAAATGGGCTGCTGCACCAATCACTGTGCCGATAGCCACCCCATAAATCCCGAATGGGCGCAACAGGAAAACAACCCCAAATAGAATCCCTAAATCGTACATAATTGGTGCAAGTGCAGGCAGTAAAAAGTTATTATGGCTGTGCAAAATACTACTGAAAATACCACTGACTGCAAAAATAATCGTACCAATCAATAAGAGGCGCATCATAGCAATGGTCTGCTGAATAGTCTCAGGTGCAACAACGCTACTATCAAGTAGGAAATTAGGCACAATCCAAGGTGTTAGGAAAAATACAATCCCACTGATAACTAAGGCAACAGTAAAAATCGTATTGACAACATGACTGGCTAGCCGATACCCATCTATTTGCTCACCACGCGCCAAATAGCTACTAAAAATCGGAATGAACGCGTGTCCTAATGCTCCCCCAGAAATCAAGGTAACAATTAGCTCAGGGATACCATTTGCCGTCACATAGGCATCCCAGCGACTATCTAGCCCAAAAAACTGAGCAATAATAACGGTTTGTCCGAGGCTAATGACTTTTGCAATCCCAAATAGAATCATTAACATCAAAGTTGATTGCACGAGTTTGGTATTGCGTTTTTGTTTTTCGGGTGTTTGATCGCTGAGATTGATAGTGGTCATGGCTTGCTCCTGAATAGAAGCGCATCTCAAAAGACACGCTCCTATATGTGGTTAATATTGTCTATTGAATATCATCGAGGGCGATACGTGCTGCATCATAATTGGGGTTATAGCGTAAAGCTGTTCGTAAATCAGAAACTGCACTTGATTCATTACCAAGTGCGACATGGGCTAAGGCACGCCAATAGTAACTTTCCTCAAGTTCAGGTGCTGCATTGAGATTGCTATTGGCAAGGGCGATAACTTCATCGTAACGTCCGACAGCATGATAGGCTTCAAATAGGTTAAATTGATACCACAACATACGCCAAGGGAGGGTATCAATGGCGCGCGAGCGATCAAATGCGCGTGTGGCTTCTTCGTAACGCCCTAATTCGGCTAAAGATGTGCCGAGATTATGCCATGCAAAGGCATCATCCGTGTTGATGCTGGCTTCTGCTTGGGCAACTTCTGCTGCAATTTCTACCGAACGGGTTTCATCCCACAAATCGCCTAATAAATTTCTTGCAAGCGCTTCTTGTTCTTGTGTATAAACCACAATGAACGTGCGGTTGAAATGTCGCCATGTTGTATCAAGTTCAGTGTAGGGTTGTAGAACACCTTCACCCGCACTGCCATCCCCAAGGAAGCTATCATAGGCATAGAAACCACCTTGTGCATCGTCATAAGCAACCAGTGCTTGATAATGCCCAACCCAGTCATAGGCTTCAAAGTACATCCCACGTTCCACAATCACAGGTAAGCCTGCTGCAATTAATCCTTTGAGCAGATTAACTGTACCACCCATACGAACAATAGCATTGACACCTGTTTCTTCATTAACGAAATCGACTAATTCTATCGGGCTAACATTTTTGTCTTCGCGGTTCGGGCGTAGCTGATTTTTTGCATATTCTTGATCTTCTTGCCAACCGAAAAAGCTCAATGCTGTGGTAATTGTTGCAGGTCCACAATTATTCCAAGTTTGTCGCGCCCATGCAAAACCTGTGTTGCGGTGTGCATTGGGTACATTCGCAAATGCTTGTGCAGGTAAACTGGCATTTGCATCGCCTGCTGTCGATGGTGTATGGGTTGGTAGAGGTGTGTTAGTTGGTAATGGCGTATTGGTTGGCAGAGGTGTGTTGGTTGGTAATGGGGTGGATTCAACCTCTGATTGTGTATCCTCTGTTGCTGAAGTATCAACAGGGGTTGCGGTTGTGTTGCTCAATGGAATTGTGAGTAAATCCAGAGCGTTAGCGCCTGATGCTAAATCTGGGTTTACAGTCGGTAATACCCCTCCTGAAGGTGTCGGAT
>JBAUIA010000397.1:0-14317 GCA_049680565.1 Phototrophicaceae bacterium
GCAAAACCAGCCATTAAAATGATAACATCAAGGTAATAACGCGCCCAAAGTGGGGCTTTTGGTGCGCGTGCGATGCTTGATTTCAGTTGTTGCAAACTCTTTGATGCGGCTGTCCATGCTGGGATAGTGAGAACAACAATCATGATAATTGCAGCAATGAAACTCATGATGATTGATTGTTGTGGAATTGTGCCGATTTGGGTTGCGTCAATAATTGCAGCATAAGGTCCTACGGTAGCAATGCTTATCATAATAAGGTAAGCAATGAGAGGACCTGCGAGTGCTGCAATCATCCCCAGTAAACAGGTCGTTAGGAATTGAATAGTGACTAACTGAATATCACTCCCGCCACGACTTGCCATCATTGACCATTCTTGACTTTGTTGCTCCAAAATGAGAGAAGCGGTTGCCACAATGTTATAGAGCATCAGCACAAGCACTAAGAAGGATAAAATCGTGATAGGTCCTTGTGCATTGCTGATGCCTGTGCGGTATTCTGCGATTAGGCTAGTAAAGGGTGTTGATACGGTTATTTCAGGATGGATGAGGCGCAATTGGTCTTCGGTTGCTTGTAATGATTTGGCAAGGTCATCAACCACAAAGGCATTCAATGTTTCTGGGCGCAGATCAAATTGGATGATATAGCTTGCTTCTCCTGCAATCGGCAACAACCGAGCATTGAATGTTTGTGATGTCACGGCAAATGATAAATCAAGACGGCTATCGACTGATGTAAAAAATGTCGTTGTGAGGTCTGGCATCGTTTGTGACACCCAAAATGGCGCGTTAATCGGCAAAATTGGCGCAACTAAGCCAACAACTTCAACAATGACAGCATTTTGGGGATTATCACCAATGATAAAGCGCGACCCAATTGGATAATCACCTTCTTGGGATGATGCAACGGTAATAACGGCTTCAACAATGTCTGAGGATGTATCTTGTGGAAAACGTCCATCGCTCAAGGTGAGATAGCGCGCTAAGTCATCGTAGGTATAGGGACGATAGCAGGATATGGTATCGCTTTTTATGCCGAAGCCATCAGGTGCTGCTTCGTTATATAAAAAACCACAAGTAAAGCCGCCTGTTGTTGTGTAACGCCGTTGTTCGCTAATATATTGACCCAAATTAGCATTAATAATTTCTTGAGTTTCCGCAGTAAATGGTGACGCATTCCGCACGGTTACCGATAGGGTTTGTGGGGAAGTTGTATCGATACGCTGGTCAAAGTCCGAGACAGATAAGGCTTGGATATAGAGCGGTCCTAGTGCTAAAAAGCCTGTTACGAGGCACATACTCAACAATAGCACCGCCATCAAACGTCGTTCACGGACAAGTCTTAAGATAATTAATCTCAACATCGGGGTTACTCCTCAGAAAGCCGTAATGAGTCTGCGGTTGCAGTACGACGGATACTTATCGCTGTGACGACTAATACAAGACATAGAATAACAACCATAGCAATCAAATATTGGATGATTGCAAGCCAATCAATCGTTAGGACAAAAGGCGGTGTAACAACACCCCCTGCTGCACTTAGCGCAAGTGGTGGTAGCACTTGTACTGATAGAAATTGTCCAATGATTGCCCCAAGAATGATGGCTGCAATCAGTACAATGGCTTGCTCAATGATGATGCTCATGATTAAGCGTGTTGTGGTCATACCAAGGGCGCGTAAAACAGCAAATTCACCGATACGTGCTTGTACTGTTAAGCTAATATAGGTGAATAGGCTCACAACACTAAGTGCTAGCCCGATGATAAATGAGATAAATAACAAACCAATGACCCCTAATGATAAAACATCGGTTTCAAAGGTGTTAATAACATCTTCAAAGCTGATAATATCAGCAATGAGTGTTATATCATCAGATAGACGTAAATCCGATAGAAATTGGGCTTCATCAACATTAGGGTTGAGTCGTAACCATAGTTCATTAGGTGATAAGCCCTCGCCCACCGCACGACGCAATGTAAAGTTGAATAAGTCAGCATCTGTGATGATATAGGGACGGTCTTGGAATAAGGTCGGATAGTAATCAACGATGCGATCAACTGTAAACCAAGGGGATACATTACTGATAACCAAATTAAAATTTTGCCCAATCGTAAATTCATTGAGTTCTGAGATACTCTGGCTAACCAAGACAGGTAAACCGATAATAGATTCCTCGGCTATTGTAGCTTCTTCTGGCGTTTGATTTGCTGGTGCTGTATTGGTACTCACTGAGGATAATTCAGGATAATTGAACATCATTGCATATACGATAGAGGGTGCATTGAATGCGTTCTCAACGGCAAAAGATGTTCTAAGAATGGGATTACCATGTGGCACAATTGGGTCAGACACAGTGACTTGATCTATTTGTGAAGGCTGTATCTGGTTTTGAACGCCGAGGATGTCAATTATTTGAGTGCTGTAATCAAGTGTGGTTAACTCCCCTGCTGCATTGATGAATTGTACTGCGCCGATATTGAGTTCAATCTCGGAGAAAAAGCTATTATTAAATGACAACACATCTATTGAGAATAAGGATGCTTGTCCTTGAATATCATACTCTGTGAGATCAATTTCAAAATAAACCCATCCATCATTTGTCCAATCGTAGCGTGGCACAAAATCAGGTTGACCATCATCATCGGTATCGACAGCTTGCCACAGAAATTCTTCGCCTGTTTCTGCAATAAGTTCATCAATGCGATCAGCAACAGGTTGTGAATCGGCAATAGCTGGCAGCAGATAGAAATTATTATTCTGATCTTGGAGGCGAAAATTGAATAATCTATCTTGGAGTAAGACTGGAGGATAAGGTGCAAGATCAGTGTTGATGACACCAAAACGAAAATAAGCATTGGTGACAGCCTGCGCCCAAAATCCGACACGAACGGTATCAGCAGGAATAGGCGTGCCAATTATGGTATCTGTGTCAAAATCGTTGACAGGTAAGGATAAGTCACCGAGATCATTACGCCATGAAACAACTTCTGCAAATGTTGTTGGATGAATTGCTAGCAAATCTCCAGCTTGGCGAGAGCGCCTGCCTGAACCTGATGTAGCGATCACACTTGGGAGTTCGTAGCGCGTTACTTGGGTACTGGCTTGAACGTCAGCTAAGGCAGCAATACGGCTCATACTGGCAGCGACTTCTGGTGATTCTGGATTGGCATAGATAAGTCGCACATCACCGCCAACGAGATAAGATGATTGATCGGTCTGATTGCCAATGATGGTAGCTTGATAACTGACCGCAAACCAGCCAATTCCGATTGCTAGTGCAAGCAAGAATGCAATTCGTCCATAATGTAAGGGTTGTCGGCTCACTTGCCAGCTTGCGAGTGCGCCTTCGATGCCATTTTGATTGGCGTAAAAGCGTGCAATAAGACTCATCACGAACGGAAAAAAGCGCAATAAAACACTACTAAAAGCAACAAATAGAAGTGTTGGCGCAATCAACAATAAAGGGTCAACTTGGGTGCTATCGGATATATTGTTAGCAACGACTGATTGTGATTGAGTCAGTTGGTAGAGTGCGCCGATACCTACTATGAGCAACACAACATCCAGATAATAGCGTTGCCAGATGGTTTGATTATCACCGCGTATACCGATACCTCCTGATGAAATAAGAGGTTGTCGTAATACAGGATAGAGTGTCAGAGTTAAGGCGATAAATGCCAAAAGGGATGCTAATCCTGAATAGAGAAATACTTGAGGCGTGAGTTCTAGCGGAATTTGGCGAATCCCTGTAAGAACGGGGATGAATTGCTGTAATAATAATTGCGCGAGAATGGGTGCGATGAGGGTTGCGCCGATACAAATCACAATGGATTCAATGCTACGTGCTGCAATCACTTGTGCATCGGTTGCGCCTCGGCTTTGGAACATCGCAATTTCACGTCGTTCGCCTCGTCGCACTAGTGCAGCAATTAATATGAGGAAAAATAAAACCAAAGCTGCGAGTTGGAGCAGTAACAAACCAAATGGAATATTGAGGAATACAATTTGTTCATCATAGGTACGCATCAACTCAGGAATATTTGTTGTGTAAAAATAGTTCCCTGTTGCATCTTCATCCGCCAGAAAAATATTATTGAGCGCGATTGTCAGTTCATCAACTTGATTTGCAGCCTGTTCGACTTGGTTATAGGGCAATTGGGAATAATTTGGATTGATGCGCCAGCCAATTTGGACAGTTGTTTGTGGAATAAATTCGGCAGGAATTGTTTCTAAAATTGCGCGAGTGGTTAATAAATTAGTCTCGATTCGGCTGCCTGTGTCCACCCTTAGTGGAGATGGGTCAAACCAATAGCTATTGGTTGCATCAAGCGGAAGAATTAAGCCAACAACTTGCACAGTAAAAATTTGGCTGGTATCCCATCCGCGTTGGTCGAGTTGTAGGGTATCACCAACAGCAATATCCATTAGCACGGCGGCTTCGGCATTGATAAGAACTTCGGCTTGGATATTCGGATTAATCGATGCTTGAGGCAGTGTGCCTTCTACCAGTTCGATTTGCTCGAATAAGCCTTGATAGTAGGCAATGCGTAAACGTGCATTAGGAATATCTTCTTCATTTTTGATGGGAATGAGTGCTTGGGTTTCTGCGTAGTTTATAACATCATCTGACCATGCTGTAAGGTCAGCGAAAGTTATATTGCTTGCGCTATTAACTTGCTCATCAAAGGTTGACCAGATTGGTGCAAAATCACCTTGGGTATCAAACGGTGCGATACTAAACCGTGCAAGAATATTGGTATCTGCCGATGATTGAATGGATAAGAATTGAACAAGTCCGACTTGTGAAATTGCCGTGGTATAGAGTGAAGCATTTGCCCCGATAATGGCTGCGAGGATGACACCAACGATGAGTGTTAAGAGTGAGCGCCATTGTGCGCGGAGTCGTAATAACCCAAAACGAATAAACCATCCCATAGTTGTTCCTCAGTGTTTGTATTATCGTTTTTCAAGTCAATATGATTTGTAAGTCATCGCTTATAGCGTATCATAAAATTAGACCAACGTATGAAGATATTATGAATATCATATGACGTTTTGATCTCGTAATGATGCGATTTTTGTCAAAGAATAGCCTAGCTTTTGCTGTAAAACATCATCTGTGTGTTGACCATGTTCAGGGGGTGGTAAGCGAATATCAGGCGGTGTTTCTGATAATTTGAGAGGTGATCCGATCATTTGGAGCAGTTCTCCTGTGTTTAGTGTCACTGTTTGGATGAGATCACGTTCCGTGATGTGTGGCATTTGGAGAGCTTGTTCAATTGTGTTGATTGCTCCTGCTGGAATACCTGCATCCAGTAAGAGTGTTACCCAATCATCTGCTAACTTTGTTTGGAATGCGGTTTGTAGAATGGGGATGAGTTGCTGGCGGTTATGAACACGGGCTGGATTGGTCGAAAAACGTTGATCGTCTGCAAGATTAGGTTGTTGGATGAGATGCGCTAGAATCCTAAATTGGCGATCATTACCAACCGCTAAAACAAAGGCTTTATCTTGCGCTTTAAATGTTTGGTACGGGACAATATTTTGATGTTGATTGCCATAGCGTGGCGGATTTTGACCTGAAACGAGAAAATTACTGACAATATTCACTAATGCTGAAATTTGTGTATCGAGTAAGGCAATATCAATATGCTGCCCCTGCCCTGTTGCTTTGGCATGGTGCAGTGCTGCTAGGATTGCAGAATTAGCATACAAGCCTGCAATCACATCACTGATGGCGACACCTACTTTATGCGGTTCGCCCTCTTGATCGCCTGTAATGGACATTAATCCGCTCATGGCTTGAACGGCATAATCATAACCTGCATAGTGTGCTAATGAACCTGTTTGTCCAAAGCCTGTAATGCTGCAATAGACGAGTGCAGGATTGATTGCAAGTAAGTCATCGTAGCCTAGTCCAAATGATGCCATCTGCCCCACTTTGAAGTTTTCAATGACGATGTGGCTATTAGCAGCGAGGTCTTTGGCTATTTGAATACCTTGTTGAGTTTTGAGATTGAGCGTTATGCTCTGTTTATTGCGATTGACACTGGCAAAGTAAGCGCTCATTGTGCCTTGCCAAGGAGGTCCCCATTGGCGTGTATCATCGCCATTTTTGACACTTTCAACCTTGATAACGTCTGCCCCGAGGTCTGCTAAGATCATGGTACAGAGTGGACCTGCAAGGACACGGGTAAAATCTAGCACGCGCACACCGTCTAAAGCATATTGTGGCATGGGTATTCTCCTAGCTTACGATAAATACTTGATAAGCAAGTGCATCATTTATTCCACTTGCTGATAAGATAGATCTAATCATTTACGTGACAATACACTGAAGGAAAGCAGATGACAACAACAATCTTAATTTTTGGCGCTTCGGGTGATCTTACACAGCGAAAATTAGTTCCTGCTTTATACAATAAATATAAAAAAGGGAAACTAGGTGGTGATTTTAATATCGTCGGTGTTTCTCGTTCAAAATTTTCACACGATGAATTCCGCGATAAGATGCAGGACGGTGTTAAAGATTTTAGTAAGGCTTATGATGAGGATACTTGGGCAGAATTTGCACCAAAGGTTTGGTATATCGCTGCTGATGCAGGTGAAACTGAGGGATTCGATGACATCAAAGCAGGTTTAGCAGAAATCGAGGATGGCAGTATCAATCGCTTATATTATTTATCGGTTGCGCCTTTTTTATACGAGCCAATTATCACAAATCTTGGTGAGGCTGGTATGAATACTGCGGATGATGGTTGGCGACGGGTCATCATTGAAAAACCATTTGGCAAAGATTTACAATCAGCAGAAGCCTTAAACGAGATAGTGCATGATGTTTTTGCTGAAAAAGATGTTTATCGTATTGACCATTATTTAGGCAAAGAAACTGCACAGAATATCTTATTCTTCCGTTTTGCAAATACGATTTTTGAACCTGTTTGGAATCGTAATTACGTCGATAATGTCCAGATTACGGTTGCAGAATCGGTTGATGTAGGAAGCCGTGCAGGCTATTACGATACATCAGGTGTGTTGCGTGATATGTTCCAAAATCATTTATTGCAACTATTGATGCTCACAGCGATGGAGCCTCCTAGCTCATTTGATGCAGATATTTTACGCAACGAAAAAGTAAAAGTCTTGCAAGCCATCAAACCATTAACACCTCATGATGTGGTATTGGGGCAATATGATGGCTATATGGATGCTGAGGGTGTTGACCCCAACAGCAAAACACCGACCTACGCTGCGGTTAAGTTCGATATTGAGAATTGGCGCTGGAAAGGTGTCCCTTTCTATGTACGGAGCGGTAAAGGCTTAAAAGATAAAGTCTCGAAGATATTGGTTGAGTTTAAATCGCCTCCGCATATGTTGTTCAACCTTGAGGAAGGGGATCGTTTTGCACGGAATGTATTGGCATTGTGTTTACAGCCTGATGAAGGGATTCATCTTAAATTTGAGGCAAAAATTCCCGGTACTTCGCAAGCATTCCGCAGTGTCGATATGGAATTTCATTATAATGACTCCTTTGAAGAAGTGATTTCAGATGCGTATGAACGCTTAATTTTGGATGCCATTCAAGGTGATCCATCACTATTTACGCGGAGTGATGAAATTGAAACGGCATGGTCAATTTTTGATCCTGTGATTGCCTTCTCAGAATCAGATGCTGCGCCTGAACCGCACACCTATGACATCGGGTCTTGGGGTCCTGTAGAAGCCGATATTTTCCTCGCGGAAGATAAGCGTCGTTGGCGCAAAAGTGGTTGCTTACATTAATTGCATCAATTGGAGGAAATGTCTATGACTGATGAATGGGATAATTTAAAAATTCTGCCGACTAAACAAGATTTGGTGCAATATACCGCCGAGCGCATTGTGCGCTTGGCTACAGCAACATTACAGATGAATGATACATTTTCACTAGCTTTATCAGGTGGTTCAACACCCCACCCTGTTTATGAGATGCTAGCGGATAAGTTCGATCAATATTTGGATTGGTCACGGATTCATCTATTTTTTGGGGATGAACGTAGTGTTGCACCTGATGACGAGCAAAGTAATTACCATATGGTGAAAACTGCCTTGCTCGATAAGATTGATATTCCTGATACGAATGTACATCGTATGCAAGGTGAAATTGATCCACAAGACGCTGCAAGTGCTTATGCTGAGGATATACGTACTTTTTTTGCAGGTCATGAGGATTATTTTGATCTGAATTTACTTGGTATGGGGGATGATGGTCATACGGCATCATTATTTCCAGATACTGATGCACTGCACGAAGATGAAGCCTTAGTGATTGCTCATCATGTAGCAGCGAAAGGTAATTTGTGGCGCATCTCGCAAACGTTTCCTACGATTTTAAAAAGTAGCAATATCATGTTTTTAGTTTCAGGGACAGGTAAAGCAGCAGCACTCAAGCAAGTTTTAGAGGGTGAGTATCAGCCTGATGTGTATCCTTCACAGGTGATTGCTCGTAGCGACCATCCGCATGTTATCTGGGCGGTTGATGCGGATGCAGCGAGTCTGTTAAGTTAGGTATTTGGGATTATATAGTAGTGGGCATCGGATGTGATGCCCTTATAAATTCCATCAATTGTTTAGAAAAAGCTCAAATAATTGGGCGATTTCAGGCATATTAGCGCGGAGATTATGTTCGCCATCAAGGATGTGCAATGTTGATTTATGGGTTTGGGCGAAGCGAATACTATTTGCGACAGGCACAACAACATCATTCCATCCATGAATAATGCTTACACGTTCGGCATGTGGATTCAGATCAGTTTCGTCATAGCCCATTAGAAAAAATGCTGGTGCAAGTAAGAACAAGCCTGATGGCTTGAGCGCTTTTGATAAGGCTGTTGCAACATACCCTCCCATGCTTGACCCGACAAGTATACAATCAGCTATCGCTAAATCATCCCGATTGAGCATTGCTTTCACACGGTCATCTGCGCTACGGATTGAAGAATGATCGGGAATGTCAACTAAAAAACCATGATTTTCTGCAATTGTTTTTAGATGTTGTATTTTCTGGCTTTGAGGGCTACTCATTGAGCCATGAAAAAAGTAAATCGTCGTCATGATGCTGACCATTGGCGTGCAAATTCAGCTAATAAGCGTGCGCCATATCCGCGTGCGGAATGTTGTGGCTGATAAGCAATCAGACCTTCGTTGGTGAGCATCCCTGCCATATCAACATGCGCCCAATGATAATCAACAAAATTACTGAGAAAATGGGCTGCAACGCCTGCTCCACCAGCACGTCCGCCACTGTTCTTGGTATCTGCTGTATCACTCTTGAGCGAATTGCCATATTCAGCAGCCATAGGCATACGCCAAACTAATTCATGAGTCGTATTTGCAGCGATATTGAGTTTAGCAAAGACATCATCATCATTGCTATAAACCCCTGTCATAGCATGACCCAATGCCACCGAAATTGAGCCTGTGAGGGTAGCAATATCAACAACTGCCGCAGGATTGTAGCGTTGGGCATAGACTAAGGCATCGGCAAGGAGCAAGCGACCTTCGGCATCGGTGCTGATGATTTCGATGGTTGTGCCATTACTGGCTGTGAGCACTTCTTGGGGACGGTAGGCTTTAGAACTGACCATATTATCCGATGCTGGGATGAGTCCGACAACATGCAGTGGCACATCTAGTTGAGAAATGGTGTGCATCGCACCAATAACCGCAGCACCGCCTGACATATCGGCTTTCATGCCAATCATGCCGTCACGGGTTTTGAGGCTATAGCCACCTGTATCGAATGTGACCCCTTTGCCGATCAAAACAACTGTGTTACCGTCATCCTTCTTATCGGGATTATGTTCAAGGATGATAAATTTAGGCGGTGCGTCACTGCCTTGGGCAACACCGAGTAATGCTCCCATTTTGAGTGCTTGCATCTGTGGGCGATCTAAAACGGTACATTTGAGTCCAACCGACTTTGCCATTTTTTCCGCTTGGGATGCAAGGTAGGCAGGATTAGCAATATTTGGTGGTAAATTAATGAGATCACGCGCTAAGGTTGTACCTTCTGCAAATGCTGTTCCAACTGTAATGCCTTTACGGGTTGATGCTTCATCGTCTGCAACGATTGTCAGCGTTTCGAGAACATGCGGTGCATCCGATGATTTTTGCCCATGATAGTAGTAAAGACCTAGTAATACGCCTTCTGTGACCGCTTGGGCAGCATCTTCAACGGAAATGGCATCTTTGGCAGCACTAATGGGTCGGGTAGCAATTGTGTTGAGCTTGAGGCTATGTGCTTTTTGGACACCAACCGCAGCAGCTTGACGCACAGTATCAGGTGTGAAGTCTGCCGATTGCCCTAATCCGACAACAATGACACGTTTCGCAGGAATTAGACCATTGGTGTATAAAACAAGTGTCTCTTTTACTTGACCTGTAAAATCACCCGAGTCAATGACAGTACGAATTACGCCATTCAGGGCTTTATCCACTTCATCGGCTGCATTTTGGAGATCAGTATCTTGTGATTTATAAACAATGAGCGCATCAACAGCTTGTTCGATCAGATTGCCAGTGGAAGCGGTTATTTTCATTAGGATTATCCTATTGTCTGTTTAAGTATCAGCGACATTATGACATAGGATTGGTTGATCTTGCTATGAATTGGCATTAAGGATCAGGATAATCGCATCAAATACAATCACCTTCGACTCAAGTCGAAGGCTCTCGCAAATTACGTTCGATAAATCGAACTAATGACATTTATTTCACCGCTTAGAGCAAGATCTGAGTTGAATGACGTACAAAAGTTGATTAGAAATGTGTGTCATTATCCGTTTTTTCTACCTTTTCTTTATGATTTTTGCCTCGCTACACTTCAAATACTTTTAATGCGATTGCCTTGCATTAAGGATAGCATAATCTTTGGACAGGGAATGCCCTGTCCTTATTGATAATCATTATTTTTTGCGCGTTGTTGTTTTACGAGGGGCTGCCTTTTTGGTGGTGCTTGTTTTCTTGCGTGTTGTTGTTTTACGGGGTGCTGTTTTTTTAGTTGATTTAGTTGTTTTCTTCCGCGCGGTACTGGCACGTTTTTTAGTCGCTCGTCGGACAGAGCGTTTCTTCGGCAATAATTCTTTTTTGAGGAAATCGCGCTCGTTACCATTTGTGAGTATGAGCAAAACAAATAGACCAATTGCAATAAAAAGCATAAGAACCCTTATTCATGTTATGTATCTCAGTATATTATAGAACATTTATTCTTATTGTGCAATTGATATGTCTTTAATTTAAGACAGATTGGGCTATAATCAGCCACGATTAATGGGGATTACGGAAATGAGGATGTATCGATGGCTACAAATACAGAAGAACAGGCAAAGCAGCTATCGCCAAGTTCGTATCGGCATACGTATACACCACAAAAAATTGCTGGCGATTATCGAGGCAAGCATATTATATCGGTGGATCAATTTGATCGGCATGACCTTGATAGTTTGTTCAATGCAGCAACATCCATAAGGCGTAGGATGCGACAACATGATCGTGGTTTGACCGAAATTTGTGCAGGTAAGGTGATGGCTTCATTATTTTTTGAAGCTAGTACACGAACCGATATGTCATTTCAGGCTTCAATGCGACGGTTGGGCGGTGAGGTCATTTCGGTGAGTAATGGTGTGCAGTTTTCCTCCATGTATAAAGGGGAAAACCTTGCTGATACGATTCGGGCAGCAGGCTGTTATGCCGATGCTATTGTTTTACGGCATCCGCAAGTTGGATCAACCTATGAAGCAGCTTATTATCTCGATTTTCTCAATAATAATATTAATAATCCAACGGTTGTTGTGAGTGGTGGCGATGGTGTGGGTGAGCATCCAACCCAAGCATTACTGGATATGTTCACGATTATTGACACGAAAAAAGAACTCGATCACCTAACGATTACGATGGTTGGCGACCTCAAACATGGACGAACTGTGCATTCATTGGCGAAATTAATTGCGTATTATCGCCCAACAGGGACAACAGTTGCTTGTGTTGCGCCTGATATTTTGCAAATGCCTGAAAGTATCGTCAGCATGTTACGAGATTTAGAGATTGAGGTTGTTCAAACGGACTCACTGACGGATGTTCTTGGGGATAGTGATGTTCTCTATTGGACGCGAGTGCAAGAAGAACGGTTCGATAATTTAGAGGATTACGAGCGCATTAAAGATGGCTTTATCGTTGTTCCTGAAACGATGGCGCAAGCGCCCAAAGATTGTATTTTGATGCACCCCCTCCCTCGTAAACATGAGATGGGGACACGCAAAGATCATGATATTTTAGATGCTGACCCACGCAGTATCTACTTTCAGCAAATGGAAAACGGCATGTTTGTGCGGATGGCGTTACTCGCAAAAGTATTAAAGGGCGCGTATGTCTAAATTGATAAAAATTGATGGGATGGTTGATCCACATTGTCATCTGCGTGATCTCGCATGGTCACATAAAGCGACTTTCTATACAGAAACAGCAGCAGCCGTTGCAGGTGGTTATTGGGCAGTATTCGATATGCCGAATACCCCTCCAGAAACGATTTCACGATCTGCGATGGATACCAAACTTAGCGCTTTATCTGCGAATGCGGTCTGTGATTGGGGAGTCTATGTAGGCGCGTCACAAGCTGATAATACTACAGAATACGCTGGCTTGGTCAATGATGCCTGCGGATTGAAAATTTTCAACAATAGTACAACAGGGAATTTATTAATCGAATCGCAAGCAATGCGAGATCGGCATTATGCAGCATGGTCAGATAAACGGATTATTGCTGTTCATGCTGAAGAAGAAACCGTTCTCGATCTATTGGAATTGGTGCGGAAGTATCGTAAACATACACACTTTTTGCATATTAGCTCAAAATTTGAGATAGATACCTTACGCGCTGCAAAAGCTGAAGGATTACCGATCACGATTGGGGTGTGTCCACATCATTTATACCTCACTGAAGCAGATGTTATGACAATGGGTGGCTATGCTATGATGAAGCCTCCGCTTAAAACACAAGTGGATGTGGATGCCTTATGGCAAGCAATCCGTGATGGGGTTGTGGATGTTATCGAGAGCGATCATGCACCGCATAGTAAAGCCGATAAAGAAGCTGAAAATCCTGCTTATGGTGTGACAGGTTTAGAAACAACTTTGCCACTGATGTTAAGGGCTGTCAAAGAGGGACGTGTTAGCTTAGAGCAAGTGATTGCGATGGTTTCCGACAATCCACGACGCATCTGGGGATTAACTTGCCCTGCTGAGACATATGCACTCGTTGATCTGGAAGCTGAGTATACGATTGATGCTGAACAGTTATTCACAAAGCCGAAAGTTAGTCCATTTGATGGGATGAAGGTACACGGTAAAGTGATGGAAACGTGGATACGGGGTGTCAAGGTTTATGATGGTGAGCAAATTCTAGTGGATGCAGGGTTTGGGCAAAATCTGTATGGTTAATCCATTGCGTAACATGATCCTCGCTGTGAATGATGTCGGATATAAGGCAATTCGTGGAACGTTATTTAAGCGTCCTGCACAAATTTGGCATGAACGCATCTTGGATACTTTGACACAAGCTGATAACTCTAATTTAGCGTGTTTGATAGCTCAAGTTGTTCATTATCTTAGTTTCAAGAAACATAAAATTGATCGAGGCGGTGTGCATCTTGAGCATCCGTTCATTTTAGCAGCAGGATTCGTCAAAGGGCATGGTTTTGCGTCAGAAAATGAGGCATTGCAAGCAGTTGAAGCAGGTATCAATATTATCCCGGGTTGGAAAAGTATGCCTCATCTGGTTGGATTGGTTGAGTTTGGATCGTTCACACGGCAACCACGATTAGGCAATACAGGAACAGTGATGTGGCGTGATGTTAAGACACAATCCACGCAAAATCGAATTGGACTTAAAAATCCCGGTGTCGAAGCGGCTGCCGAATTTATGCTCAAGCATGTGATTGATTTACCTCATACATTTGGTATCAATATCGCAGTGAGTCCGGGCGTAGATGATGCTCAAGCGATCATTGATGTAAAAGATTCGATTCATGCTTTTTTGAAGCGTGGGATTGTCCCTAATTGGTTTACGCTCAATGTAAGTTGCCCTAATACAGAAGATGATCCCACAGGTAACCAGACGGAAACACTCACACGCGCATTATGCAAAATGGCACTCGATACGATTAAACAAGCTGGATTCAATACCCCGTTATGGGTGAAATTAGGTCCTGATCTTGCCGAGTCGCAATATCGTTTATTGATGGGTGTATTCCATAATTTAGGTGTTAAAGCTGTGATTGCAAC
>JBAUIA010000398.1:0-2245 GCA_049680565.1 Phototrophicaceae bacterium
CCGTCAGACCACCCACAATTTGATCTTGTAGTGCGATATAGATAATAACAACAGGTATTGAGCTAACCAATGCCCCTGCTGCGAACTTACCCCAGTCACGGTTAAAATCACTATCGATAAATTGGAATAAACCAACCATCAATGTCAATCTCTCTTTATCACGGAGTAAGATACGTGCGAGTACAAATTCATTGAATGTGCCAACGAATGATAGAATCGCTACAACCGCTAGAATTGGGCGTACCAACGGAATAATGAGTAACCAGAATATTTGCCAATGGGTTGCGCCATCAACCAATGCTGATTCATCAATATCACGCGGAATCGAATCAAAGAAACCCTTCATCAGCCATGTATTAATACCCATGACGCCACCTAGATAAACTAGAATTAAGCCCCCAAGACTATTTAAGCCAAATAATCCGAGCCAACCCCAGTTAATGAAGGCTAAAAATGGTAGAACCTCAGGTATCGCTTCAGGTAAAGTGCCAAGTTGTTGTAAGATTAGGAATATTGCCACCATCGCTAACAAATTCGGGAATACTTGAATCAGTAAGATACCAAGTAAAAGTTGTCGGCGACCCCAAAAGCGGAAACGGGAGAATGAATACGCACTCAAGGCTGTAATTAACACCCCTAAAACAGTTGTCACAGTTGCTACAAAGAATGAGTTGAATAACCAATTCCAAAATGGGAATAAATCAGTTTCATCAATCATCAATGCACGGAAATTCAGGAACAGATCAGACGGTTGCTCAATCCCAGATGGAATCAAACTACGTGTTGATAAGTTACCGGCTGGGTTAAATGCGGACGAAATGATGAACACAACTGGGAACAGTGCAAAAGCAAGTGCTAAGCCAATGACGACAATGCGGATGGTATTACTAATCACTTTTTCTCGTTTTGATCGGATCATACCACTGCTAGTGCCTTCTTGACGCGCTTGTTGTACAGGAACATTAGACATTTTCGCCCACCTCTTCCCATTGTTTTGTGAATCGATATTGCAGCATGGTGATCCCTGCTACTAGGAAGAAAATGATAATCGTAATTGCTGAGGCGTAACCATAATCTGCCCCACGACTATTACCAAAAGCAAGTCGATAAACATAACTAATCAGAATATCGGTATACCCTGCGGGTCGATCCGATTCTAAAATTGGCGGATTACCTTCTGTAAGAGCATCAATCAACAAGAAGTTATTGAAATTAAATACAAATGATGCAATCAACAACGGACCTACTGTGACTAATAGCAATGGTAAAGTGATTTTCCAGAAGCGATCCGATGGTGAAGCACCATCAACAGCGGCAGCTTCGTAAATATCAGATGGAATGGCTTGCAGAGCACCACTACAGATCAGCATCATATAGGGATAACCGAGCCAAAGATTAACCAGCACAATTGCGAAACGTGCCCATCCAGCATCACCAAACCAAGGGATAGAATACCCTGTAAGATCAGCAATGGTTGTTGTGATAATACCCAAATTTTGGTTGAGCATCCCTTTCCAGACAACAATGGCAATCACACCCGGAAGTGCATAAGGGATAATTAATAATGAGCGGATGATTTTCTTACCGGGTATTTGGGCATCATTGAGAATGATCGCCATGAATAAGCCAACCCAGAAGGTTGTAAATACCGATAAGAATGCGAAAACAATTGTCCAGATAAAGATGGTAATCAATGGACCACTAAATGCTTGGGTAAATCCTTCAACAAAATTACTATCAGGATTATTAAAGGCTTCAAAATTGAAGTTATCGTCAGCAGCCGTCACAAAGTTATCAAATCCAATAACAACACGATACCCCGGAACAAGTGGATCGCCACCACCTTCTGGTTCATAAACCCCTATTTCATCATTTGGGATGTATAAAACGCCTGTTTGATTATCAAGTAAGGTTTTAGCATCAGGGTCATAGGTATATAGCTCGCCTAATGGACGGGCTGCTTCGCGGATATTACGAATCCTTGCGCCATCGTCATCTGTACCAAAAGTGATTGGTTGAATTTGTGCAATGAGCGGTGCCATTTCAGCACGAGTCATTTGTACAAAGCCTTCAAAAACTTGTGGTGCTTCGGGATCTTCAACGTCAACTTCGCGGATATCATCGCCTTGTGGGGCAAAGACAACATCAATATCGCCTGTTTCATCATTGCTGCGTGTCATCCACAGCGCATATTGTTCTGCATCTGTTTCTGAGCGATACAATACCCAATCATAGGTAAGTGCAT
>JBAUIA010000399.1:0-3663 GCA_049680565.1 Phototrophicaceae bacterium
CGACAGGCATAGGGGCTGCCCATGCCAAACTCAACCATGCTTGTGGTGATAAATCAGTTGACCAAATGATGCTGCTTGCGCCATTGCTATAGCGAACCAACTGCGCTGCATTGCCCTCTGCGCCACCTTGGTCAATATTTAACATCAGCATACCGTCATCTGTGCCAAAGGGTGGGTTAAATGAGATGAATCCAGTGCTACTTTGCCCGATACTGCCATCACGGTTGATAATTTCATAGCGCGATGTGCCACCTTCTTGTGGATTATTTTCATCGAATCCCCTTGTTAAGACAGCAGCAATTTGTCGTCCCCCATTGATGAATGTAACACGCGAAATGACTTCTTCCGTATTACGATAAATCGTATAGATTGTGCCATTATCATTAATGCGGATGCTATTGGCTTCTGGTGCAGGACCCATTAAACGAGCAGCAGGGTAGTTTTCATCTAAATAAGGATAGACAATTTCCCCTGTTGCTACGAGCACGTCCGCGCCATAGTGCGTCAGACCTTCTAGGAATGCAACCTCGCCTGTGCGTAAATTCCAACGGTGAGCAGGGACTTCAGGCGGACCATCACGCCCAACAAAGGGATAGGCTACGAATAAAATTTCATCATCTGTGAAAGATACAGCCCGTGTCATTGCGGAAATATCTGCTGAGAACCAGAAGCGCTCAGTCATGCTTTCAAAATCAGGGGCTTGTGCCATATCCGCATTTAGCTCATTCATGATTGTGCCTGTAGCAATATCGAAAGTGCGTAATGCCCAATTAGGTTGCTCAGGGAAATTATTCGCCCCTTCGATAATTGAATTATAGATGATCCCGAGTGCAATTTGTGAATTACTGGTATTAAACTGACCAATTTCACAGCCCGGAATTTGCCCTAATGCCAGATTGAGAATATTTTGCTCGTTCATAATATCGCGCACAACCAGTCGGTAGTTGACGAGATCGTTTTCAGTGCGATCCATGGCACAAAATGCCCCTAAGCGCCCATCATGGGAAATGACAATATTATTCACATAAACCGAACGATCATTTGGGATACCGAGATCAAATAATTGTTCGCTAGCATCTGCTAACATCACCTGAATGAGCTTATGCTCAAAACTATCGTAGAGATACACATAATCAGACGATGTATTTGTATTCGTAATGGATTGTGCGCTAGCATTGATTGATGAGGTATTATCTGGATTGCCTAATATTAGAATGACCCCAACAGCAATCCCCATCACAAGGATTGTGCCTAAGATCATGGCAGATACGGCTAACGTGAGTGTTTTTGTTTTCATGTGTGTTGCTCTCCTAAAAATGATTCAATCTATCTACTAAGACACCATTCCTAGAAAAATCGTTCATAATTGGGGCGCATTTATTTTTGCAGATTTGTTGAAATTGGCGAACGGTAAAATGAAATATCGAGCGTCTTCTCAAAACTTAGTTTCGCAAGGATTGGCGCAGATGTTGCCGATATGGCTTGCAGCACAACAGCTTCGATACCATCACGACGTGCAACTTCAATACGATGGGCGACAAGTGCCGTGTACAATCCTTTGCCGCGATAGGCTTCTAATGTTGCTGCTCCTTGCAAGGTCGCAATTGGATCATCGCGTTCATAGAACATACTCGCTACCGAAACGGGTTGATGCTTACCCACCACATACGCGAGATAATCATGTCCACCAAGTGCTTGCATTGATTGATAACGCGCTTGTACCTCATCTTCATTAAGCGGATACGCATCACGATATAGGCGATTTACTGCGTCGAAATCATCGTCTGTAGCGATACGTACCCGTATGTTTGGATGAACTGTAATTGTAGGTTGTAAATTATTGCGTACCATACCAACCAAATCAAATGCTTTCACGAATCCTGCTGATTCAAGATGCTGCGCTAGCGTTGATGGCGTGCTGAGATCACTCACTGACCATAAGAATTGATGACCGTGTGCATCATAAACCGCTTGAACTGCTTCAATGGTATCAAGAACGTTATCTTCGGTTAAGCGTGTGAAGCCTACAAAATTAGCATCAGCATTGGCAGACTGTACCGAGCGCACGCCATAAACCCCCTCTATATTGAGGGGGACTGAAATAGATTCAGGATAATCAGCCGACAAAAATAATTTGCTATCGAGTGCTTCTAAGATTGCTTGTTCGGTGATTGGCATAGCGTCATATCATTTCTATATTTAATCGCCCAATGATGTGCCAACCGAGCGTGCTGTTTGAAGCCATGTGTGGTCAAGTGGTACATGATTGCGTTCATTAATCAATTCTTCAAAAGGAACAGGGACAATCTTTGAACCGCGCATCGCAACCAGCACACCATGCACGCCATCATGGATGAGGTCAACACATGCCACGCCTAAGCGCGTTGCCAAAAGACGATCTGCGGGCGATGGTGTACCCCCGCGTTGAACATGCCCCAAAATCGTCACCCGTGATTCTAAGCCCGTCAGTTCTTCTAAAGCATGCGTCAATGTTTGGGTGCTATTGCTCGCAATCAATTCTAGTTCAGCGAGTTCAGCCTCGGCTTTTTTTCGTGCTTTCTTGGCTGCTTTCTTAGCACTTTTGTCATCATCGGCTTTGGCTTGCTTATAATCGGTTTTGGCTTGCGCGAGATCAGCTTCTGCCTTTTCCCGACGTTGCACTGTTTCTATCGATATTGCCCCTTCGGAAATCGCAACAATGCTAAAATGCTTGCCACTATACGTCCGTTCCATAATAGATTCGGCAACTTTATCAATATCATAAGGGATTTCAGGAATCAGGATCACATCAGCGCCACCAGCAATCCCTGCACCCAGTGCTAACCAACCTGCACGATGCCCCATAATTTCAACAACAATAATCCGATGATGACTATGGGCGGTACTATGCAGGCGATCTATGGCTTCGGATGCAATCGTGAGGGCAGTATCAAAACCAAAGCTGACTTCTGTACCGGGAATATCATTATCAATCGTCTTGGGTAAGGTGAGAACTTTTAAGCCTTTTTCCGATAAACGATGGGCATTACGCATTGTGCCACGACCACCCAAGCAAACGAGGGCATCTAAATTATGCTTTTCATACACATCGACAATCGCATCGCGCATATCCATTTCTTGACCGCCGATAGGCATTTTATGAGGCTTATCACGACTTGTTCCTAAAATTGTGCCACCAATTGTCAAAATACCTGATAAAGCTGCACTATCGAGTCGCACCGTCCGATTTTCCATCAACCCTCGAAAACCATCCCGAAAACCAATCACGCTCATATCATAATCACCAATTGCCGTCTTACCAACTGCTCGTATTGCAGCATTCAAGCCGGGCGTATCGCCACCTGATGTCAAAACACCAATTACATTCGCCATAATAAACCTCTCGTCATTAATAATTTATAGATATGACCTAATGGTAAGACATCCCACTACGCTTTGCCACTTTTGATGAGAAATGGGGATTTTGAAATCCCTTCCTTTTTAGATTTGCTAGACTATTTAACGTGAATTTTGTTTAGAACCTGTTTTGAAATTCGATCATGATGTCATAATCTATTAGACATCCCGTTGGATGTCCCTACAATTGACTATTATTATAGGTCGTAGGGACGCACAACGGTGCGTCTTGAAGTACCTTAAACAGTGTATTCAAACAGGCTCTTA
>JBAUIA010000400.1:0-4826 GCA_049680565.1 Phototrophicaceae bacterium
CGCCACTACCACATGGACAAGGATCATTGCGACCAGATATTGCGAAGGCTTCTTCGAGAGCTTTGTCTTTCTCATGTAAATAAAACATCACATTGGCAGGGGGACGCTGATAACTCAGTTCTCGTGCCATGAATTGCATCGCTTCATTGATATGAGTGAAAAATGATTTATAGCTCTCACATAGGTAATTCAAGCCTGTTTCACCATCAGGTGTGTTGATAAAACGGTTCTTCGGACATCCACCATTGCATACGAAACGTACATCACAATCTAAACAATATTGAGGCAAAGTGCTTTTCTTTGCTAATCCAAATTCAATTTGCTTATCTAAAATCACAATATCGCTTAAGGGAATATCAACAATATTACCTAATTTGTAATCTGGTTCGACATAATGGTCACAAGAAAAAACGTCGCCATTATGTTCTAGCGCGAGGGCTGTCCCACAAGTTTCCTCAAATATACATAGTCCGGGGTTGTTGCCTGACCATGCTGATAGTGCAACATCGAATATTTGCACATAGGTTCGTCCGACATCGCGCCGTACCCATTCATCAAAAATTGTATTTAAGAAATCACCATATTGTTCAGCTTTCACTGAACGCTCTGTCACTGAGTTGCCTTCTTGGTAGCCTGTCGCATTAGCACGCTCGACAATCGGGATGAATTGTATAAACTGTGTTTTGACCTCATCGCGCAGAAAGCGATAAATTTCCAAAGGATAGTCTGCATTTGCTGCATGAACTGTCGTCAGAATATTGAACTCGACTCCGTGTTTTCTCAGCAATTCTATTCCTGCAAGTACACGCTCAAATGTGGGTGCGCCACCTTTATCGACACGATAAGCATCATGCAATTCTTGAGGTCCATCTAAACTAATCCCAATCAGAAAATCGTTTTCTGAAAAAAACTGACACCACTCATCATCTAGTGTCACCGCGTTGGTTTGTAGTGCATTGTAAATTTGCATACCAACTTGCTTGTATTTCTGCTGGTATCCAACTGCTTGCTTGTAAAAATCAAGACCGATCAGAGTCGGTTCGCCACCCTGCCAAGCAAAGGTAACTTCCGGCACGTTCTGCGCGTCGATATATTGACGTGTGTATTCCTCTAGCAAAGTTTCACTCATGCGGAAGTCACTGTTAGGATATAATTTTTCCTTGCTCAGGAAATAACAATATTTACAATCCAAATTACAAATCGCGCCACGGGGCTTGGTCATGAGATGAAAAGCAGGTACAGTCTGCGTAGATGTTGTCATCGTATATTCTTCCTACAATCTTAAAATTATCCAGTGACACGGGTTCAAATGGTGTTGTTATAGCATATGCCAAAAACACCTCCAGTCATTCTGACTTTAAATGACCCTAACTATGGAATACCTGCTTTTAGCCTACAATATTATATTGGTTTTTAACTAGCGCACTAAACCCTGATTAGATTTTTCTTCTGCGTTTATGTCGAACATAGTGGGTAACCAGTGATGAAAATTATCGCCAATATTCACCAGTCGATTATACAAGCATGTCATCAAATCTGTTTTTATATTGGCATAACTTGGATGTTCGTAGACATTATTGAGTTCAAATGGATCATTTTCTAAATCATAAAGTTCATTAACATCTGCTGGATTAACAACCAGTTTATGTGTATTTGTGCGAATCATACGTTGCGGATAGGGAAAATGATGTCCATGAAATTCAGAAAATACAGCCTCATCCCATGATGCTTCAGGGTCGTTCAAAAGCGATACAATGCTTTTTGCATCTAATCCATCGGGTACAGTTTCACCAGCTAATTCAATAATCGTTGGCATCAAATCCATGAGCGTTACAAATCGGTCACAGACGGCTGGTGCTTGCTCTGGAGAGCGTACAATCATGGGAATCCGATAAATGTCATCATACATTGCGGGCCCCTTATCTGCCAAACGATGATTACCTACGAATCCGCCATGATCGGATGTAAACATGACGACTGTATTATCTGATAAGCCTGTTTCATCCAATGTATTTAAAATACGTCCGATTTGCTCATCAATCATGGTTACATAACCCCAATAGGCAGCAACGATTTTCTGCCATGTCTCCCATTCATAACTATCAAATGCCCAATGTTCACTATAACGTTTATGAACAGCAGGTTTACCCGAAAAAGTTTCTGCCATCGAAGGATGTGCTTGCACTAAGTTAGGATCATACATCGTCAAATATTTTTCAGGGATAAAGTATGGCAGATGAGGACCAAAAAATTGTGTGGCGATAACAAAAGGCTTATCACCCGCATTTTTTAATCGCTGAATAGTCTGTTCAGCCAAGAAATACGGAAATGTTGCTTCATCGGGGGCATCATGCACGCCCATTTGTGTAATTGCAGCTTTGCCATTCTGAAATGTGCCACGTACTTCATTCCGCACAGAAAACTCGGGTAAATTATTTTCTTTGAGATAGTCAACATAAGTAGGATGGCTATAAGGTGGATGCCAACCTGCAAAGTGGTCGCCTTCAAAATTGTAGTAATCGGGTCCGCGTTCTTTGCCGATGTGCCACTTTCCTTCATTAATGCACCGATGGTTTGGCAAATAATGAGGTAATAATGGAAAACCATCTGGGATTTCTAAGGGATAGCCGACATTCCGCTCGAAATTAGCCAACATTCCGTGACGAAATGGCAGATACCCTGAAAGCATAGAGGTTCTCGCAGGTGTACAGATTGCAGTGTTGGTATAGGCTTGTGTGAAACGAGTGCCTTCATTTGCTAAACGGTCTAAATGAGGCGTTTGACAAATATCTGCCCCATAGCTCCCTAAAGTAGTGCGTTGATGTTGGTCTGTTGTGATAAGGAGAATATTCATTGATTAGCCTTTTAAACCCGTTGATGTAACACCTTGAACAATAAAACGTTGTAATAAAAAGAAAACGATAACCATTGGTAAGACAGCAACGAGTGATCCCATGAATAATGCGGGTAAATTAATCGTTTGTGCCGTCATGAATGTAGAGAGAACCACCTGTACAGTCCATGTGTCTTTGCTTTGCCCGATGACGAGAGGCCAGAGATAGCCATTCCAACTACGGAGCAAACTAATTGAGCCAAGTGCTACAAAAATCCCAACTGAATTTGGCACAACAAGTCGCCAGAATATGCCCCAATAGTTCAGTCCATCAACTTGTCCTGCTTCTTCAATATCTTTAGGGAAGGCAAGGAAAAATTGACGAAAGATAATCAAATTAAAGACATTAAAGATACGTGGCACAATAATTCCCTGCAAGGTATTCACCCATCCGAGTTGATCTACAACAAGAAATGCAGGGATAAAAATCGCAGTCGGTGGCACCATTAAGGCAATAAGTGTGATTACAAATACGATATTACGCCAACGAAACGGTATCTTAGCAAGTCCATATGCCGCTAAAGCAGGAAACAATAGCTCCCCAGCTACTTGAAAAGTAGAAATAATAGCTGAATTCCAAAGTCCTGATGCCATTGGTGCAATCGGATCACTGAATAAATCCGTCAGGTTGTTCCATTGCAGACTTTCTGGAAAGAATATCCAGTCAAAGGCTGCAATTTCTGCACGAGTCATGAAGGCATTGCGAATTAGAATGTAAAAAGGTGCTAAAAATATGATACTTAAAAGTATCAGTAAGGTATATCGAGCTATCAAACTCCATCGAACTGATTGACTGTCCATTAGTCTGTGTCCTCTCCACCAAATCCGAATATTCTTGCTTGGAACAGTGTCACAAGGACGATGATTAGTGTCACGATGAATGCGCCCGCAGACCCACGTCCGTAATTTTGATCACTAAATGCAATGCTATACAAATAAACGAGAGGTGGACGAGCCAAAATGGCATTGCCTCCACCTGCATTGGCGGCATTCGCTGTTAAAATATTGCGGAATTCATCAAATGCTTGGAATGCTTGAATCATGATGAGCAGTACGACAGATACACTTGTTCCACGTAACAATGGAAAGGTAATGTACCGAAAAGTCTGCCAACCCGGTTCAGCACCATCTACACGCGCGGCTTCATAGAGTGATTTTGGAATTTCTTTCAGCCCTGCGAGCAAAATAATCATGAAGAAGCCTGCTTGTAACCAGAGGCGTACAGTCACCAGTACAAGCCAATATAGAGGAGGTTGTACTGTATTTACCCATGCAACAGGAGACATCCCAGAGGCATACCAGAGAATATTATTCATGAAGCCAGATGGTAAGCCATTGAATAAGCTCATCTTCCAAATTACAGAAGCAATGACATAGGATACAGCGGTAGGAATAAAGAATATTGTTCTGAAAATCCCTTCGCCCCAAGGTAAATCATTGACTAGCAGAGCTAATCCTAATGAAAAGGCGTAGGTAACAGGGATAATGAACAGGGCAAAAAGAAAGCCTGTTTGAAGTGCATCAATAAAAGCAGGTGTTTGTATAAGATCAATATAATTTTGGAAGCCCACAAATTCTTGTGGGGTAACGGTATTCCGTGCTTCATGCAAGCTGAGGTAAAAGCCCCAGATAATCGGAATATAGGTGAAGATTAGTAGTCCTATGAACATTGGACCCACAAATCCCCAGAACGACAACATATTATTGTTTGATGCTTGGTTGCGTTGCACAGTCACAACTTGATTTTTGATAGTCAATTGGATTATCCTCCCAAGGTGGAGAGTATATCTGGAAATATACCCTCCTCACATTTTATGGTGTGGTAGTTATCAGTTTAGCGACAGGTCACTATCACACTAATCACCTAGTATTGCATCCAATTCAGCTTGAATTTCTTCCGCAGCACGCGCTACTTCTTCTACAGGGTCAGCAC
>JBAUIA010000401.1:0-1586 GCA_049680565.1 Phototrophicaceae bacterium
ATTCTATATCAGACCATTGTCGATAATGGTAAAGCGCTTGTCGCAGATATTGGTAATCTTGATCGCGAAGTTGATCGGGTAGAGACTGTTTATCATGACTTAATTCGAAAATATAAAACATCTAAAAAGAAATCCATTCGCTATTCTGAAGTGTTATATCTCATCTATTATGGTATTAAACGAATATGGCAGAAAGCTTGGTCTTAGATGAGTACATCACAAAAAGCACATATTTGTTTTGTCATTCCACTCGCTTATTCACTCTATAATGCGAACACAAGCTACAATTTTGGTGGTGCGGAAGTGCGCTCATCACTATTTGCTAAAGCGCTTGCTAGACACAAAGATTTTAAAGTCAGTGTCATTGTCAATAATCATGGTCACACATCTTCGGAAATGTGGGATGGGGTAGCTGTATATGCTCATACAGGCTATTATGATGACTCTCACTGGATTAGCCAATCGCGTCAAAAAATGGGACTCTATTTTGTAAGAACATCAACATTTCCATATATTAAAATAAAACCTCTAACCCCAAAAACGCTTTTGCAAATCGGACTATTAGGCTTACGCCGTTTATTCCAACAAGTGAGATCAAGCATGAATCCTCATAAGAGGATTATCTTACAGGATAAGGTGCTTGCTTTTGATAAATATGCTATCTACGATATAGTAAATGCGGATATATATTGTGTTTTTGGTACACGCATAAGTGTCAGTGAAATTGTTGCATTTTGTAAAGCAAGGAATAAGAAATTTGTTTTTTTCGGAGCAAGTGATCGGAACTTCTCTTCTTTAGACAATGATGATCCTTTGAAGTCTAAAGATGCAAAATCAGTACATTCTACTAAATTTGTAATCGACGCAGCGAGTCTTATCATTGCTCAAACCTCACAACAATCCGATTTAGTTAGACTAAATTTTGATAAAGAGGCATTGGTCATCAGAAACCCTATCGCTTTAGATGACTTACAGAGCCATACAAGTGAAAAATATGCCTTATGGATTGGTCGTTCTCATCCAGAAAAAGATCCTCTATTATTGATTAAGCTAGCGATTGCTTGCCCTGCTATTCACTTTGTTATGATAATGAATCAAACGCTTCAAAGTCTGCATAATGAAATACTTGCTCAATGCCCTGATAATGTAACAGTCATCGAAAACGTTGCGTATGCTGATATAGAAACATATTTTGCTAATGCCCTAGTTTTTATTAATACATCACCACTCGAGGGCTTTCCGAATACATTTTTGCAAGCAGGCAAATATTCTAAACCCCTTCTAACATTTGCTGTTGATCCCGATGGATACATTACAAAAAACAATTGTGGGTTTGTTGCAAATGGTGACTTTGAAACCATGAAGCGCGCATTAGAGCAATTCATATCAGACCATAAATGGCGTAAAGAATTAGGCAAAAACAATTATCATTATGTACAGCAACATCATAATCTTACTGATAAGGTTAAACAATTAGCGCAGGTCTTGAAAAGCCTCGACAAACAATAATTAAAGTTAGGACATATGTCGTGTAAATATAATACTTCATAGTTTGAATCAGATTTCCACAAAGTAGTAAGCAGGGT
>JBAUIA010000402.1:0-18712 GCA_049680565.1 Phototrophicaceae bacterium
TAAACATGATAAACTATAGATCCGTTTTTATACTAAAAAAGGACAAATTGTAGATGATTGATCGCTTGGTGATTTTGATAATTGTTGCCCTATTAGGGGCTTGTGCGCCGACAACAACGACAGATACGACTGGTAATAATGAACCCGTTCCGACACGCGAAGGCGCAAGTGCCGACGACATTGAGGTATCGGGCGATCCGGGCAGTGGTTTTGGCTTGGGTGATGCTGGTGCGGATGGTGGCTTCATAGCAGAATTAAGTGGTGCAAGCAATGAAAGCCTCAGTGGACGCGGTGTCATTAATTGCGAAAATAATGTCTATGTGATTCGTCCAGCTTTGGATATGTTCCCGCAAGTGAGCCTCATTTTGCCAACAGGCGCAACACCTGATAATTACACCTTAGCCAATAATCAAGGCGATGGTTCAGCAGCAAGCGCTTCGGTCTTTTTTGCAGATGGGCGTGTCTTTGCTGCCAATGTCAATGGCATTGTGATTATCAATAATCTAGCGACACAAGCAGGGCAACCTGTGAGCGGAAGTTTTGATTTTAGTGCAAGCAGTGGTTCACAGACAATTGATGCACGCGGTGAATTTGACTTCATTTCTGGTGAGGATGCGATTTACTGTTCTTGAGCATTTAACTCACCCGCCCCCATCACGACGGACGAGGCATGCCTCGTCCCTACAAAAGCCTATCTCTTTTCAAAACCTTACTAGCAACCCGACATCAAAGAGAAATCAGGTCTGAATAAAATAGGGATGGGATCATCAAGAGCAAATCGCCGTTCGAGCCAATCCCATCCCGTGCGAAAAATGCTCAAATCTTGACGATCCGTGCGATCAACTTCATCTTGTAATCCATTTTTTAGGACAAATTCCCCTGTTGTCACAAGCCAAACATAGAGAATGCAAACGACAAGAGTCAGACGAGATAAGCGTTGTGGCGTGCGTAAGCGACTGAGCTCCAGATCAAAGCCGTGTGCTTTCATGTCCCCAAACATTTCCTCAATCCACATGCGCCGCTTATATAATCGCACCGCAGGGCGTGCTGACAAGAGATTGGTAGCGAGAAACCATGGCACCTTTTCGTCACGTTTCCAGTGCAGAACGATGTTTGTTGGGTAAGGACTGGCTTGTGTGAGCAAGGCTTTGCCTAACCAGAGCATGTCGCCCCGTTTCACCCCGAAACTATCCAAGCGATGCCACTCACAATCATGATCTTGCATAATCAGCGTGTTGCATTTCTGGCGCAAGGCATAATCCCATCCCCAAAACTCAAGTTCCTCAATCAACAATGAGTGATTAAATTCACCATCTCCAACCAGCGATACTTTGACATCTGCCGGGATTAACTGCTGTACCCGTCTTAATAAGGCAATCTGGAACGGCGTCGTGCAATGTCCACGTGAATGCTCAACCCAATCCCACATGATCGGGAGGGTACGACGCTGGTACGCCACTGCCACCATTACTTTGCGACAATAGGCACTCACTTTGGTACTGTCGATGACTAAATGCACTGTGCCACCTGCACTAGCTGATTGAAGCAACCAACTTGCCCATAGATGATACCACGCTTCAACTTTGACTGCCTTATTGTCCAAAAAGCGTTCAAAGCGTTTCGCTAGACTCAACTTTTTGGCTCGAATCGGAATTTTACGCGCTAACAGGCTTAGATACACGCTTTTACTCTCGAATATTCCCACCATCAGCAGCACTAAATTCGTTAATCGGCTCTGACAATTATCAGGAAGTAGTTGCTTTAACATCGCTTGCCATTTACTATAACTGCGTGAGTTGAACATCTTCGTCTCTTTCAGGCTGTTTTGTGATAAATCCAACCTTAGCAGAGACTTTGTTTTGTTCAACTCGCTCATTTGTTCAGTGTACGGTTGCTAGAAACCTTAAATCATTGCACCCATCTTAACTAGCTTGTCATGTGGGTGTAATTTTTGGCGTTTAGACTGTGTCTATATCATCAGATGAGGAAAATAGGATTTTTGAGTATGGGCGAAATCATAAGTATTGTTTATCAACCTGAAGCAACCGATGTTACACATGGGGAATTTTTTCGTGTGCCGATTAATACGGTGACCTTATTAGCTGGGCATGGCATTGATGGGGATCGTAAAGCAGGGCGGAATCCCAAACGGCATCTCAATATTATGATGCGCGAAACCTTAGATGATCTGGCGCAGTGTGGCTTCAAAACAAATGCTGGCGCAATGGGTGAGCAACTTCAAATTCAGGGTATTGATATTGAAGCCCTGCCATCAGGCACACATTTGAAGTTAGGTGACCATGCGGTTGTGCGCCTCAATAAGTTTCGGACAGGTTGTGTTTGGCTGGAGCATATTCAAGGACAAGTCTGCACGGATACTGTCGGCAAGCTGGGCTTGATGGCAAGTGTGATTGCATCAGGTGTGATTACCGTTGGCGATCATGTTGAAATTGTGCATCTGCCAGAGCTAGAGCAAGCCTAAATCGCATTATCAGCAAAAAAAATTTGACATTTTCATCGTGTTATTTCTTGTAAATGGGTTTACACTCAATGGATTATTAGTCAGCACACGATAGGAAATGTAATGCGCTTGTATTTCATTCGACATGGTCAATCCACGAATAATGCCCTCGCACATGACAATTTAACACGCGAAGAGATTGAACTTAAACGCTCTCATGATCCTGAACTCACAGATATAGGTGTTCAACAAGTGGCACTCGTGGGGCAATTCCTCGCAGATGCAGTCGATATGCCACATCCTGAACCTGAGTCTTTCGGACTTACAAAAATCTATGTTAGCCCGATGATACGTGCTTTGAATACAGCCAAACCGATTGCAGAATCCACAGGGTTAGCACCAGAAGTCTGGACAGATATTTTTGAAATTGGTGGCTTATTTACATCCGATGCAGACGGTAATGTACGAAATTATCCCGGTCTCAATCGTCAAGATTTTGCGGAGCGCTATCCCAGTTATCAATTGCCTGATAGTGTAAGCGATGCAGGGTGGTGGGATGTGAATCATGGACACGAAAAACCCGATCAATTTTTAGGGCGTGCAATTCGTGTGGCATTACGCTTACAAAAGTTTGCAGCATCTGATGAACGAATTGCGGTTGTCGCGCATGCTGCCTTTTTAGATTCCGTGATGAAGGCACTGCTCAAGCAATTACCGACCCATCCTGATGCCTTGTTCTACAATCACTACAATACAGGCATCACACGGATTGACTTTGCGGAATCGCAGTATAGCTCATCCCCTGAGCATATGCGGATTCATTATATGAATCGGGTTGACCATCTCCCCCCTGAATTACGAACGTGGTAGGCAGGATATCAAAATCGTAAAATATGTGATGGACACATCGAGACACCCTTGAAGTGATAATCTAATGAGATCACCTTATTGCGGGTTGATTTCAATAAAGGTGTAATCTGCACTGCGAATCAATCCGACGAGATCAAAACCACGTTTGAATAAGCCATATTTTTGGGTGAGGGCTTTATCAATACGTTTGCCAGTTGGGCTATCTGCGGTGTGGAGTTGTGCCATGCCTTTAAAGGTTTCGCCGTGAATATTGCCACGCGCATCACAGGCGGCAAAGATCACATGACTATTGTTGCGGATTCGCTTGACTTTCCATGAATCGGCTTGTGTTTTGACATAAAAATGCCCCTCAACTTCGGCAAACCAAACAGGCGTTGCAACAGGATTTCCGTTTTTACGGAAGGTTGTTAAGCTAAAATATTGTTCATCTTTAAGGGCTGCGGATGCGTCCAGTTGTTGCGTGTTTATCATATTTCGTGTCTCCTTGATAAGATATGTTTATTATCATCGCAATGTGTTATCACAGTGTATGCACTAGCTGAATGATTGATGAATGTTACGTATCTTGGTTGATACGAAATGAAGGACGCTTATGAGCGTCCTTGCTGATAATAATTAGCGCGGTGGGAATGGGCGCGGTGTGCTAGGTTCTGATGTTGTTGCCGTGATTTCGCTGACTTCAGTAGCCTCAGCCGTAGACTCACTCAGTTCAGTGGCTTCAGGCGTGACTTCGCTGGGTTCAGTGGCTTCAACCGTTACTTCTGGCGTGGCTGTTCTCGGTAATTCATCAGCGCGTGTATCAAATATTCCGCGTTGTTCGCATAAGCCAGAGCGTGTTGCATCCGCGAGTGTGAATACATATTCATATTCAGCAATATCAGGATAAAATTCAGGTGTGAAGCTAAATTCCCAAGGTGTATTACCGGGCAATGTTGCTGTACCGATAATTTCATCCGTGGTGAGATTTTTGATTTCAAAATTAATTACAACGGAGTCGGTATCAATATAAACTTGTTTATAATCCTCTACGCTATCCGCAGGGATGTTACCTTGGATGAATAAGTTAGTGACACTAAAGCGTTCGCAGAGTTCAGCTTCTGCAATCGGTGTGAGCGATGGAATGGGGGTTGGGGTTGCAGTGTTACGTGTCGGCGTGACTGATGGTGTAAATGTGGGTGTAAACGATGCAGGCAATGTCCGAATAAAGGTTGCTGCAGCCGTAATATCTGCTACGGAAATGGTTCGCGTTGCCGATGCTGTGGGGGTTGCTGTGGGCGTAGCATCATTTGTATTACAGGCACTAATCACACTCATCACAAGCAGTAGGGTTGTTATCCGCCAAAAAGAACACCGCATAAGATTTACTCGTTAGTTGTATCCATTAATAGTATATGTCATGATACCGCAGCGCTGCTGATGATGATATAGCATATTCAGTAGCTTTTAACTGAAATGTTAACGACTAATACATCACGAATGATCTATGTTTTACATATCGTGTATTAAAGCGTTTGTATATATTTTCTCATATCTGCGGAGTTTCCTTGACAGGGTATTATGAGCATGTTAAATTTAATCTAATTACCCGATAATTTGGGTAAACTTTTATTGGTTGAGTTTTAGGAGTAAGTATCGTGGCAGATTGGGATTTCATTCTCGCACCAGCAACAGTTGTTGTTGATTTAGTATTAGATGAAGTGGCTATCGTCAGCAATAGTATTAAGATGCTGAGTGTTGAGGAATTTCACTCTGGTTTGCACGAATGGATTAGCCGCACTGCCTACAATATGACTCCCGAACAACGCAAGATGAATGACCAAGTCGCTGGGTTTATTGACCATTTTACAGTGGCTGTACCAGCGAGCAATTATCCTGATTTTATTGCTGGGATTGCTCAGTTACCTGATGAAAAAGTGCTTGATCTTGCACTCTATTGGATGCGTGAGAATGAACAATACCCCGGTGATGAGGCAATCTTGAATGATCGTGATACCTACATAACATTTGTTGAACAGGCATTAAAAGAAAAATATGCTAAAAAAGGTGACCACTTCGACCATGAACGGTGGTCAGATGAGTGGGATTTGTTGCAAGTACCGCATCAAATGGTTGAAGATATGTCTGCTCATCTGCAATTTTTGTGGGATACCTATGTACAAGCAGAATGGAAGCGCGTTAAACCGCTTTTACAAGAAGCTGTCGATGCCTTTAAAGTGATTGATTATGATGGTATGAGCGCTTTTGATGCGATTGAAACCATCACAGGGCGTAATATGCGTGGCAAAGATTTCTTTGAAGAACGCCTTGATAAAGCTGAACGCTTAGTGTTTATGCCAAATGCCCATTTAGGTCCTTACATTAGTTGGGGTGCAACCCCTGACGAAAGCACGATGATTTTCTTCTTTGGGGCGCGTCCACCTAAAAATGCGAGTGTCAAATCAACAGCGCTCAGTCGTAGCGAGTTATTGGTGCGCTTGAACGCACTTGCTGATGAAACCCGTTTGAAAATGTTAGAGATGTTGACTGAAAGCGACGAACTTTGCGCCCAAGATTTCATTACAGGCTTAGAGTTAAGCCAATCGAGCGCGAGTCGTCATTTACGCCAATTGACAGCATCGGGTTATTTAAGTGAACGTCGGCGCGATGTTGCCAAGTGTTATTCGATTAATCCTGAACGCATTGATGATACCATTGCAGCGTTGAAGCTTTTCCTCAAGAGTTAAACAGAAAATAGCGTGTTGAATTAGCGTTAGATCATATTAATATGACGTGAAGCCGAAATATGATTTTCGGCTTTTTTGCTTATATATATAAATTTTTCAGGTGACATTGGTCAAAAATAACGTAGGATAGATTGACTTTAATGAGATGCGATCAACTAATAGAGTGAGGCGTTAATCATGAAACAGCATACACAGTCTCTCACCGAGCGCATTGTGGATCAACAAGAAAAATGGGTTTTGCCGATATGGGGTATTTTTGCCACGCTGATTTTATTTTTCATCGCACAAGGATTTCCGTTAGCGTATCAAGATCGCTTATCCGATTCACAAACCTTATTTAGCGAGGTATTGAGTGGGTGGGGCTTACCCATTGCATTTTATCCTACTTATATTATAACAATTGAATTGATGCTGGTCGGTTTAGCGCTTGGTGTGGGCTTATACCTCGTTTTAGTGAGTCGTGAGAATCGCATTGCAGCGATTGCAGGATTCTTCTTGATGGCTTGGGTATCCACATGGATTTTACCGTTCTTGAAAGCCAGCGAGATTTATCCGCTACCGATTGCGATGATTGATGTAGTCGGTAACACATTGTATGCAACGCTTTTATTCACTTTCCCGACAGGGCGCTTACAAGCAAAATGGGTGCGCTGGTTACTCCCCGGTGGATACCTCCTATTATTCATTTTGACCCCCATTAACTCCTTAGCTGATACCACACCTAATCAAGGTGCAATCACACAAATCATGCTCTTTGTGCTGACGGCTGGCGGTATTATCTTACAGATTGTTCGGTATCGCTATCATGCCACACGCGAAGAACGGCAACAATCCAAATGGGTGTTTTTGGGATTTATCGTTAGTTATACTGTTCCGATAACTTTTTTGATTATTGATTATTTTGCGACCCCAATCATCGTTAATTACCCTGCAATCCGCCTGATTTACCGTTTAATTTCCAGCACATTTTTCATCATGATTCCCTTTGCTATGTTACCGATTACACTGTTGATTGCGATAACAAAATCACGCTTATGGGATATTGATCTATTGCTGAATAAGGCAGCCGTTGCGAGTGGTGTAACGCTTATTCTATTAATCGTATTCTCGGTAGGGATTGCGCTTGTTCAAGCGATTAGTGGTAATGCACTCTTTGCAATTGGGATTATGCTGTTGATTATTGTGATTCTCTATAATCCCTTACAACAAGCTGTTCAAAATTTGCTGGATAGGCGGATTTTTGGCTTACGCTTCGATCTTAACCAATTACGACGCGCACAAATTCCGCGCGAGATTACCAATGCAGGGCAATTTTCGGGAATAATTGTCGATGATATTGAATTTTTGAATGTGGTTGATCGGGGTGGTATGGGCGAAATTTATCAAGGCGTATTTAATCAGAAATTAGTCGCTATCAAAACGATGATCGCTGCTGTGAGTAAAAATAAGTTGAACCGTGTGCAATTTGACCGTGAAATCCAAGCGATTGGGGCGTTATCTCACCCTAATATCGTCGGACTGCATACCACAGGTAAGGTGAATGATATGCCTTATATGGTGCTGGATTATATTGAAGGGCAGAGCCTCAAAACATTGATGAAAGCTGGACAACTCCCGATTGAACGTGTGATAAATATTTTCCATGAGACAGCGCTTGCATTATCTTATTTGCACGCACAAGGGATGGTACATCGGGATATTAAGCCGGGGAATATCATGCTGAGTGAAACAGGCGAGGTGCGTTTGATTGATTTTGGCTTGGTCAAGTTCGTGAATGATACCAGCGATCCATCGGGTGAAGCTGCCATTGGCACAATTGATTATATGTCACCTGAGCAAATCCGTGCGATGGATACCGTTGACCACCGCGCAGATATTTATGCAATGGGAATCGTCCTCTATGAGATGCTCGTTGGCAAACCACCTTTTGAAGGCGACGCAGGGCAAAAATTATTTGCCCATCTGACGCAACCAGCCCCTGATGTTAGTAAGATGATGTTAGGGATTCCTGAAAACATCAGCGAGGCGATTCAACGCGCATTACTCAAAGACCCTGATGATCGTTATGCCTCAATTGATGATTTTACGGCAATTGTCACCTTGCCTATACTGGCTTAATGGTTCAGCCAGTACAGGCTTATGCAAGCATTGTTAATCTGTATCGAGCAGGTCGTAGCTTTCGGCATTACGGACGAGCAAGACTGAGCCAACAGATTCTACAAGTTCGTTCAGGCGTTCAGCATATTGGGCTTCATCACCATCGTTGGCTAAACCCATCCCTAAAATTGTGAGATCGGTATCAGCAGCCGTTTCGCGGATGACTTGGGCGACAGGTTTTTCCTTATTATTATTGACGATCACAAGGACTTCGGCATCCACACGGATTTCTCGTAACAGAGCATTCATATGGATTGTTACATCTTCGATGCCTGCTTTATCATCAATAATACGGATGAGGCGTACTTGCGAATCACGCCATGTGGGGTGGCGTTCAATGAGATAAGCAAGCAATAGCATCAAATCTTCGTTACCACCACTCCCTTGCCACCAAATATCCATACGAGCGCGTTCGCCAAAATCACGATCATTATCATGATTGAGGAATAAGACGGATTTCTTGAGCAAAACAAGATCACGCAAGAGGTGCATTTGCATGGTGCGTCCGTCAGGTGTGCGCGACCATCCCATCAACACAGAATTAACCGTAATGCCACCAATCCCATGTGATTGTGCAACCAGACGTGCCCCTGTACGGAAGTCGGGGACAATATCGGCTTCGGCAAAAGCGGACATATCGTTTTCGGCAATATACTCTTGGATGGCACGACGCGCTGTATCTTGAATGCCTGTTTTTGCAATATCGCGTGTATCGCCCACAATTAATTGGAAGAAGGTCACGAGTCCCCGTCCGAGACTGAGCCAGCGTGCCATTTCGACCAATTGTTTACGGTTATGGGGTTGCCCTGTAAAGACAATGATATTGGGTCGCCAGTTTTTGACTGTCCAGCGTGATTTTTCGAGATTGAGCAATGACCAACGGCTCATGGCAAACCAAACCCCTGAGCGTACATCACCCCATGTGCTTTCAATACTACGGCGTTGTAAGTAGATGAAGAAGCCATAGCTGACGACAATTGCGACGATGGTAGCTGGGGTATTGATAAGGAACATTGCCCCATAACATCCGACTGCACCCAACATCGACACATACCAAGGAATTTTAAAGCGTGGACGATAACTCGGATTATCAACGAGTTTTTCAATGGCACTGGTGAGGTTGACCATGCCGTAAGTATTCAAGAAGAACATCGAGATAATGGGCGCAACGGCATTTAAATCACCTGCCCAAATCACCGTGAAGGCGATTGCACCTGTAATCAGAACTGCCATACGAGGTTCTGTTTTACTACCCATATTGCTTGCCATCCAACGCGGAACAACATCATCATTGGCGATGGCTTGTAAAGTGCGTGGCGCTGCAAGGATACTGCCCAATGCCGATGAGAGCGTACTCGCCCAAACCCCTGCAAGAATGGCATTAGGGATAATTGCCAGACGACGCATCGCAAGTGAATCAACTAATAATTGTTCATTGGTGAGGTTAAAGGCAAAGACAATAATCACTAAAATATAGATGACTGCTGTAAATAGAATACTGGCAATTGTACCCAGTGGAATGCTCTTTGATGGGTCTTTTAGATCACCCGATAAGCTGACCCCAACTTCGATTCCTGTCACAGCAGGGAAGAAAATCGCAAAGACAATCCAGAAATTGACACCTTCCGTAAAATTAGGTTGCAATGCAGGCACACTGACACTGCCAAAGGTCATGAAGCCACCCACGAAAAATGAGCCTAATCCGAATAGCAAAATCGCTAAAATAAAATATTGTATCTTGAGTGCAAAATCAGCACCGATATAAGCAATCACAATAAAAACGCATGTCACAAATGTTGAGATCAGGCGTGGGTCAAATTGTGTAAAAAATTCAACTGTAAGGAGCGCTTCGGTAAAGCCAATGATATAAAAAGCAACACTAATCGCTTGTGATAAATAAAGCGGAATACCGATTGCTCCACCAATTTCTAAACCTAACGAGCGCGAGATAATGTAATAATTACCCCCTGCACGAACGGTCATATTAGTGGCGATGGCAGAGAGTGATAAGCCTGTTAATAGCGAAATCGCATTCCCAAGTAGGACAATCGCTAATGCACCGAATAAACCCGCTTGTCCTGTCACATATTCTAGCCGTAAGAAGAGGATGAGTCCGAGAATGGTTAGAATATTGGGTGTAAAAACACCTGTTAATGTCCCAAAACGTCCTGTACTCTGCGGTGTATTCTTTGCTTTTACTGTAGATGCCATCGTTCATACCCTTAACTGTGCAAGTCGGCATGATACTAATCTATCCTTGTAAAATCAGCAAGCAGAGACATGGTTTTCATTACACAATTCTCATGCTTAGATCACCCTATTTTTTATGAATAGCTTAACATCTTAGTTATTTCTTCATGCTAATGTGTTAGAAAATATAAAAAGAGAAAGGGAAAGTAAGATGCGTCGTTTAGCCCTAATACTGATTATGATGTTATTACTTGTTTTTGTAGCAACGGCTCAGGAAGATGTTCCTGTTTTTGAAACAGTAGAACTAGATGCTGCCGATGATTTAACATTGGTTGCGGATTATTATCTGCCACCTGTAATGGTCACCGATGATGCGCCTGCTGTGATTTTATTACACATGCTCGGTGGTCGTCGTGGCGATTATGATCCCCTGATACCTGCGCTGTTAGATGCTGGCTTTGTTGTTCTCAATGTCGATTTACGAGGGCATGGTGCAACAGGTGGCGCTCAAGATTGGGATTTAGCGCTCGATGATACCCAATTATGGTTTGATTGGTTAGGTGAGCAAGAGATCGTTTCTCAAGTTGGAATCATTGGCGCGAGTATTGGTAGCAATGTGGCGCTATTAGCATGTGATAATGATACGGATTGCGTGACTACGGTTGCCTTATCGCCCGGTATTGATTATCGCGGTGTGATGCCTGCGGATGCGCTCATCAATGGGCTTAATGCGCTATTGATCGCTTCCCATAATGACCGTGCCAGCGCAACCGCAGTGCGTTCGTTTTTTAGCGAGGCAACAGGCTATGTCAGTACGCGCTTATATCTCGGCAATGCACATGGCACACGCTTATTTGCTAACCAATTAGAGAGTGTTTCTGATGCGATTGTGGCATGGTTAGATGAGCAATTCACTGTAGAGGATGCTTGATGCGCTCAATGAGCATTCGCTGAATATTTAATCCACATAGTAGGCATGGTAAGCAAGTTGTGATTGAATGCATCTATACCATAATTGTTATTACACTAGGAAAAAACTATGCAACCACAATTTATCGTTGCTGCACAATCACTCCCTCATCCGATGAATGTTGTTGTGATCGTGGCGCATCATGATGATATTGAATTTGGGTGTTCAGGAACAATTGCCCGTTGGATTGAAGAAGGCGCAGAAGTCACTTATGTCATCATCACGGATGGCGGTAGTGGCAGCAATGAACCCGGTGTGATTCGGGCAGAACTTGCTGAAAAACGCAAAGCGGAGCAATTAGCAGCATCGGCAGCCGTTGGTGTCAAGGATACACGCTTTTTAGGTTATCCTGATGGCACATTGCAACCCACGCTCGAACTCCGTCGTGATTTAACCCGTATTTTGCGCGAAGTCAAACCTGATCGTGTTGTTTGCCAAGACCCACGCACAGTCTTTTTTGGGGATGGCTACATCAATCATCCAGACCACCGTGCAGCAGGTGAAGCAGCACTCTATGCCACCTTCCCAAGTAGTGAAACACGCCCAATTTTCCCTGAATTACTAGAAGAAGGCTATGAACCGCATAAGGTGAGCCAACTATGGGTTAATCTAACCCTTGAGCCGACCCATTATGTGGATATTAGCAGCACAATGGATAAAAAGTTAGATTCCTTACGCGCCCATGCGTCTCAGTTGGGGACAGGTGACGATTTGGAAAATGGCGCACTCAAATTCATCAAAGAGCGCAATGCAATGAGCGGTCAACGTGTGGGGGTCGACTACGCAGAATTCTTCAAAGTGATGATTTTGCAAAGCCCCAATGATGAGCATCGTGAAAAAGACCTTGTGACCGATGGCGTGACACAAGGACATGAAGCACAAGACGACAATTAAGTCTGTTTAGATCGTGATTGTGATAAGCCCCGTCTCATGCGTCGGGGCTTGTTTGCGTCAGCGCATTTTTCTTTGTGTTCTTCGTGCCATCGTGGCAAAACTGCTTTGTTGTGCCTAATTTATATGGATTTGTTTCACATATCACGTTTCTTTTAATCATGCAGAACATGAAATAATTAATCCCTCACTACTATTTCTAAAAATACAGCAAAGTTTACATTAGATACCCATCAATACACCAACAACGGAGGCATCCTCGTCGTGTTGCATCACAATGTATCGTTGTTTTATACTGCATAGACGATGTCGTGATGATAATAAGGACGTATGTGACTTTTATTGATGCAGTACAACAAGGCAAACATAAATTTCGGAATATCAGCGAGGACGAAATCGATTGTAGTGGACTGGATGCCGATGCGCTTGATTTACGCGGATGTACCTTCCGTGATGTCAATTTTCGTAGCGCCCAACTGAATAATTTGCACGCCAAAAATTGTACATTCATCGGCTGCAATTTCAGTTTTGCACATTTGAATGAAGCGCACTTCCAAGATTGTTCATTTTACGATTATCCCAGTGAGTGTAGCTTTTATGAAGCAGATTGCCGAAATTGCCACTTTATCGACTGCGATTTACGCCTAGCTAGCTTTGAACGCGCCCAATTATTTAATAGCAAATTTCATAAAACCAATGCAACAGGTGGATCATTTGTACATGCACGCTTTAACGATGTAGCAGAAATCACCGATTGCAATTTTCGGATGGTGGATTTGCGGGATGCACAACTGAAACATTGTAATTTATCAAAAACTATCTTTGAGCAAGCCGATTTACGCGAAGCCAACCTATCGCATTGCAATCTGACAGCTTGTGATTTTGCAGGAGCAATGACCACACATCTCAAAATCGAATATGCTGATTTACGCGGCGCAAATATCACGGCTTTTGATATTCGTCAGCTTGATTTTACGGGGGTTACGCTCTATGAAGAACAACGGGTGATGTTGACGAGCAATTTAGGCATATTGTACGTTAAGCGCGATGAATCGCAGTGAATCATGATACACTCAGCCTTTATGATGCCTGATGATTAAAGTGTAACAAGGATTTGCGATGCTATCAGTTGCGGAAATTCTCCAACATGAGTTATTGCATACGGCAGAGGTCGTCGCTGGGCATGAGGGCTTATCGCGCGAGGTGCGCTGGGTGCATAATGCAGGTGTGCCTGACGCTGCTAACTGGCTCAATGGCGGTGAGTTGGTGATGACAACGATTTTCAATATGCCTGATAATGAAGCTGAACAATGTGAATATATTCAGCAACTCGCAGCAAAAAATGTCGCAGGTTTAGTTATCACCATTGGGCGCTATATTGATGCGATCCCACACTATCTGCGCCAAGTCGCGGATGATGTTGCATTCCCCTTGATTGAAATTCCATTCACGGCGCGTTTTGTCGATATTGCGCAAGCGATTAATGAAGGCATCAGCCAATCCAGTTTAGCCGTCCAACGGCGTGCGTTGACAATTCATCAAACCTTGACCAACCTCGTCTTAGAAGGGGGTGGATTAGGGCATCTTGCGGAACGCTTGGCGCAATTGCTCAATCATAGTGTCAGCATTGAAACCGATCATTTTGATGCAATTGCGACTCATAATATTGCAGAGGTAGATGAAGCACGGCGCTATACGCAATTACACGGCAGAACTGATCCACGATTGGTGAAAGCGCTCGAAAAAGAAGGGATTTTGCCAGAAATTCGCCAACATTTACGCCCTAAGCATTTAGAAGTCATGGCAGATGTCGGTTTAGAAATGGAACGCATCCTCGCGCCGATTGTGGTGCATGGCGAAATTTATGGGTTCATGTGGATTATTGCTGATGAGCATAAACTGACTGAAATTGATATGATGGCAATTGAAATCGGCAGTACGATTGCAGCCTTGATGATGCTCTATCAGGAGAGTATCCAAAGTGCGGAAGCCTCGCTCAAAGGCTCATTGATGAGTCAATTGATCGAAGGCAATGCCAATCGGGAAACAATCCTCACGGATACATCTATGCGCTATGGGGTCGATTTGCGCTCGCCTTATGTGATGATCGTACTGGAATGTGCGATGAATGGCTCTCAGAAATTAGGCTTATTGTATCGCACTGTCAACCAAATTATTGCAACTGATGGCTGGCAAGCCGTTGTCGGGCAATTTGCAGGGCAAGTGCTGATCTTGGCACAAGTCGATGAGCAACTACGCCATTTTACAGAAAAAGTGCAAGTGCGTGTTCACTTATCGAATGTGTGTGTAGAAGGGATACCGCGCGTAGGCGTTAGTGGGATACAACAAGGTGCAGAGCAAGTCCGGCAAGCCTACGATCAATGCCGAGATGTACTGTATATTTCACAACGCTTGCACCCAGCACGTAAGGTCATCTATTTTTCAGAATTAGGCTATTTGCATACACTCTATCATGCAGGGGCAACTACCTTATCAGGCAATCAGTATGTCCCCTTATTGAGGCGCTTACTGGATGAAACGCAAGCTGATTTATTCCGCACCTTAGAAGCCTATTTGGATAGTGGCAGCAATGGTGTGGCAACAGCCGATAGCTTACATATCCATCGGAGTACACTCAATTATCGCTTACAACGGATCAACCATATCATTGATTTTAATCTACAAGACCCGATTATCCGCACCAACTTACAAGTGGCCATTAAACTCTTGCGCCTCTTTGAAGTGCAGGAAAGTCATTTAGGGTAGTTCAATGGTTTAATTTCTGAAGGAAGATAGGGATGAGCCAGTTTTCTGAGTTCTAAAAGATATTCCACCGATTGAGGCATTGAAACCTTGGGTTGGTGGGCGCGATGTACCACGCCCTTACGATGTTCTAAAGCATGTTTCGCTAATTGACTAGCATAGAAACAGCAACGCCCCTATACATTCGGCTTGATTTTTCGTCTCACTTGGTTTTATGGCTTTAGCGAATCTCACTTTTGCGAATCGTTAATTGTGTTTCCAGTTAAGCGTGTGCTATATTACAGTTAAGATTTACACGATAGATAAATGTGATCGCACACGGATATGACACAACAAGAATCAGTTGCAAAAATTCGCTGGGTTGACCCATCCAACAATCAACAGCAAGAATATGTCCTCAATGAAGGCGCAACCGTAACCATTGGGCGTGCTTCAACCAATGATATTCAGATTGCAGAACAGCATGTATCACGGCAACATGCCGTCATACAATATCGGGATGGATTCTTCATGATTAATGATCTCGCTAGCAGTAACGGGACATTCGTCAACGATCAAGCTGTTCAAGCACCTGCCCCGTTAATCGCAGGGGATGTGATTCGCTTATTTGAGCCAATTCTCGAATTTCTTGCTGTGGGTGAGGCTGATCTTGTCGATGGCAATAGCACGATCATTGAAGCGACGAACCCCACAGGGCAAGCCTGTTTGATTGTGACCAATGGTCCGCAAGAAGGTCAAACGATTGCACTGCTGATTGATGAATTGCTGATCGGACGCGCAACCAGCACCGCCACATGGCAAATTCTGATTCAAGACCCCTCGATTTCGCGCCCTCATGCACGTTTTAATCGTAAAAATGATCGTTGGTATTTGACCGATCTTGATAGTAGTAATGGGACGCGTGTTAATCATCATGTATTGCAACCCCAAGAAGAGATTACATTGCGCGATGGCGATACCCTCGAATTTGGTGGATCAATTTTAGTTTTCCGCTTAGGCTGGGAAAAACCGGATAGTCGTAGTGCATCACGTTCAGATTCCCTAACAAAACCTATAGACTAAGCCGTTGTGCTGTTGGTACTAATTGTTTTATGATTAAAATAAGTTAGAATTCAGTTATAGATTTGAAGCATTGAGGAGTTTATCAGGTTATGGGCAAGTATACCGATGATGACAACAACGTAGTCACGCTATTTAATCGCAAAAAGCTACGCCCTGCAATTGATGATAGTCAACGCTTGGAAAGCGGTGCTGTTCCAGTGACGATTTATTTTGTATTGCCTGATGGCGCTGAATATGCTGTTCAGACGGCTCACGATATTGTAATTGGTCGCCAACCACGCGAAGATGATCCGCCTGTTACTGTCGATTTAGAAATGTTTGATGGACATGATCTGGGTGTATCGCGTCATCATGCTATGATTAAGCAAATCAAAGATAATCTCGTACTGGTTGATCTCGATAGCATTAATGGTACATTTGTTAATGGACAACGTGCGATGCCACTCAAACGCTACAATATTATGGATGGAGATACGATTACCATTGGGCGCTTAACGCTAGAAATTCGCTTCATGAAACGCAATCACCGCTAAGTCTCAGCCTTATAATAGTCAAGCAGGCACTTAGCCGTTTTTGTAGTTTGTGCGATCTATTATGCGCTACATAATTTCGACCTTGATACCAACATCACCCAAAGCCACCTGCAAATCATCTTTCTGATCGGCGCGGATAATACACGCCATCGCGCCCAATTTTGCACCCAAATAACGCCTCAATGCAGGTTCATTGTAGATACGATCTAGTATTTCTGGTGAGGTCGTGCGTAAGACCAGCAAGGATTCAAAGGTGACATTGGTGACGGTGCTAGCGCCACCTTGCCAATTTTCCAACAATTGATTGATCCGATTCGGTAAGGGCTTGCCATCAGCATGTTTTTTAAGGAAGGTTAAAATATGCCCTGTTGTGATATTTTGGGACGCTGCCATCTCGATACCATCAGCATCAATGCGATAATAATATTGTTCGTCAGGTTCGCCCCAAGTGCTAAACCGTGCCACCTGAAAACGATCCACCCGTGATACCCGCCGTGAAACAACCAACACGCCTTCATCTGTAATTGTAATTGGCTCAGTAGATTCTGGTGGATTTGGGAAATCGATCATGCCTAAATAAGCGCGTCCATAAGCGGTTAAACGCGCCGCATCTTCGCTAATATCGACCAAACCGAGCCAGTGCATTGGGAATTTAATATAATAATCAATCAATGCCCCTTCGATAGCATCCCAGCTTTCAAAGCCATGTAAATATTCGCCACCATCATTGCGGATATACCAACTTTCATAATCGCCAGCAGGACGCTGAAAATCGGCATCGAGGGCTTTGACAGCATCCACAAATTCATCAATTGCAAACCAATCACTAGCAGGCGCAACTTTTTCTAAAAATTCACGCACTGCCTCACGCCCTAATGTCGGGTCGTAAGGGAAGCCTGCATCATAATCCACATGCAAACCTGCGACATGCCACATATCACGATAGATAATGCTACCATGCCACGCATCCAATAAGGTCTTGAGTTGGGCGCTACGACTGCTATCCAACCATTTTTGTAAACTGCTACGCTTGGGATAGGCGCGTCCATCTTGTGTGGTAATTAAATCGGCGGAAGCCCCTACACCAAGCAAAAAGTGCAAGCGTTCAGGCGATTTATCGAGTAGATAGGGCATTAAGCGCTCAATATCGGCTGGCAAGAAATCATCTTCCATGACCCCTGCCGTGTGATTGCGTAAATATGCCAAGAGTGTACACATATCATCCACGATTGAGGTATTGGCGACTTGAATTTCATCAATGAAATCTTCTTCAAGGGGCATCAAGTGATCGACAGCCGTCATGGCTACTTGAGAGGGTAATGGTTCATTTTCAAGCCCTTCGTAAGCGGTTTTATGAGCCGGTAAAAATTCAATCAGATCATCAGCGACATAAACTGTACCTACCATGCCTTTTTTACTCTGCACAAAATGCTCACCAATTAAACCGCGATAGAATAAACCTTCGGTGATGGTTTCTGGATTTTTATGCGGTTTCTCACGCTCGACTTGCCCTTTGCCCATCTTCCGCATATCCCCATATAAGCGCTTGAACAAGGCACTTGGCATTTGCAAATTACTCCCAATGAGGGTCTGCATCGCTTGGCGTTCATCGTCACCTAATTTGCTCCAAACCGTTTCCGCTTTATCAGACGATTGCATGCCATCATGTAATGCCCGTAATTGCTCTTCTGTGCTCATATTGGTGACTTTAATGCCCCACACGCTCGCAATCGTTGGCAAAATGCCTTCATCATGTTCGCGTAATAAGGTTTGCAAATTTGGCATATGGGACTCTCTCATATCATTTATTCAAATATGCTAACAGCATAGCACAAGTGATCGTTTCATGCTTCTAATCTCAAATATGACTCGTTTGACCTATCGTAGAGAGATAATGATTGGTTGTGTGGATAACTAAAAGAGGGTTGATGAGAAGATTTTACGTAATTGAAGGATACTGGCGTTATATGGGAGCGTAAATCTACGCTCCCATGATAATTGGTATTTTAGAATGTATCTGTTTCGATATTTGCTGGTGAGATATTGCCTAAGCCTGTCCAAATTGCTGTATGGAATTTACCTTCTGCATCAG
>JBAUIA010000403.1:0-2150 GCA_049680565.1 Phototrophicaceae bacterium
CTTCTATATCAATCACATCTTGCCATCGACTTGCAATCTTCATCAGTAAGCGTTTTGCAAGCTCACCTGCCACAAAATACGGCACCCATTTGAGCACAACACGATAGAATGACTGAATGAGATTAATAATGACATGAACTTTTTCCACATCAGTCTTAACATCTCTGAGACGTGTTTGCGATGTTTGAACATGCTCATCAATAATCTCATTAACTCGCGCAACAAGCCCTGTTAAATCTTCCCACAAAAACGCTTTTATCGTTCGATAGATAATCGGCACCAGATTACGAATCGCAGACCATGACAAACGCATCTCAGACGGTGCTTGGAATTCTGGACGTTGCATAATGAGCGCTAGTGTTTCTGGAGCGAGTGCATCAAATTGACCTAGCATATTCGGTAATGAGTGCTTTAAGATGGGATGACGTAACGGTTGTGTGATGTCAATGAAGAGCCGTCCGCCGTTTAAGCGCATGTAGTCACTTTCATAAGGATTTTGAGCGTGACCTAATGGAATAATGCAGCGCAATATTGAGGCAGCAAGTGGTGACATCACATTGGTCATATTTTGCTGATGTCCCATGCTGAAATAAGTATACAAACCATCATCTGGATGTTGTAAACCGTCGATAGGATATAAGGATGTAATTGGACGTGCCTGCAACAAAACCATCGTATCGCCTACAAATGCCCATTCTATATCTTGTGGTGTACCATAATAGGCTTCAATGCGAATACCCATATCAGCGAGCTTAATAATTTGTGCATCGCTTAAAACAGTTTGATGACGTTGTTCCTCATTCAAGTTTTCTTGGCGAACACCACCCTCTTTTAAAGGATAAATTGCAATCTTTTTATCTGCAATTTGATAGTCGATAATCGTATGATTACGCTTATCAACGCGATAGGCATCAGGTGATACTAAGCCACTGACGAGCGCTTCACCCAAGCCATAACTTGCATCAATCGCAATGGTGTGACGATGTCCAGTTAAGGGGTCTGCTGTAAATAAAATTCCTGATTTATCAGACATCACCATCTGCTGCACAACTACCGATAGATAAACCTCCCGATGATCGAAACGATTCTGATAACGATATAAAATTGCACGATCCGTAAAGAGTGAAATCCAACACTTACGAATAGCATCCAGCAGTGCTTGCTCCCCCATTATATTGAGGTAGGTATCTTGCTGACCAGCAAAAGAGGCATCAGGTAAATCTTCGGCTGTCGCGCTAGAGCGTACAGCGTAGGCTTCATCAACACCAAGTTCTAGCCACTGTTCTCTAACAGCATTCGCTATTTTTTGTGGGATCGCCACCTCCGATAAGCGTTGGCGAACTTGAGCGCCAACAACACGCACCTGCTCAACATCATTGCTAATAGTTGCAAGTTCATCATACAGTTGCACAATTTCAGGATATGAATTCACAAATTCTTGAAATGCTGTGGTTGTCACACAAAAACCTGTTGGGATTGGAAATCCAGCATGAGTCAGTTCCCCTAAATTTGCACCTTTCCCACCAACAAGCGGTAGATCTATTGCGCGAATATCATTGAATGATAAGACATACAAATTTTCTTTACTCATAATAGGGTACGAACTCCTTGAAATACAAAGATGAAACCAAAGATAAGAGGTATCCAGATGCTAATCGGACGACTGTATGCTTCCAATGTATGTTTCATCCAATTGAGACGTTCATCGGCACTTTTTGGGAAAATAAGATAGATGCCAACAGGCACAATGACAGACGCACAAAAAACCAACACAATCAACAATACAATTCCTAATTTTGTCGATAAGATCTAATCACTGAGCAATAAAATAGAAACGGCTGACATAAATATAGCAAAATTTTTAATATTAACGACAGTCACCACCGCGCCAAATAAGAAGGCTCTAAAGGGCGTGATAGTATCTAAAATAGCAAATAAACGAGGCGGTTTTTGATCGTTCGACGGCTTTTTGCGCCAATTACGAATGGTTAGCAGCAACAGTAAACTGCCCATCGCAATCAATAAAATTGTCGATGGTAAATTTGGCGATTTAGTAGCTATTTCTGGTGACGTGCTGGTATAGGTATCGCTAAGGATAACCGCAGCAATACCGATGAGTGCATATGCGCCAACATATCCTAACATATACC
>JBAUIA010000404.1:0-38900 GCA_049680565.1 Phototrophicaceae bacterium
TGAATGCGTGCAAGCGAAAATCATAGTTTTTACACTTTTTATGCGATTTCAATCGTTAAAAAGCCGTTTTATATGGCGTTACACGATATGTGTTTAATTAAAACAGTCGTTTCATAACCCTAACAAATAGTAGGATTATAACGCTAAATTACGCGATTTTCTAACAAAGGTAGTTTGAATGAAGATAGTAAATATCAGTAAACGTATTGAGTTACTTATGCCTGACTGATGTTTATGATTCTTAATTTCTTAATTTCAATGTAATCTAGTGATGCTAAAGTAAACGTATTATCTAGTGCAGTGCCGTTATCGGTCAACTAATACAGGAGATATTTTATGAAAACAACTAATCTACGCCCTAATGTGATATGGGGTGTTTTTGTGGGTGCGTTATTCACACCTTTATTGATTACCCTCTTTTTTATTGGGGAACGTTTTGCAGGATTACCCTTCCTACCACTCAATTTCTTTGATTGGGTTGCTCGTAATTTACCGGGAGATTTGCTCACCTTTGGTATTGATACCATGGTTGATGCACTCATTGCCACTGGTTTTGGTGCTGACCTTGATACAGCAGCTAAAACGGCTGAACAACTGATGGGATTAGGCTTGTTCTTCGGCTTAACGGTGGTTGTCACAGCAATTTTCTATCTGATTATGAATCAAATTAATTTTGAAGATGTTAGTTACATTCCGGGCATTAGCTTGGGTCTCGCTTTTGGTTTGCCTATTATGGCGCTCGCCATTCCACTTAGCTTTTCATCAGCAGCATCAACAGAAATTAAAGTGATTTGGTCATTACTTGTATTTCTCGGTTTCGGGATTGCTGTTGGTTGGGCTTACAATGAAATGGCATTTGCATCCGTTAAAGTTAAACCGCGTACAGGTGATGTCAGTACAGAAGGTATTGATCGCCGTGAATTTATTGTGCGTGCGGGGGGTGCAAGTGCAACTTTAACAGTGATTGGTGCAGGATTAGGGGCTTTGCTTGGTACAAGTGATGATGTCACTACAACGACAAGCACAACCACCGCAGCAGCGAACAGTAGTGATCCTATTGTATTACCCAATGCTAGCTCAGATGTTGTCCCTGCACCCGGTACTCGCTCAGAATTAACCGCCGTTGCCGATCATTATCGGATTGATATTTTATCAGGTGGTTTACCCTCAATTCCAAGTGATTACACCTTACCTATCACAGGCTTAGTCGCTAATGAGGTCGATTGGTCATTGGAAGATATTATGGATTTACCAAGCCAATCCGAATTTATTACGATGTCTTGTATCTCTAATCGTATTGCTGGCAGCCTTATCAGCACTACAAAATGGACAGGTGTCTCATTCAAGGAAATCTTAGAGCGTGTCGAACCACAAGATGGTGCAACCGCCCTGCGTATCGTCGGCTATGATGATTTCGATGAATATGTTGATCTTGAGATGGTTCGCAATGATGATCGCATTATGTTGGCATATCATTTTAATGATGAACCCTTGCCATTGCGTAATGGTTTCCCACTGCGTATTCATATCCCTAATCGCTATGGGATGAAACAGCCCAAATGGATTCGTAGTATTGAATTTGTGAGTGAATGGGAACCGGGGTATTGGGTACGGCGTGGTTGGTCAGAACAAGCGATTGTTAATCAAACATCCGTTATTGATACGGTTGCAAGTAGCGCAACATTTGTCAATGATGCTGGTACAACAGTCGTACCTATTGGTGGGATTGCATGGGCTGCTGACCGTGACATTGTCAATGTTGAAGTCCGTGTCGATGGTGGCGAATGGCAAGCAGCGCAAATGCGTGAACCTTTATCAGATCGTGCATGGACATTATGGCGCTATGATTGGGAATTTGAAGCAGGCTCGCATACATTTGAAGTCCGCAGTTATGAAGCCGCATCAGACGGTCAGAGTGATCCGATCTTACAACCAACCACACAACGCGGTACACGTCCTGACGGTGCAACAGGTATCCATGCTGTCGATGCAACCTTAGCATCTGTTGAAGGCGAACTCACCACCGATAGCTAATCGTATTCATTCGATAAATCCTCGATAGGGTGGCAAATAGTCACCCTATTTTGATTCCTAGCTTTCAATTATGCTGGCGACTGTTTGGGAGTCAAGAAAAGGCTATTTGAGATGCGAATTGGTCTACTCACATCGGATTTAACACCACAGCATGGATGGGGCAATTATGGTTTGAGTGTGGTTCGTGCGCTTGCAAACACCAAGCATAACCTCACGATTTTAGCAGCGCGTGATAGTAAACCAATCGACGAACATATTATACACCCCGTACTCACCACCACATCTCCGCCTGAATCCAATTCACTATTAAAAATGCTTGTACGCCATCGGCAAATTGCCACATTACTAAATGATTGTGACATCATTCATACGACCGTTGAATTATACGCGCCCCTCGTACAACTCATTGCAAAAAAACGTCCAATAGTGATGACCGCACACGGTAGCTATATCAATTTACCTGTTGTACGCCGTCAACCAATCAGTTGGCTCTATCAATCAGCATTTGAAAATAGTCATATCGTCTGTGTGAGTCACTATACACAACGGATCGCACAGCAAGTTGTACCTAAAGCAGACACTTCCGTGATTGTGAATGCTGTCAACACCCATACATTTGCTGATATTATTCCTCAAAAAACATCATATCCTACGATTGTGACATTAGGCGGTGTTAAAGCGCGTAAAGGTACATTTGAATTAGTACAAGCCGTTGCAAGCGTTCGTGAGCAATTACCTGATGTAAGCTGTCATATTTTAGGGTCAATGACTGCTGAACCCAATTATGTTGCGCGTGTCAAAGCAGAAATTAACGCGCTCAATTTACAAGAAACGGTTTTCTTGCATGGCTTTGTCAGTGATGATGATGTACGTGAATGGTATAGCAAAGCAGATGTTTTTGCCTTGCCCTCAATTAATGCGGGCTGGAAGTTTGAAGGGTTCGGATTAGCGACCTTAGAAGCCAGTGCGGCTGGATTGCCTGTTATCGGCACGCGCGATTGTGGTGCAGAAGATGCCATCGACCATAATGTTACAGGTTTGCTCATATCACAAGACCATATCCGCGAAGAATTACCACTCGCTTTGCTTGATCTTTTAACGCATCCCGATAAGGCACAAGCAATGGGACATGCAGGGCGTGCAAAAGCCTTATCACACACATGGGATGACGTTGCACAGCAATTGATCGCATTATATGAAAGCCTTTTATGAAACGTTGCTTTGCCGTTTACTTTAAACATACATTGAAAATCTCTTCTTTCTTAACGCATTAAATTTAGAAATACGCTTATATTGATAGAAATATTCATTAATTTTATCAATATAAAAGAAAGATTAAACCATGCGTAGATTGCTTGCACTGCTCTTAATATTTGCCTTGATGATTGGTAGTGTTGTTGCCCAAGAAGATGATGATGATTTGGATGAAATTGCCCGTTATAGCATTGATGAAGCGGGTAATCTTACACTAATAAGTGGTGATGAAGACGAAAGCCATGATGATCTATGGATTTTGATGTTGACACTATTACCAACAGATTATGTGAGTGATTATCTGACAGAATTTGCCGTATTTTTTTCAGAAGACACATTAGCTTACGTCAGTGAAATTGAAGAAGATAGCTGGGAATTTGGCATTTTACTGGATGATGATCCTGAACGTGCATTAACGGTTATTCATGAATTTGGTCATATCATTGCGCTGAATAACACACAATACGAAACCTATCCAACTGTTATTGCTGATATGGAAGAGCCTCTATCCGATGATGATTATTATGATGGGATCGAAGAAGATATGGAAGATTGTGATACCATCGCATTTGATGATGGGTGTCCAATCAGTGGCTCATATCTTGAATTATTCACCTATGAATTCTGGACGGAAGAAGCGGTTGAACTCATTGTTTATGAAGAGCTTGATGATTCTGCTGCATACTTCTTTGATGAAAATCCTGATGCGTTTGTGAGCGAATATGCTGCGACCAATCCAATTGAAGATTTTGCAGAAAGTTTCTCCTATTTTATTGGCTTAGATGATGACGATTTCCCTGATGCGGACAGCGATTATGAGATGGATGCCAAAATCCTCTGGTTTGAGCAATTTCCTGAACTCATTGAAATGCGCGAGTCTATCCGAGGGAATGCAGAAGTCAATGATATTACCTTTGAATTTAGTGAAGATAGCAATTACTTCGAATAAGCTAATCTCTTAGCTTTCACTACAATTTGGATGGGGCTAATTGCCTCATCCACTCCCCAAATCTCATTAATGATGAAGCAAGATATTAAAGTAAAAAGACGCATCGCTGCGCCTGTCATGAACCCTCGAAACGTTTTTTTGCACCCGATAGGATTTGAACCTATGCACACGGTTTAGGAAACCGACGCTCTATCCCCTGAGCTACGGGTGCTTGATATAATTTAAATATAGCATAAATCTCTTAAATAACTCAAGTCAAAGTTGAGAGCTACACATAAAATCCAAAACTTGACGCAAAGAGTGTAAGACGCAAAGAAACACACAATTCTCTTTGAACCTTTGCGACTTTGCGTCAAAAGCCTAGCTTAGAAAAACAGCCCAAAGCGTCTTGGTTTTTCGGTTTTGATATGTGTAAGTGTTGTTAATCCGCCCATATAAGGATTGAAAAAAGGACGTTGTTCTTCTAGCAAGAGTTCCACACCACGCGGATTAAGGCGACGGGTCGAAATTTCCAACCATGCGCCGAGTTCAGCAAAGATCGCTTCGGTATACTCGTTGGTAAGTTCATCTGTTCCCCAACGCCATTTATCAGGATAGAAGTAGTAATATACCAAATAGGTCACAGATGTATTCAAGCCTACATCACGATTTTCATATTGCCAGAGATTTTCACCTGCGTGGGTCGCAGCTTCGGCAGCTAGTGTGAGGGCAGCACAAGCTAAGACCATATCACGAAAAGCAGATGCTTTATCTTCAGCTACTTGGCTTAGTGGCTTGAAGAATCCTTCAGGGTGAATTTGTGTATCAATGATTTGCTTGTAAGTTGCGATACCTTCTGTAAACCGTGTTTCATCATCAAGTACAATTGCTGAAACAATTTTGAGGGTCAGCAACCAAAAATGGTCAACTGTCCGATTCTCAGCATCAGCTTGGAGCAAACTAGCTGTAAAGTCATCAAATTGCTGTAGCCATTGCTCAGGATTCGGATACGTATCGCGTAGCATTTCAAAGGCATGGGCTGCTGTTAATGCGCTTGTGATAGTATCAAATAAAGTCGCGCCATCTTGCAAGCCAAAACCATCTGCTAAGAGTTGCGTTGCTGTTTGAGCAGCAAGGGCATCATTGGCAAAACGATACCGCAAAGCTGCCTCAATCAATGTGCCATTAGTAGATAACATTGGCTTGATGACTTGCTCAGGGTCACTATCTTTTTGGATCGGTTTGCGCTCTTTAATCACATCACCCGATGCAGCGAGTAGCCATTGCCACGCACTTTGTAAGTCATCTTGCTTATCGCGTTGAGACCGCGCATTATCAATATCATTTTGCTCAAAATATAATCCGAGGTGGTTTACAACAAACGTCATAGGTTTAATTTCCATAACATTGAACAGTTAATGCTCCATTGTAGCGCAGGTTTGCTATAGTTGATGTATCATTATTTAAACTCTAAATTGTTTAGGAGCGGAGGACATGAACAAAGAACCCGCCATGAACGACACAAACCCACAACAAGCACTCGAAGAAATTCGGAAACGACTCAAAGCGGCTACGCAAGAATATTCATCAGGACGACTGAGTAAGATTCAGTTTGAAGCAGTTTATCGTCATTATGCTGAAAAACGTCAAATTATTGAACGATTAATTGAGCGTAATCCTGAATCAGATGCGTGGAAATCCGCAGCAAGCGAAGGCACAACCAGCTATCTCAAAGATCGCTTTGAAGCACGACCACTCTATTATATGGTCATGCGACAAGGTGACAAACAACCCTTAATTGCGGATGGAAAAGTCCCGCGCAAAGCGGCTGAACAAATTTATAAATTATTACAAGCCTTCTGGAAAATGTCCGAATGGAAATCTGGTTTAGCGCGCAAAGCTATTGGCGATGGCATGTGGATGATGATTATGGTTGGTGAAATGTCGTTAACCATTGTGATTTACTTCTTACAACCCTCTACTGTACAAATCACTCAATTACGCGATTTGCAAAGTGATTTTGAGCGTGCGAATCGTCAAGCATTAGAACGAGGCTTACCTGCAAAGCGTATGGTTTTCCCACAACGCGCCATGTTTGGTCTCAAGAACTAGTATTCTGGGCTTATCAATTCTCAATATATTGTCCAGCTTGGCGTAGGGTAAGCGTGTATTGTACGCAGTCTATACGGCATGTGGTGGCGTACCTGATGGTCTATGCTATAGATACACCGTTTATTGATCTGAGGTAGCATCATGACTATTTTTGTAATCGGATTCATTGGCATTATGATTTTTACAGGGTGCATCGGTATCGGCACATTAATTTTCGTATCGCTTGATAGTTATAATCCGCAACCAACAGACTCAGCCAAGCAATCAGTAGGCAATCGATATGATGTTATACGGCAAGTGAATACCAATACAATTGAAACGGTTGATCCGCAAGGTCAAATACAACATTGGCAACGCACTGGTATGCAAAAAAGTCCTTCAACCTAATGAAAATATCGTGATGATTATAGACCTCTCATTTGCTTCCTTAGCTGGAAAATTTTATAGTAGAGGTAGATAGTAAACCGATTTGCCTGCAAGTGAGCAGGTACGATGAACGGAGTTCCTCTCTGATGTTCGAGAATGTAGGTCAAGTTACAACGAAACTTAATGAGCAGCAATATATCGCCACTGATGAAATCTCGACAGTGACGTTTCTTGCACAACAACTTGGTAAACCCTTACTTGCAGAAGGCCCGGCTGGTGTGGGTAAAACCGAACTGGCAAAAGCATATGCCCGTGCAACAGGGATGCCTTTCATCCGTTTACAATGTTATGAAGGCTTAGACGAGAGCAAGGCATTGTATGAATGGGAATATGCCAAGCAAATGCTCTATACACAATTGCTACGTGATAAACTGAGCCAGTTACTCAGTGATTCGGATTCTTTATCAGCAGCAGCCGATAAATTAGGCGAAGAAGAAGATGTCTTTTTCAGTGAGCGCTTCTTGCTAGCTCGTCCATTGCTCCAAGCCGTAATGAGCGAAGAACGGGTCGTCTTATTAATTGATGAGATTGATCGTGCGGATGCTGAATTTGAAGCATTTTTGCTCGAAATTCTCAGTGATTTTCAAGTGAGTGTGCCAGAACTGGGTACAATTGTTGCCAAACATCGCCCTGTTGTGTTCCTTACCAGTAATAACACCCGTGAACTTTCGGAAGCACTCAAGCGCCGTTGCTTATACCTTTTTGTTGATTATCCAAGCCATGAAGCGGAATTGAATATCGTGCGTTTACGTGTGCCTGAAATGAGCGAAAAATTAGCCTCTGAAGCAGTACAACTTGTTCAGAGCTTACGCGGATTAGACCTCAAGAAAAATCCAAGTGTTTCTGAAACTTTAGATTGGGCAAAAGCGCTCATGATGCTCAATGCAGATAGTATTGATGAAGCAACACTCGAAACAACACTGACTGTTCTCCTCAAACACGAAGGTGATGTACAAAAAGCCAAACGCGCTATGTTACGCGGTGGTGGACATCCACTCGATGGTGGACGCGGTGATAGCTCCTCAAGACGCGGTGGTAATTCAGGTCGTCGTGGCTGGAACTAAACTTAATGCTTAACTGAGTAAAAGATTGTATTTGGGTGTGAGGTTATCTCATGCCCACCTTTTTGGATTGTTTGCCCTACGCAACCCCCACGCTACAAAAAATCAGCTTAGACTATCTGTATCTTTAAATATCAATATTTTCTTAGCAAGTTTGCTACATCAAATCGCTATCGTTTGATACTTTTCAAAATTTAAGCAGCGCACCCATTTTAGAACAACTTTTTAATACATTTTGGAACGATAATATCGCAAGATGTGTTTAAATTACTATAAGTCAATTATTCAAGAGAGCATCTATCAGGCATGAACGATCAATACACGGTGCCGAATCAAGCCTTACAAACTAATAACGCTAAGAAACGCCCTACGCCACGCCACAATTTACCAAAGGCTCGTCCTGCGCGTGCAGCAAGTTCAATACCGCAGCAGCGATTAATGCCGCGTCGTCCGATGAAATCTAAAAAGAAAAAATCATCACTTTGGTTGTTACTGATCCCAATGGGTATGCTAGGGTTTTTGATCCTGACAGTCGTTGCTGGTTTCATAATGCTACAAGTCAGTTTTGCGAATAAAATTTTACCGCGTGTTGAGGTAGCAGGTATTGCTGTTGGTAATCAAACCCAAGCCGAAGCAATCACAACACTCAATGGCGCGTGGAATCGCATTACTTTGACCGACGGCACAAGCACAATAGATGCTAACCCAGTGGCACTTGGGATTATAATAGATGTTGAAGAAAGCATCGCACAAGCATTTGCACAAGGACATGGTGAAGGCGGTTGGACTGCATTTTTCAGCCCTGTAACAATCGCGCCTGTAATTACAATTGATGCCAACATCATGAACACCCAATTAACAGAATTGGCGAACCAAATCGAACGCCAACCACGCAATGCAGGTGTGGCATTTGTTGATGGACAAGTGCAAGCAACTGAACCCGTTTATGGCACGCTACTTGATGTACAAGCAACCATCAATGCTTTACAGGTTAATCCAGCATCATTAGCAGATGGCATCTTAGACTTGACCATGCGTGACCTTGCACCGAGTGTTTTGGATGCAAGTGCGTTAGTTGCACAAGCACAATCCATCTTATCCAGCCCTTTAGATTTACGTGTATTTGACCCCGTTACAGGCGATTCTGTCTATTGGTCATCCTCACCTGATGTATGGTCGAATTGGTTGACTGCAACCTCAGATACCAACAGTCCGATTGGATTATCCCTCTCTGTCGATAGTAATGATGTCCGTCAATATTTATCAGGTCAGATAGCTGCCAGCTTCGATTCATCGCGCACGATTGATTTGGATGATGCCGTGCAGTCTATTCAGCAAGCATTTGCAAATGGCGCACCGCAAGCAGCAACCATCGTTGTACAGCATAATGATCGTATCCATACGGTACAAGCTGGCGAAAATATCACAAGCATTGCATGGGATTATGGCATTCCTTATCTCTATATCGTCAATGCAAATAACGGCGTAGAGTCGGTCAATATTGGGCAGCAATTAACCATTCCGGCTGCGGATACATTTATCCAAGATGACTTTAATCCCAATAAGCGTATTGTGGTGAGCATTAGCCAACAACGTACTTACGTTTATGAAAATAATACCCTGCTATACGAGTGGGTATCCAGCACGGGTATATCGAGCAGCCCAACATGGACAGGTATTTATCAAGTGTTATCACACGAACCTAATGCCTATGCTGCCAATTGGAATCTCTACATGCCTAATTTTATGGGTGTCTATGAACCTGTTCCCAATTCCGATTTCACAAACGGATTTCATGGTTTTCCCACACGCGGAGGCGGTCAATTGCTATGGGAAAATAGCCTCGGAACGCGCGTTACCTATGGGTGCATCTTATTGAGTGATAGCCATATCGTAATTTTATATAACTGGGCAGAAGATGGGGTCATCGTTGAAATCCGTCCTTAATCTGATGAAATAGACCGATAGCCTATTGTGTTTCTAGGGCAATCGCCTAAGATTAACAAGTCAGTACAAGAATGGTATTTAGGAAGAGACGACAATTAATGAAAAAATGGACACTATTTGCACTCATCGGGTTACTATTCAGTAGTGTAATCATGCTATCTGCACAAACAGATGGTACAGCAACACCTGATCCAGCAATACCAACACCAACACAAGCACCTTTAGAATTAGACCCACTTTTAGGGATTTCAATCACACCACCGCTAGACATCACTTTGCCTGAAGGCTGGCAGTTAGCCCTGCGTGATACTTATACCTATCGTGATCTTGTGCTGGATGCTGATGGCGGTCTTGAAACCTTACCGATTGATGTTTATGTGGGTCCTGTCACCAATGGTACAGGCTGGATTGTGATGTTATGGGGCTATGATACGATTTTGCCAATCATGGAGAATATTACCGAGGCGGAGTATCACGAACGAGTCGCATGGTTATCTGGTTTGCGAATGTTGCAATCCGTCGTCTTTGATTATCGCTGTACTTTTGGCACTGCACCACAACGCGATTATACAATCGGAGACTTACCCGCTATCGGCACAACATTTAGTGCCATAGATTGCCCATTTGAGCAACCTGATACACGCGGTTGGTTCGCTGGCATGAATATCGACAATCTCAATTTTTCCTTCTTCGTATATGCTGATCCGATTCAACCAGCAGGCAGCATTGTCGAATTTGAACTACAAGCCATCATCGATACGATTGTATTTAATGTCGATGATATTACCGTGACAGCCGATGAGTTTAATGCTGTGCGTGATGCAATTGCATTGACTCCGCGTCCAAATGTACTGATACCAACCGCAACACCATAAACGTAATGCCGATGGGCGATCATGTGTCGCCCATTTATGGTACTATCTGACCCTCAATGACATTTAGCAATGTTGATTGCTCAAGGAATGTCGGTGTAAAAATTTCAAGTTCGGTTGTCGTGACCATCATCTGCCCATTATCCATCAGGCGATCTAGCAAAAATGCACGGCGTTTACTATCTAATTCTGCTACGACTTCATCGAGTAGCAAAATGGGATTCTCGCCAATGTGACGCTTCATCCATTCGTATTCAGCGAGTTTGAGCGCCATTACAGTTGTCCGTGCTTGCCCACGACTGCCATACAAGCCACAATCACGTCCATTAATCAAAAGGCGTAATTCATCTCGATGGGGTCCTGATAAGGTAACGCCCCGTTCAATAGATGCGCGTTGTTCTTTTTCGAGTTGTTCAGCAAATTGCGGTTTAATCGCTTCGGCAGTCATATCACGATGTAAATCTAAACCCAGCATATCAAATGATAATTGCCCTGAGCCTTCAAATGTCGGCAAAAAGCTCGGCTGATATTGTAAGGTTAAAGTTTCTGTGTTCCCTGTTAATTGGTGATGATTTTGCTGTGAGAGTGATTCAAGTTCTCGCAAAAATTGTTGCCGTTCGGAAATAATCACTGAGCCGCTAGTGGTTAATTGTTCATCCCAATAAGCAAGTTCAGCAATGCTGGAGCGCTTTTCAGCGATGCGTCTTAGGAGTGCGTTGCGCTGCGGTAAGACTTTATCATATTCTTCGAGTGCTTCGGCATAATCCCGATTCACTTGTCCCAATGTAATATCCATAAAGCGTCGTCTATCGGCTGGCGAGCCTTCAATCAATGATAGATCACGCGGAACAAATAAAACCACGTTGAGCATCCCAACAACATCCATCACACGCTTTTCGACATTGTTCACTTTGATGGTCTTTTTGAAGCGGGTTGCGCCACTGGCTTTATCCATCATTAAAGTGACTTCCATTCGCTGTAAGGGGCTTTGCTGATTACTAAATTCAGCAATCATCCGCGCATACGGAATCGGGTCATTATCAGTACGCCAGTGAATCAGTTGGCGATCACTGGTTGTATAAGGAGATTTACTGGTTGCAAGATAATAAATGGCTTCGAGCAAACTCGTTTTACCTTGGGCATTATCACCATGCAGCACAACAGGCTGCTGTGGCAAACTGAGTTCTAGCCGTGCATAATTACGGAAATTCGTTAGCGATAGATGTTCAATGTGCATGAATTTTGAGCGCTATCAGATCGGTTAAAAAATGGCTTTTTATCCTATCATATTCTGCTATGATGTTAGAGCCTCAAGCAAGTCTCATCTGGCGTTAAGAAACTCTAACATCCCAAAATTTGCGCCATCATGACACTGCAAAACAGTTTAAAGCGCATTACAAACCCTCGTATCAAGTTTTTATACGCTGTCAACAAACCTTCAAAAACCAATATTCGTGACAAAATTCACACAACTTGCTATAATGACTAACATCGTAAGGCTAGCACAGGAGTAAGCACCTTGCCCGAAATGCAACCTCTAAAACCATGCGCTCGTTGTGAGCAAGAAATTCCGGAAGCATTTTTTGAAGGTAAACATGCTGTTTTCTGTAAGCGTTGTTCAGAAGAAGTGAACGACATCCTCACCAAGAAATATAGCGTTATCGAAGCAGCACACTTCCGCGCTCAACTTCGCTTACGCAGTAAAACACTCAAGCGAAAGCTCAATACACAAGATATTAATGCCGTGAGTGCAGCAGGCGATTAACGCACTACAATAATTGCGCCTCTGTTTCATCAATGAGTTGCTGCAACCATGTCATAAATTGCGTGCCGCCTGTTCCTAAGCTATCAGAGGATTGGTTAGCAATGTAACTAGCAGCATAGCGAATGTGCATTTTTCGGAATGTCAGAAGCTGTTGCAAGGTGTGGTTGTAAGCCTCTCGCAGAGGTGCATTATTCATCTTGCTTACAAATTGACGCACCTGTAACGGGTCAATTGCTGTTATGAATTGGCGATGTGGTTGTGGCATATAATCTTGCATAAGTCGCAGATACTGGGTCATGCTGCTTTCTTCGTGTGATACCCCCAAAAAACGCACCAATGATGGAATAATCGAACTTTGTGCGCCAGTTTCCCCTAGGAATGATTGTGGCTTGCCACCATATTTTTCGACACCTTCAAAAATAACATCTGTAAAACCAAACATATATGGACGCACTTGTTGATAATAGATTGTAGGATGGCAATGTTCTGGCATCCGTTTAAGTGTTTTCATCATTGCATCTAAGCCACTATGAATAATATCGAGTTCAGTCATTACCGTGTCAATATCATCTTGTTCAAATGCTGATTTGATATTTGGAATTGCATGCATGGCTGCTGCTGCGCGTGCTTCAATATCAACATGAATCAAGGTAAACCATGCAGCATCACGCAGATGGGTAAATTTATGGAGTAATTCCAAATTATCAACAACGATTTCCCCTGCTGGATCAATCTTTTTCCAATTGACCAAGGTAAATGACGCATAGGACAAAATCGGTGGACGTTGGACTTTTTCAGCGAGTGCAACCATTGGCACGGCGATATTTTTTGGAATAATTTTTTTTGCTATTTCATCGGCTGCTAAAATATAGGCTGTTATAAGGTAGCCATATGTCTGGAAAGCAAGTTCAAGAGCGAGGCAGTTTCCGATCTGTGAGACATCAAGTAGCGGTAATTGCTCTAATTGCGCCATTATTTCACTTGATGCGAGCGTTTCTGGGAGGTTTGTCATCAGCGTTGTTAACTGCGAAGCCTCAGCATCAGGTAAATGTCCATGTAAGGTATTTAAAGGTTTAGGATATATTAAGAATCCTGAATCATTCAGTTGCCAACAGTCTTGTGTCATATTTTCCTCGATTGAAATTTTCTGTTGTAATTCTAACGCAACATAAGCAAGATGAGCTACGTATAAATTAATACCAATCCAGAAAACGATTTGTGATACACTATTATAAAATGAACGTAATGAGGATAATCGTATGGGTGAAGACGATAATAAAAATAACGATGTATCCGTATGGAAAATGATGTCCTCTGTTGGCAAAGCCGTCGGTAAGACTGTGACGTTTCTTGCGACAGGAACAGCAAACACCGTTGATGCCGCCAATCAAGGGCAGAAAGCGATAAGGAATACTATGGCAGTAACTGAAATTACAACGATCTTTAATACAACCGATAAGATCATCAAATTCATGAACCGTGAAACCGCCCGCGATTCTAAAGAAGTTTTGGGGCAAAGTTCGGTATCGCTACGTACCGATAATACATCAGGGGCTTGGATTCCTTGGTATGATCCACCCCGTTTTTCAGATTTTGATAAACGCCACATGGAAATTGTCATTGATGATATTCCTGTGGTTTATCTCTGGCAAAAGGGTGATTATGTCTATTGGTCAAATCGTTTAGATGACCAAGGACGACCTGCAAAAGCCTATAAGATGGGCGGAGTTGCTCATATTGGTGGTAAGCGTACCCTTGTCATCCGTAATGATCCTGAAGCGGGTTATAGCGTTTTCTTATCCAATTCAATGGATGGCAAATAAGACTTCAGTATAATTAATGTAGTAAATTATCATAACCTCTTCATTCGTGAAGGGGTTTTTGTTTTATGACAACCTGACGCTTAGTAATTGCCATTGACCTACACTAGCACTTGGTTACAATATTCATCGCTTACCGCACAACATTAGGATGCAATACGATGAACCTTCTTGATTATGGACGCATCATCCTCCGCCGAGGGTGGATTGCGATTTTACTCGGTATTATGGCAGCCGTTGCTGCTTACGGATTTAGTCAGGTTGTTACGCCTGTTTACCGTGGAACACAAACAATCTTACTTGTGCCTGTTCGGAGTGATTTAGGGCTAACAGAAGCTGCTCTACGCTTGATTAATGCACGTCGGGCGTATCTTAGTAGCTCATTGGTTGCTGAAAATATTATCAATAATTTACAACTTGATATGACTCCTAATTACCTACTCGGTGAAACAACTTTTGTTGCCAATAGAGATAGCCTAGCGATTCAGATTGATGTTGATTTACCAGCAAATACACCTCAAGAAGCAGGTAGTCTGATAGGTCCCATTGTGGCAGCATGGGGACAAGAATTGATTGATTATCAAAATGGCTTAAATCAACGTGCCAGCCAAGAAGATCGTATTCTAGCCCAGATTCAAGATAATCCGTTGGTATACAAATTACGCCCCAATACAAGAATTTATACAGCGATTGGTGCAATTGGTGGTTTATTCTTAGGAATCATCATCATTTTTGTGTTGGAATACCTAGAAAGCAATATCATTCGTCGCCGAGAAGATGTCGAACAAGCGCTCAACTTGAAAGTCCTTGCCACTGTTCCGATTGATTAATCGGCATGAGCTACCGCGCCAGCACATTCCCCTACAAACTCCGCTACCAGCACATTATCATCGCGCTATTGATTGTGCTGGTAGCTTTTGGATTAAGGGTCACAGCGATTTATCAACGAGCCGCATTTGACCCCAGTTTTGTGCCGATGCTTGGCACAGATCATTATGGCTATCTGGAATCTGCAAAAGGTGTGCTAGATGGTACATTCCCAACAACACCTTTTTTCTTCCATCCCGGTCCGAGTTATGTTTTTGCAGGGATTTACAGCCTACTCGGTAGCACTAATTTTGTATTATTGACGATTGTGATCGCTTTAATTGATGCGCTAACGTGTGGCATGTTAATTGGGGCTGGATGGTTACTGAGCAAACGCGCATGGGGTGGGTATCTAGCAGGGATGATTTATGCGGTCTATCCTGTGGCGATCTTCTATGCGACAACGCCCCTGATAACACCTTTGGCAGCTTTCTTTATCAGTGGATTGATTTTCTTCACACTCTGGCAACGCAATACGATTAAAGTCTGGCGCACGATTGTATTAGGCATTTTTGCAGGCTTATTAGCGATTCATCGCCTAAATTTAGCCCCCCTTGTTGGTTTATATGGTTTATGGTTATTGATGATGCCGATTAATTGGCAAAAACGCATCAGTCATGGGATCATTTTTGCTGCTTTAATAGTTGCGATCATCGCACCATTTACCTATAGCAACTACCAATTATCAGGTGGTAAGTTTATCCCAATTGCGACAACAGGCAGCAGTGAACTCTATATGGGGAATAATCGAGATTCGGCAGGCTTATATAGTACCACCTTCGCTTATCAACAAGTCGATATGGCATATGAGGATGCTATCTGGCGAGATGCACGGGTAGCCCCTGAGCATTTTTGGGGCTTATTTGCTTATAAATTTGCCTTATTCTGGAGCGATGTTGAAATCGGGAATAATGTCGATTTTGCATCAAGCAGTGATTATGCGGATATGATTGATTTTGTGCCATTACGATTTTCGACACTTGCCATACTTGGCATCATCGGTTTATCCGCACTTTGGTATCATCAGCGCGAGACCGCTATTATATTGGGTTTGATGATCGCTTGGATGTGCTTTGGTTTTGTTCTCGTTTTCGCATTCGGACGGATTCGCTTCCCTGCTGTTATCCCCTTAACATTGCTGAGTAGTTTTGGGCTTGTTGCACTCGTTGATAGTATCCGTTTTGGATTTGATGCTAAACAGGTGGGCAAGCGCCATATCGTGACACTTATTGGCTTGATTACACTGTATAGCTTCATTCATTGGGCATTATCCCCCGAACCCAAATTACCACCTGAGCGCCTCTATAATGATTTGCCATCCGATGCTGTACAACTTGACATTCAATTTGGTGAAGTCACCTTTGTAGGTTGGCGTTTGCTCGATGATGAATGGCAACATTTAGAAAATGGTTGGGTACCTGTCTATGAAAGCTATGCGGTTGAATTATTCTGGTCAATTCCTGAGCCTGTAACAACATCTTATAATTTCTTCCTTGCGTATATTGATGATAACCAGCGCTATGATGCCGTTGATACACCGATTGGTACAGTCAGTTTTCCATATTACACAACTGATGAATGGCGAGCAAATCGCATTTTAGGCGAAATTGTCACGTTAAGGCTCGATGATGATGTCCCACAGGCGCGGAGTGGACAAATCCGTTTAGGTGTATGGTATTGGGATGAGGACGGCTTAATTGTCAATGTTCCTACAAGTACAGGCGATAACAATATTTTAATCCAACATATTGCTGTTTTTGATGCAGTAGTCCCTGATATGCCTCAGTTACCCTCTAGCGAGATCACTTTTGGCGATATGATTATGTTGAGAGGCTACGATTTACCAACGTCTGGCACAGTTAACGAGACGATTAGCATCCCCTTTTACTGGGAAGCCATCACAAATGTAACAGACGATTATCGCTTGTTCATTCATGTAATAGATGACACAGGTGACATTGTTACACAAGGCGATGCACCGCCATTAGCAACTCTACTCACCAGCAACTGGAAAATTGGCTATCCGCTACTCTCCGAGAATGCCGTCACCTTACCTGAAACGACTGGCACATATGCCATCTATATCGGCTTATATAATCTGAACGGACGGTTAGCAGTTGATGCCCCCAATAATAGTGTATTGATTGGGGCAATTGAGGTTACGGAATGAGCGCCTGTTTGAATATTATATTTAGACGCACCGTTGTGCGTCCCTACGACCTGTAACAGTCAATTATAATGACATCCAACGGGATGTCTAATAGACGACAGTATCATAATTTAACAAAAAAACGCGATATAAATATGGGTACGATAGTTATCTATCATACCCATTTTAGCATTACAGAATTTCACAGGTATTGGTCAATGTACCAATGCCATCAATCGTCACACTGACAACATCACCATCGTTCAAGAAACGTGGTGGTTTCATCGCTTTACCCACACCTGATGGTGTGCCTGTTAAGATAATATCCCCCGGTAAGAGCGTAAATGTCCGTGATAGAAATGCGACCAAATACGGTATCTTAAAAATCATATCGCTGGTTTGACCATCTTGCATGGTATCGCCATTGACCTTTGTAACAACGCGCAAATTATGGGGGTCTGTGATCTCATCGGCTGTAACGATAACAGGTCCTAATGGACAGAATGTATCTTGTGATTTTGCCCGTATCCACTGAGATTCACTATCTTGTAAATCACGTGCACTAATATCATTAGCGATGGTATAACCAAAAATATGGTCATAAGCATCTTCTTCGCGGATATTTTTAGCACGTTTGCCAATCACGACAGCCAGTTCACCTTCCCAGTCTACTTTTTGCGTGATGTCTGCGTGCCATTGCACATTTTGCTCGTTTGCAACAACAGCCGTTGGATATTTACTAAAAATCAACGGACTTGTCGGCACGGCATTGGATAATTCAGCAGCATGTTCGGCATAGTTACGTCCAACACAAAATATTTTGCTCGGCATGACGGGCGCTTGGATGCCATTATGCTTCATGACTTTGAAGGATTCATCATTTGCAGGAAAGCCTTTTTCAGCAATTTCTTGCATGGATAGATCAATGCCGAGTGAATATAAGCTATCCCCACGCATTTCACCGACACTTAGGCTACCATCTAATTTTTCGTAGGTTACTAATTTCATCATGTTCTCTCTTAATATTAAAATCGTCAAATTATAGCTTATGCCAAACGATGGAAAATATCTTTCAGAGCAGGATACAAGTCTTGATATTTTTCGTAAACATCTGCATAAGCAGCAACATTATCATCAGGGTCAACACGCTCACCAGTTTGAATAGTTGCGTCACAGGCTGCTGCGACATCATCAAATGTGCCATTGGCAACAGCAGCTAATAACGCTGCCCCAAATGCACCCGCTTCGGGCGTATTGACATTGAGTAGCGGTGCGCCAAAAATATTGGCGATGATTTTTTGCCAAATTGGAGATTTTGCGCCACCACCACTGATCCGTACTTCGTAGTGATCGGGTAAACCCACTCGGTCAATCAATGTGAAGGTATCTTTTAGCCCGAATGCCACACCTTCTAAGACAGCGCGTGTCATGTGGGCGCGTGTATGTCGGCTGGTCAAGCCAACGAACGCACCGCGTGCTAAAGCATCAGGGTGAGGCGTGCGTTCGCCTGTCAGATACGGCAAAAAGAGCAAACCATCACTACCCGCAGCAATATCTGATGTTTCAGCAAGCAAGGCATCAAATGATAAATCAGGCGCGATGGTATCCCGATACCATTGTAAACTTCCTGCTGCACTGAGCATCACGCCCATGAAATGCCATTGATTCGGCACACTATGACAAAACGCATGTAAACGACCATCAGTTTCAAACGCATAATCAGCTAAAGGGGCAAAGACAACACCTGATGTACCCACTGTCACACCAATTTTATCGGGTGATACACAGCCCATCCCAACAGCCCCTGCTGCTTGGTCACCGCCACCACCGACAACAGGCGTTCCTGCTTTTAAGCCTGTTAATGTTGCTGCTTCACGACTGATTACACCTGTAATATCTGTTCCTTCATGTACTTTTGGCAACCAACTTTGCGGAATGCGAAGCGCATCAACCACTTCCATTGACCAATTGCGTTCAGCTACATTGAGTAAAGATGTGCCTGATGCCCCTGCGAGATCAGTTGCATAATCGCCTGTCAACTTATAGCGCAGGTAATCTTTAGGCAGCAAGATATGCTCGCACTGTGCATAAACATCAGGTTCATTTTGCCGAACCCATAAAATTTTAGGCGCAGTGAAGCCCGTCAATGCACGATTCCCTGTGAGTTCTATTAAGCGTGAAAATCCAATCGTTTGGGTAATTTCATCACATTGTTTTTGGGTGCGTTGGTCATTCCATAAAATAGCAGGACGCAGCACATCACCATTTTTATCCAACATCACTAAACCGTGCATTTGACCTGTCATACCAATCGATGCGATGTCATCTCCTGATAAATTGGCTTCATGTAAGGCTTGCTGAATCGCTTGTACAATCCCATCCCACCAATCTTGTGGATGTTGTTCACTCCATAAGGGTTTGGGTTGGCTGATGGGTTGTGGCGTATTGCCCAGTGCTATAATTGCACCTGTTTCATCAATGATGAGGGCTTTAGCGCCTGTGGTACTAATATCAAGTCCCATAAAATAAGGCATATATCTTATCTTTCTACGATGTTACTAGATTTGATGGTAAGGCATCAGGACGTTGAGCCGTATTTTGAATACTCACAAATTGTCCATTATCAGATGATTGTCCAAAAGCAAGCATTATTTCTAAGACATGCAATGCTATTGCGCCATTGACCCGATGTGGCTTATTTGCTTCAATGCAACTTGCCATATCAGCAACCCCAATACCCCGTTGTAAGTCGCTTCGATGATGGGAGGCGACAGGTTGCCAGCCGTTTGTTTGAGGTGTAAACAGCAACACATCCCCATCAAAGCGATTCGGATCAGGCACGCTAATAGAGCCTTCTGTACCATGAATTTCGATGCGAGGCAGCGTTGATTGCCATGTATCAAAACTGGTGATGATTGTCCCAACTGCACCTGATTCAAATTGCATTAAGCCTGCAACATGCGTATCAACTGATACAGGGATGTTATCGCCTTGGATGGCTTCATGCCCTGCGGTACGGTTATCATACGCACGATTCGCCATACCAGCTACTTGCTTAACTGACCCGAGCAAGTTCACCATCGCTGTCAAATAATAAGGTCCCATATCCAGCATAGGACCTCCGCCCGCCACAAAATAGAAAAAAGGATTGGGATGCCAGCTATCAGGTCCATGACTCATCATGAAAGCATTCGCTGAGACAGGACGACCAATTGCTCCTTCATCAATCAGTCGGCGAGCCGTTTGACCACCAGCGCCCAAAAATGTATCAGGCGCACAGCCAACTCGCAGATTTTTTTCTTGGGCGACACGCATGACTTCTTGACCATCTGCTAGATTGATAGCCAATGGTTTTTCAAGGTAAACGTGCTTACCTGCATTCAAGATTTGTAAGCTCACAAGCGCATGAACAGCAGGAATAGTCAGATTGATGATAATATCAACCTTATCCGATGCCAATAGATCATCAATGCTCATCGCATCTAAATTGTATGTATTCGCAAAGGTTTGTGCGCGGTCTGCGTTAATATCCGCACAGGCAACAACCTTGATCTGTTCAGGAAATACCGCTAACCCTTGCATATACGCGGGAGCAATTGCGCCTGTTCCAATAATACCGACATTTTTCATGAGGATAGCTCCATCAAGTAGCTATAACTCTTCTGAACAGCCGTCATCATATCAGTGTCGCAACGATCTAGCTCAACAATATGCCATTTTGAGGTACTGGCTTCTAGCAATTTAGGAATATCCATCGCACCTGTTCCGAGCGCAACCATTGCCCCTACAGTATCTTCCGCAGCACCATCTTTGATATGCAACAATGGCAAGCGTCCAGCAAGTTCTGCCATGACCTCAGTAGGGTTTAGCCCTGCTACTTTTGCCCAATATGCATCTAATTCAAAGACAATGTCCTGATCCAAATAATCCAACATATGTTGATAAGCTATTTTGCCCTCTACTTCCTGCATCTCGAACCAATGATTATGATAAGCCAATTGCATACCTGCTTCTTTAACCACTACATTTGCTTCGTTGAGCATCTCACAAGCTGTTTTAATACCATCTAAATCTTGATAATAATTATCAGGGTCAAGCCAAGGACAAATGAGGTAGGGCGTTTCAAATGGTAAAATATTATCTAAGACCGCTTGGCGATCCACACCTAAAGGTAATGGACTATGCGAGCCAGCAACGGTCATGCCTAAATCATCCATTAAGGCTTTTGCACCTTCTACCGTGACCCCTGTCGGAAAGCGTGCCAGTTCCACCGCTTGATAGCCATAACTTGCGAGTTTACGCATGGTATTAGAAAAATCTTGTTCTAAGGAATCTCGAACACTATAGAGTTGTACTGCGATGGTTTGTGGATCAATCATATGATCTCCCTCTCGAAAAATTGATGTTTATCTGCTTGGAATGGTATGTGTTTTTGTGCAATACTGCAAATTTTTAAGCTGACCAATTGATACCAAAAAGGCGCACATCATGTACGCCTTCGGTGTATGATCTATGAATTAAATGGATTTAATTCGGTGTAGGCGTATTATCCAAGATACCTTCAAGGGTTGCCATTACACTATCATCTAACTTTGCAACGAGATCAATCGCTTTGAGATTGTCTTCAAGTTGGGATGTTTTAGTCGCGCCTGTGATTGCGGTGCTGACATTTGGATTTTTGAGTGTCCAAGCGAGGGCAAGTTGCGCCATTGATGCCCCTAAATCCTTGGCAAAAGTGGTCATTTCGCGCACTTTTTCGAGGCGTGCTTGACCTTCATCACTATTGAACATATCACGTAACCAGCCATAGCCTTCCAAAGCCATACGGGAATCATCAGGAATACCATTATTGTATTTCCCTGTTAAAACACCTGATGCAAGTGGTGACCAAATGGTAGTGCCTAAACCAATTTCTGAATAAAGGCGATTATATTCCACTTCAAAGCGCTCACGGTGGAACATATTATATTGCGGTTGTTCCATTGTAGGTGGTACTAAGCCATATTGACGCGCAACACTATGCGCTTCCATCAATTCTTGGGCTGTCCATTCCGATGTTCCCCAATACATGACTTTACCTTGTTGGATGAGATCGGTCATCGCACGAACAGTTTCTTCCATCGGCACTTCACGGTCTGGGCGATGGCAAAAATAGAGATCAAGGTAATCAACTTGTAAACGTTCCATTGCTTGATGGCAGGCATCAAAGATATGTTTACGGCTCAAACCACGTTGCGTTGGTCCGGGGTTTTCGATTGCGCCACCGAATACTTTGCTGGATACGATGTAGCTATCACGTCGCCAACCTGCTCGTTTAAACACTTCTCCCATGATTGTTTCAGCGTCGCCACGCGCATAAACTTCTGCATTATCGAAGAAATTGACCCCGTTATCATAAGCAAGTGACATAATTTCGAGTGCGCCATCAACACCGAGTTGGGTTGAGAATGAGACCCAAGCACCATACGACAAAGCACTCACTTTAAGCCCACTGCTACCTAAACGACGATATTCCATACTATTTGCTCCTTAATGAGTTAATTTGTGACGGATTGTAGCGAAACAACGTTAAGGTTAGCCTAAATGGATATAGCCAACTCATGAGAAAAATTATATTTACTGTCCGATCACATTTGAATACCAATAGAATCTGAGTTCAAGAAAATTTTTGCAAATTGAACAAAGCGATGCACATCATCAAAATTACTCGCAATCCCTAATGAAATCCGCACTGCGCCAACAACATCTGTATCGCCATTATTCAAGAGTTGCTGTGCGAGTTGTTCAAATGATAATGCGGAACTACGGAAACATTCTTGCAAGCGTTGTGCTTCAATGTGATGAGCAATTTCGCCAGCACCCGGATTACAGAAACACCCTGTACGTAATGAGATTTTAATATCGTTAGCCAGCGATTCAACTAAGCGATAATCAAAAACTGTGCCATGTGGATCATAGAAATTGAGGGCGAGTGTTGCACCACGATGATCTATATCATTTGCACCATAGATATGTACAACAGGTTGACCATTAGCATGTTTGAGGGCTTTTAGTTCATCAAGAAGATACGATGTTAGCATCATGACACGGTTATGAATGGTGTCAATCCCAATTGATTCAATGTGTTGAAGTCCGATTTCAATAGCAGGGATGCCTAAGTAATTAATTGTACCATCTTCATACCCTGCTTCATTGGTATGCAGGAAGTGTCCATCACCTTGAACAGTCGCAACACTAATTGTTCCGCCTGCAAACCAAGGACGCTGCATTTTTGTGAGCATACATCGTTTAACAATGAGTGCGCCTAGCCCTGTTGGATAGCCAAACATTTTGTAAAAGGATAAGGTCACAAAGTCAGGATGATATTGGCTTAAATCAAGGGCATTGGTTGGCAAAAATGCAGCCGCATCTAATAAGACATCCCAACCTTTGACTTGTGCTTCCGCAATCCAATTAAGATCATGTTGAACACCTGAAAAATTAGATTGGGCTGGGAATGCAAATAAGTTGTTACCATCTTCGATAGCGCGGTCTAAATTTTGACGGAGTACATTGTCATCTAGTCGCAATGACTCATCTAAAATAGGGGTATAAATAACGGGCGCATTGGCTTTACGGGCATATTCACGAATCCCATTGACGGAATTATGATTATCGAAGGTAAGCATATATTGTCCATTTTCACTGAATGGATAGGCTTCACCGACTAATTTTAAAGACGCGCTAGCATTGGCTGTAAAAATAACAATATACTCTTCAGGATCAGCATTGAGATATTGATAAACATAATGGCGTGCTGATTCTGTCACCTCAGTGGCTGCTAGTGAAGTCGGGTTCAATGAATGGGGATTACCATACACGTTATCGGTCAATTGTTGTGTATGTTTTTGAACTTGTGATTGACCGTATAATCCACCTCCGGTGTAATCAAGGTAGGTATGTCCACCTGCGTCTAAACGCGCATAATCAGTCTGGCGCAAGGCATCAATTTTGCTTGTAGCTTGATAATCAGGGTAATTAGCATGGAATTTTTCACGATCACGATTGAGCGTATCATCTAAGTTGTTGCTTAAATCTTGTAATTTTGAAATAAGATCATTTGAGATCGTAATGGATACGTTATGCATCATAAATCCTTAAACATTGAGTTTATTTGACTAATCTTAAAGCGAAAGCCTATACTTTGTCCAATTGAATTACTTATGAGGCTATAACTCTATTATTATAGATTTTATCTGTATAATTACGACAATTGAATAATATACACGCACATATAAGGATTTTAAAACATGGCTTTTCCAGAAGTTGGCACAATTGCCCCTGACTTTGAGAGTCGAACAGATAGTGGCGAAACTGTAAAATTATCGAATTATCAAGGTAAAACGGTGATACTCTATTTTTATCCAAAAGCTGATACACCCGGTTGTACAGCACAAGCCTGTAACTTCCGTGATAATTATGGCGCGTTTGAAGAACGAGGTGTTACCGTACTCGGTGTGAGTCCAGATACTGTTGACGATCAAAAAGCGTTCAAAGAAAAGTATGATCTACCCTTCACACTGATTGCAGATGCCGATCACAGTGTATCTGAATTATATGGGGTATGGGATGACCACGAAATTACAACACGCTCAGGGGCTGTGCGCGTGTTTACAGGTGCGTATCGCTCAACCTTAGTGATTGATAGCGAGGGCAAGGTCATTGATGCCCGTTGGGGTGTTGACCCTGCCAATGATACACAAGCAGTTCTTGATATTCTTGATGGACTAAATGCCTAATATCGTAAGGATAGGCAGGTCAAGCCACCATCCATTTTTTGAAATTCGCTCATATCAAGGGTGATGATATTATCGTAGTAACGGTGTGCCATTTCATAGGCTGTCGGATAGCCTGCTGCAAGAAATAGCGTATCGTTTACAGGCATGACATCAGCCGCATAGCCTTCCTCAGTCGGCAAGGTCAGAACATCTGCCCAATCCAGCTTATACTCAGTGGTGAGGGCAGGATCATGAATCAGAACATTCGGCGCAAGTTCTGTTAAGCCTGATTTTAGATGCAATACGCCTTCAAATTCGACATAATCGACACGAATATCAGGTTTGACAGTTTGTAAAGCACGTTTGAGCGCATCGGCACCTGCGATAGTTGTCCGCTCGGAAAGTCCCACTAACACGCGGTCTGCACAAATCAGAATATCGCCACCGTCCATAAAGGCATCATCGCCTTCAATTTCGATAACACGCAAATCTGCGAGATGTGGTAGTAAACCATTGGCTTCACCACGACGGGCTGCTGCGCCTGATTTGCAGACAAATGCTAAATCATGAAAAATAATGATCGGGTCTTCCACAAAATGACCATCAGGATAATGTGCGTCTGCCTCAATAACCCTTACATCAAGTCCTAACTGACGTAAGGATTCCAAATAATGATCGTATTGTTGCAAGGCTACGGCAACATCAGGCTCACCAAGAGCTTGTGTAGTTAAGCCATCCGCAAAATTCGGTGCAGGTCTACGAGCAAGGATTTTCGTAATTTTTGGGAGTAAGTGCATCATCCATTATCCTAAAGTTTTAAATAGAAAAAGCCCAGCAGGGCTTTATGTAGTACCTTATAACTTTATAGTCGCTTATTCTTCGATTTGCTCATCTGTTTTACCAAAGCGACGTTTACGCGCTGCAAAATCATCAATCGCATTGAGTAAACATTCGCGGTTAAATTCAGGCCAGTAGACATCCGTGTAGTAATGTTCGGAGTATGCACTTTGCCAGATTAAGAAGTTGCTCAAGCGAAATTCGCCACTGGTGCGAATAATCAAATCAGGATCAGGTAAGCCACTGGTATACATATGGTCACTAATCATCTGTTCGGTGACATCTTTAGGATCAGTGCCTTTTTCCATGATATGTTGCACGGCATGAACAATTTCATCACGCCCCCCATAATTAAAGGCAACATTGAGAATCAAGCGCTGATTGTGCTTCGTGGTTTCACAGGCATCTTTTACTTTATCTTGAATGCGCTTTGCAATACCGTCTAATTCACCAATATGGCGAATTTGCACACCTTCGGCATCCAGTTCTGCTAACTCGCGGTCAATCACCATTTCAAGAATTTGCATGAGTAGATTGACTTCACGATGTGGACGATTCCAATTTTCTGTTGAGAATGCGTAAATCGTCAAAATTTCGATATTAAATTCAACCGCAGCACGGATGATATTTCTTAGATTTTCTGTGCCTTGTCGATGACCTGCAGCGCGTGGCAAACCACGTTGTTTAGCCCAACGTCCGTTACCATCCATAATGATTGCAACGTGTTTGGGTAATTTTTTATCTGGGACATCAGATTGTGACACATTTGATTTTTCGTTTGCCATCAAGGTCATGAACTTTCATACTTTCTTTGGCTAATAGACGAATAAAGGGCAGAATACCCTAATACTAATACAGCAAAACAGTCTTTAATGCTTAAACATCCATGATGTCCGTTTCTTTTGTTTTGCTCAAGGTATCAATTTTACCGACATATGATTTCGTCAGGTCTTCAACTTTCTCTTGCCCGCCTTTAGATTCATCTTCGCCGATTTCGCCTTCTTTTTCTAATTCTTGGACATCTTTCATCGCATCACGACGAATATTCCGAATGGCAACACGCGCGTCTTCAGTCCGACGACCCAGCATTTTGACTAATTCAATACGACGTTCACGATTGAGGGTTGGCATGTTCAAATGGATCATACCGCCATCGCTGTTAGGGTTAACGCCTAAATTAGCTTTATTAATTGCGGTTTCAATAGCAGATACTGCTGTTGGGTCAAACGGGCGAATCGCAATTGTCATCGGTTCAGGTGTCGAAATATTGGCAATTTTACGGAGTTCTGTTTCTTGTCCGTAATACTCTACCATCAAACGATCAACCAAACCTGTACTCGCGCGATTACCACGAATGCCTATCAAATCTTCTTCAAAGACTGATAATGTGCTTTTCATACGATCTTCATGGTATTCAAGAATATCATTTAACATAATGAACCTACCTTCTCATATTGAGATGATGTTGATATGACTAGAATGTTCCCTATTGTAACGCAATCTGTAGATTTCATGAAGTTATAACCCATTTATCGTTACAGAACAGATACGTCATGATAAAAATGTATGTTCTTTAAGCGTGTTTTACTCATTCTTCAGCCAGCGATTTTAAGAATGCCAGCAACAAGTCGGTTACATTGACTAATGAGTCGGAGTGCGCTATTTCATAACCATGAGAGTTATCACGCGCATATCCAAATGCAACAGTACGATCTGCACCTCCTGTGCGCTTGATACCCCCTGCATCTGACCCTGCGGCATCATATACAACCGCTTGTGCGCCAAACCCTAAATCGTCGGCAAGATGCATTAAGCGATCACAATCCGCCTTGAGATGATAAGCAGCTTCCCCATACCAAACAGTGGGTCGTGCATCAAGCATGGTTGGCGTATCATGGGTTACAGGCGAGGTATCGAGTGCAATCGCAATATCAGGTTGCAATTTCTGCGCTGCCCGAATCGCCCCCATTAGACCTACTTCTTCCATTGAAGTCGCAACGAACGTAATATCGAGTGGTAGAGGATTTTCAGATAAGGTTTGCAATGCGGAAATGATACTGACCAATCCCATGCGGTCATCTAGCGCAAAAGATGCGATCATATCACCTAAATACTGAATTTGCTTACGGGAACGTGCCACAACGGCGCGTGTTCCCACATGAATGCCCTTTGCGCTCAATGCTTCAACACTTAAACCTGTATATAGTGTGACCATATCCCACGTTAAAGCACGGCTGGTACTCAATTCACTAATTTTACCTGTACGCGTATGCGTTGAACCAACAGAAAGAATCGCTGGTACAACGCTGCCATCATCAGCCAGTAATTCGACAGGTCCTTCGCCATATTTCCAAGGTAAACTCCCACCAATATTCTTGACCCGTAAGCGTCCATCAGGTAGAACATGCGTGACAATCATCCCGATTTCGTCTTTATGAGCAGCAACCATCACCTTAAGTCCATCACCAGCGAGACGCGCATAAATATTGCTTGCGCCATCTTGCCAAACCTCTGCTGATGTCGCTTGAAATTCACGCAATATAACGGCTTCAATCTCACGTTCATCTCCCGGTGGAGAATGTGTACTGATGAGTTCTTGTAACAAATTGAGCATACCTTCTTTAGTCATAAAATGTCTCTATCTCGTAATTAATTTTGCATATTATAACGTAGAAATCCTAGACATTCTGACCAATTTTTACCCTTATCACTTGGATATGGTTGGGTTTGCTAGGCACATTCAAACAGGATATAGTCGTCTTATCTTGACCATTTGAATTTTTAGGAATGTAAAAATGTCTGATAATGAAAAGCAAGAGAAAAAAGAAGAAAAAGAGTCTAAACTCCCTGATGCACCGATTGTCACCAAGCATCAAATTAAGGTTGGTAATAAAACACTCAAATATACGAGCAACACAGGCATGATGCCACTCAAAAATGAAAAAGGCGATCATCATGCCAATATGTTCTTCATGGCATATACACTTGATGGTGTCAAAGATGTTGCATCACGCTCATTGACGTTTGTTTTCAACGGTGGACCCGGCTCATCATCGGTGTGGTTACATTTAGGCGCAGTCGGACCCAAGCGTGTCAGAATGCAAGATGAAGGTTGGCTACCACAACCGCCATATCAATTAGAAGATAATCCGCATTCATGGCTAGATGAAACTGATCTTGTGTTCATTGATCCTATTGGAACAGGGTTTAGTCGGGCAGTTAACCCTGATGATAATCAGAAATTTTGGAGTCTCGATGGCGATTTAGAATCAGTTGGTGAGTTTATACGCTTATATCTGACACACAATAGCCGTTGGACATCACCTTTGTTTTTAGCAGGTGAAAGTTATGGCACAACCCGTGCAGCAGGCTTATCAGGGCTACTCATCAATAAGGGGATTGCCTTTAATGGGATTATTTTAATCTCTACGATTATCAATTTCCAAACGGCACGTTTTGTACGAGGTAATGATCTGCCGTATGCGCTGTTCTTGCCAACATATACAGCCACAGCATGGTATCACAAACAATTAGACGACGACTTACAAGCAATGACACTACCTGATTTACTCGCAGAGGTCGAAACATGGGCAGAAACTGACTACACCCTTGCCCTAATGAAAGGCGACAAACTCGCTGATGATGTGCGTACTTATGTTGTCGATACGCTGTCACGGTACACGGGTTTAGATAAAAAATATATTGATGGCACAAAACTCCGTATCAATATTATGCGCTTCTGTAAAGAATTGCTGCGTGATGATAATCGTACCGTTGGGCGTTTGGATAGCCGTTTCAAGGGGTATGCTGACCTTGCAATTACCGAGTTCCCAGAATTTGACCCCTCTTATAGTGCCATTATGCCACCTTATACCGCGATGTTCAATCAATATGTACGTGAAACACTCGGTTATGAAACCGATGAGCCGTATAATATTCTCAGTTTCCAAGTGAATCAAAAATGGGAATATGATCGTGGAGAATTTCCAGATACCAGCGATCATTTACGGGTAGCACTCGAACACAATCCCTACATGAAAGTTTATGTTGGGCAAGGATACTTTGATATGGCAACACCCCATGCAGCAGCGCACTATAGCTTAAACCATATGGGGATTGCGCCTGATTTACACGATAATATCCAATACTACTTCTACGAAGCTGGACATATGTATTATTTGGATATTACGCAACTCGAAAAATTAAAAAGTGATGTCAAAAATTTTATGACATTTGCATTACCAGAATAGCAAATTCATAAATCATAGATGGATAAGTAGGGGCTTGGTGTACAAGATAAAAAGCACCTTATGCCCCTACACAGCCTTACAAGTTTTCCAAAATTGCGGGTAAGCCTTGAGCAGCAACACCGCGATGACTAATGCGATTTTTTTCTTCTGAATTAAGTTCACCAAATGTTTTATCAAAGCCAATCGGTTGGAACACTGCATCGTAGCCGAAGCCTTTACCAGCATCACGTTCTTCTGTGAGGATGATGCCTTCACATGCACCAGTCGTTGTATAGCTCTTATCGGTAGTCGGATCATAGACAGCGATCACACAGCGAAAACGGGCTGTGCGTTTATCCATAGCAACATCTGCCATTTCTTCCAGTAAGTAGCGCCGACGACCTGCATCATCAAATTCAGGTTTACCATACCGCGCACTATAAACTCCCGGACGACCATCCAACGCATCGACGACTAAGCCACTATCATCAGCAAGCGCAATTTTGCCACTCGCTTTGGCATAGGCTTTGGCTTTGAGAATTGCATTTTCTTCAAACGTCGTGCCTGTTTCTTCAACATCTAAATCGCCTAAGCCAACATCGCCTAAGCCTATAATTGTGGCATCAACCGATGATAGAAGCCGTTGATATTCTTTAACTTTACCTTGATTTTGGGTTGCAATTAGTAATTCCATGAGTGTTAATCCTATTTTATGATGCTTAACTATCATACAAGCATACTGATGGGTAGCAGCCCTAACAAGACCAATTGCTGATACTTCCGAACCCCTAATAATTAGGGGGTGAGAGCAATTGACAAGTAACTAGCTTTTAATTTACAATTTGTTTAGATAATTAGATAAATGTCTAAACATCTATAGTAGATGGGTGATCCATGAACAATACATTTAAGGCTTTAGCAGACCCGACTAGACGCGAGATTTTACGAATGCTCAGTGAAAAGAGTCTCAGTGCAGGGGATATTGCAAAAGCATTCGATATTAGTAAACCAAGCATTTCGCATCATCTGAATATTCTCAAAACAGCAGAATTAATCAGTGGTGATCGTGACGGACAAAACATTATCTACAGTGTTAATGCATCCGTGATGCAAGAATTAGTTCAAGAAATTATGGACTTGTTCCATGTAGGCGAAGAGGAAGATGACTCATGACTGACAACACACAACGCAACGGCAATATGATTATGTTAGCATCAATTGGTTTGATGTTAGCAATTGGATTGATACTCTATCCATCATTACCAGACGAGTTACCGCGTCAATGGGGTATTGATGGCACAATCAATAGTACATGGTCAAAATTTTATGCTGTTCTCTTTGCGCCAGCCATTAGCATTGTGCTGTGGATACTGACATATATCATCCCAAAAGTTGATCCTAAACGGGACTCATACGACAAATTCGGTGGCTTCTATATGCGCTTCCGTATCGCTTTAGTGGTCTTCTTCTTAGGGATGCACATCATTACACTCACGCAATATGACAATCCAAATGCCGTTATGCGTTTGATTGTTATTGGTGTATCTGCCTTATTTGCTGTAATGGGTAATGAACTCGGACGGGTGCGTCCGACATGGTTTTTTGGGATTCGTACCCCATGGACAATTTCTGATGAGCGTGTTTGGACACGTACACATCGCATTGGTGGACGCTGGTTTGTAGGACTGGGTATCATCAATATGATCCTTGCACTCATATTGCCAGCCGTGCCGTTATTTGTGGTCTTTATGGGCAGCTTGCTTACCGTGACGTTTGGATTAACCGCCTATTCATATGTTTTACATCGGCGCTTGAATGGCTAATTGCTGATGTTGCGACATTGTAGGTTCAGCAGATTGCAAAATATCAGGTACAATAGACAGATTATTCTTGAGTGAATGGGGTCTAATTATGTATCGTAAATTGTTGAGCCTACTGCTGCTGATATTCGTAACACTACCTATCAGCGCCCAAAACACTGAAACACCTCTAATTGCTTACTTTAATGAGCAACTTTATCGCCTTGATGGCGATGCACTGATTGCTTATGACGCATGTATGCCAGATGAAGAAATTGTGGGGCAATTAAATCAATCACCTGATAGTACCCAATTTCTAATCGGAACATTTCCACCGATTGTTTCCGAAGCATTTGATGTTTTTGGTAGCTTAGGTGGTGCGCCTTACAGCCTCAATTATTGGCTTTGTGATACGACAACAAATTCGCTCGAACGCATTATTGCTCAACCCAATGGGGATGAGGCTTTCAATGATGAACTCCCCCCCATTGATGCGGTTATCGGTGCAATTGTTTGGTCGCCTGATGGCACACAATTAGCATGGACAGAACTTAGCTTCATTGATGAATCACAATCACTTGTGACCCTTGATCTCGTAACAGGTGAAACATCACGATCTATGTTAGATTTACCACTAGCACCATTCCCTGCGCCGCCAGAAATCATCGCATGGACAGATGACGGTATCTTATTGTGGGTATTTGAATTTGATGAGATTACATTTTTCAACATTGAAACACTCGTTGTTGTTGATGCGCTTTCAGGCGATGTTGTAGCAGAATATGAAATCCTCAATGGTGGCGAGAGTGACGATTTTTACGCGCAACGTCTATTGGTAGAAACTGTCGATGGTTTAGCTTATGCGCTCGAATTTGACCAAGCAGGTTGGGTCTTAGTCGATATTACAACAGGCGAAACCACACAAACAGATGGCTTAATAGGTATCACCGTGCTTGATATTGACTCTAGCATCGAAATGTTATATGAAATTGACTTTGACTACAATTATAATTGGGACATCTTCGACGGCAATGCCATTGATGTTGAACTCATAGCGTATCCACCACAACGCATTACGTTATCGCCTGATGGGTCACAATTTGCTTTTGCTGATAGTGTGCTGACAGTCGTTGATGCTGATGGTATTGAAACTGAAATCACAAATAGTGATGGCTTTGCTGATGATTTTGCTGCCACTATTATATGGGGCAATTCCGATACTATTTTTGTCGAATTGGATGAACATGGGACTATCGTTGAGTCGGCAGAATCTAGTGGAACAGACGTGATTTTTGAAGTAACAGCAGAAGCAGAAGTCACCGTAGAACCAGAAGCAACAGCACAAGCAGAAGTAACTGTAGAAGTAGAACCAAGAGCAGAGCCAGAAGCAACAGCAGAAGTAACAGCAGAAGCCGTTGAAAACGTAGCGCCTACATCCTGCGAAAATGCACCAGCAATCCGTGCGACAGTTGGCACAAATGCGTTTGTCATTTCACCTACAGTGCCTAATCGTATCCGTAGTGCGCCATCAACCAATGGTGACATTCTGGGTGAAATTGCTGGTGGTGCTGAATTTAGTGTCATCGGTGGCCCGGCGTGTGATGGAACGTATACATGGTTCGAGATTGACTATAACGGTGTGATCGGTTGGACAGCCGAAGGCACAGGAGATCAATACTTCATCGAACCAGTATCAGATCTCCCATGATGATACGTCACTAACTTTGAACTTGTGTTTGGGCTTGTGGTGTCAGGTCGATATTGGTTGACCAATTACCGGCTGTATCCACTGCCCAAACAGCAAAACGATAAATATTATCAGGTGTTCCTGTGTAGATACCCTCTTGGCGTTGTGTTTCTAGCCAAGGCATCCATTCCCCATCATTAACTTGCACCCAAACCACATAACGATCAATCGCCCCATTATCTTCTGCGCCCCAACTAACTAAAAACGTGGATGCACTGCGTTCAGGTAAGGGTATAATAAAAGTCGTTGGCGCAAGTGTATCATTTTCTGGTGCAACGGTTGGATTAAATATCGGACCTGCTGTCGGTGGAACGCTGGTCACAGGGACAGAAGGTGCTTCGACTTGTACTGAAGTGGTTGCATTAATCGGTATTGCTTCGCCTTCGATAGGCTCAACCAAAATAATTGGTTCACCTGCAATGGCACTAATATCAATTGGCTCTAATTCAGGGAAGCTATCAGGCACAGCCGCATTTAATGCCAGTGAATAGACACCATTTTGTGGTGTGATGGTACTGGTACGATCAAGGGTGTAGAGTATCGCGCTACTCCCTGAAGCTGCAATCGTTGCTGTATTATCCTCAAAACGACGATTCCAAATAACGAGAATACGCTCATTGCTTGCAGGGCGTAAAAACTCAAAAATTGAATTACCTTCGAGGCGCGTATCATCAACATAGACAAAATCGGCTGCCCCGAACACATCCGCCATCAAGCGAAAAGCTGCGGCTGCGGGTCGCGCTGTCCCCGGTGTTGGATGTTGGCTATAACAAATTGAATTGCTGGTATTACGAAATAAGCCAAACGCATCCCCAAAACAGGCTTGTCCTTGTGTGCATAAATCGCCATTATTGGGTGGGAAATTTGTCCCTGCTGCTTGATCGCCACAATCATCATAAAGTTGATGAAAAAATACAACTGATGCGCCTTCTGACCACCCATAGACCGTACTTTGGATAAAGTACCATGCTTGTTGATCGGCAGTGCCTAAACGGATACGCTGTTCAGGGGATGTGACCCATACAGGACCCGGATAATCATCCCAAATACTAATCCCTGTTTCATTAACAAAAATGGGACGGTCTATCCCATAAGCAATCAGCGATTGTCTCGCAAAGAGCGTAAGCCATCCTGTCCGCCAAGGGTAGCTATAACTGTGGACAGCAACAGCATCCATATACCAATTATTACTGCGTGCTAAGGGATCATTATCATAGATCGCTAAAACACGCGCTAACCAGTTATCAGGAGTGGAATAGAGTAAGCCACCAAACATAACATCTGCTGTTGGGTCTGCTTGATGGGCTGCAAGGTAAGCAACTTTCAGCAAGCGTGCATAATTATTAATGCCACCACGCCAAAACTGCGCTAAATCAGGCTCATTCCAGACTTCCCAAATAGCGACACCTTGCCCACTCGTCCAACCTTGTTGACGCGCAAGGATACCACCCGGTTTATAGCGTTGTACCGCTTGATAGACAAAATTCGCCCAAGGATTATTGGGATTCAGGGCTTTACCATTGGCTGGTGTATCGCTCCCATCGGCAAAAATGGGTTCATTTAAGCCTTGTATGATTTCACCATCCGCATAAAAAGTGGGTTTATCTAATAAAATAGCGTTGATATTTAAATTATAACGCATATCGTTGATGACCAATTCATCATAAGCTGACCAATCCCACTCATTGGGCGCAACTTCGACAGCATTCCAATATAAGGGCCAACGTGTCCAACCTGCACCGAGCAATAAAGCATTTTGATACCGTGTGTCATCAGGTTCGATCTGTGCCGAGCTAATGAATGTAATTCCAAGACGGTCTGAGCGTGAAAATTGTCGCCCAGTATAAACCGTGTCCGTATCAACAGGGGTTGGGCGTGTTTGTGCCACACTCACAATCGGTTGACTTATACCCCCTAACAAAGCAATACATACCAATACCATAACAGCAAATATCCAAGGTCGCATCATAACTCCAAAACTCCATCACGCAATATGTCATATTAACAGACTGATTATACTAGGAATAGCATCTCTCTCACGGTATTATCAAGATGATTTTATGATCGGAGAAAAAATGTCCAATTTACATGATATTCAACAACGTCATATCAATTTGATGATGATAACGGCTGAAACATTGAGCCATATTCTCAAGAATGTCAGCATTGAACAAGCCACATCATTGCGAGATGGTCCTGAGGGATGGACAATTCTTGAAATTTTATGCCATCTACGCGACTTTGATACGATTTTTCGTGATCGCGCACAGATGATGTTAGATAAAAATCATCCAGCGCTACCTGCTTTTGACCATGAAGCTATGGCAATTGAGAGTGCCTATAATGATGAAGATTTTGCCTATGCGTTTGATGGTTTTATGGCATCGCGCAAACAAACAAAATTGTTTTTTGAAGGCTTATCTGATGGCGAATGGCAACGGAGTGGCATTCATCCTGAACGTGGTGAATTTTCTATGACTGATGCTGTCATCCAAGTAGGACACCATGATTGCACGCATCTGGAGCAAATTACAAAATTATTAGAGCGTGAAATACCGGGATCAGGTGCATTACCCTCTGATTCTGACGATGAAAATCTGACATAATTCTATAGAGCGATTATTGTTATTTATAGTAATTTAGGCGTATAATAGTCCTATTATGGTTGCTCGCTTCATAATGCTTCACTATCTTATTTCTGAGGCGCTATGTTAAACACCATAATTTCTTATCATTTATAGCAGTACCGATATGTTCGCTAATACTCTTTAGCACCATCCAATCTTATTGATGGCAACAGCATATTTGTACGAAGGAGATATTCATTATGACCCCCGATTTTGCCTCTCGCATGATAGGCTTAGTTGTATTTACCATTCTTGGAATCCGCCTAGGTGCTGATTCTGCCGACCTCATTAGTATGAGTCCTGAATCTGGTGGACTTTTATTTGGCTTAGTTGGTTTTTTATTTGGGATTATTCTCACACCTTGGCTGACTGTTCGTCCAATCCGTGCCTTGCGTCGTGCCATTACTGAAATGCCGATTGAGCGCTTGCTGATGTCTGTAGCAGGCTTAATTGTCGGCTTAGTTATCGCTTTATTAGCTGCTTATCCGCTCTCATTGATTGATGTACCGTTTGCATCTTACCTACCGACCATTGTATTGATTATATGTATATACTTTGGTCTAACGATTTTTAGCCTGCGTGCTAAAGAAATTGACGATACAATCCGCACACGAACAGGCAAGCAAACACCCCGTATTACAGGGTTAGCATCACGCAAATTGATACTTGATACCAGTGTCTTAATTGATGGTCGTATTACCGATATTGCTGAATCAGGCTTTGTGGGAGGCACACTCATTGTGCCACGATTTGTATTGAGCGAATTACATCGCGTTGCCGATTCATCTGACCCATTACGCCGTAAGCGTGGGCGACGTGGATTAAGTATGCTCAATAAACTACAACAAAGTGAAGCCTTGCCCTTACGCATTGTAGAAGATGATTTTGACGATATTCAGCAAGTTGATGACAAATTAGTTGCCTTAGCCTTGCAAATGTCAGGCTTTGTTGTGACCAATGATTATAATCTCAATCAAGTCGCCGAAGCACAAGGCGTGAGTGTACTCAATATTAACGCGCTAGCAAATGCAGTGCGTTCCGTTTACATCCCCGGCGAAACATTCGCAATTCGGATTTTCCAAGAAGGACGCGATGATGGTCAAGGTGTTGGGTATCTTGATGATGGTACAATGGTTGTGGTAGAAAACGGCAAAGACTATATGGATCGCACGATCCCTGTAGAAGTTACCAAACTGATTAACCGTGAAACAGGTCGTATGATTTTTGCTATCCCTGAATCCGAAGTCAATCGTTAAATAATCCATCTAATGACACGCCAATGATGCAGAACGCCAAAATTGTTCTGCATCATTGAGACTGTTTAGCAGTCACTAGATGTATAATTTTGATAAAATCGCTATCAGAATACCCCACAAATTTGTAAGAGATGATAGAATACGAACAGAATACTAACATTCAATTAGGAAGGACTGTTTATGCAGACACGTTTATTAACACTCATCACTATTTTGATGATCGTTCTCGTTGCTTGTGAAAGTAACGATCAGGCTAGCGATAGCTTATCTGCTCAAAATCAACAACCTGCATTAGTTGGTTATGAAACGACTGATCTTGATATGGCAGCCGATGCAATATTAGGTAGTGCGGCTGGTACGGCACTGGTTGGTGGTAATGTGCCATTGTCCTTAGCGATCCAACGCGCAGATGCCTTGTTACAATGTTTACAAGATACAGGCTCTGTATCAGCATTAAGTTACTTTGAAGGTGAGCCTAGCTTTATCCCACAAATGGGCGCATCATTTGTTGTGAACAAAACACGCGCAGAACGCAACTTATTCTCTTGTATCACAGAACTTGGTTTTAGCGCACAAAGTGCATTAGATATTGAACCTTGTGCATCGTACGGTGAATTTACAGTACAAAATGATGAATTTTGGTTCGCTTACGTCGGTATCGGCTCAGGTGTGTGTGCAGGATTCTCAAGCCATTATGCTAGCTTAAATGCGACCATTTTAGGGCAATACCTCGCACCTGTGGAATAAGCTAAACGCAACACATTATTGGGGTAGGCGCTCGTCTACCTCATTTGCTTGACCACGCACTTTATCCCAGATCGTGACGAGTGTTACAGCAGCAAATATCCAAAAGAATACATATGTCGGATAGATATAGCGTGGCAATGCGAGTAATACAAAATGCAGCAAGGTTGTATAGACAATGAAGCCAATCAGCACCAGTGAGATGCGCCACTGATGCCGTGTGAGCCACATACCCATTAATCCACCTAATAGCGCGACATAATGCCAAATATAGATGAGTAACTTCGGCATAAAAGCATCCCCCGTGAGTAAGGTCTGCAAACCGTCCACGCTAAATCCTGAATTTACCCAATCCATTGCCAATGACTTCAAACTTTCGCCACCAAAAAAGATTGTGCCATGCGGTTGTAGATAAGATTCACTTAGTTCAGATACTCGTAATGCAATAAAGCCAACAGGATCACTAGTAATAATCTCTGTTGATTGCTCTAAGGGGGTATCATCCCCTAAAATTTCGTCATTTTGACTTGGCGATCCATCTTCTTCGCTGGCAGCACGCCATAAAGTCGGAAAAAATTGGTTACTCACAATGATAAAACGATTGAAATTGACCCAGTTATAAACGGACCATGTTGAGATCGTTAAGCTATAACTCACGAGGATAATGGC
>JBAUIA010000405.1:0-1685 GCA_049680565.1 Phototrophicaceae bacterium
TTTGGCTCATTACCAAAACAACCACCCGCTCCTTTGGAAGTCATCATTGATGCCAGTGTCAAAACAGGCGAAGACCTGAGTGCCGTGCGTGACTGGTGTTATATGGCATGTGAAGTGATCCTAACACAACGAATTGCTGTGCCTAAGTTGTTGGTCAATCGCTTGAGTATAGATCGTGAGAGTGGTCGCCGTGTGCCACGCGTGATTGAAAGCCAAGATCACTTCTTAGATCAATTGCTAGCGGGAATTGAAGATCATATCGAATGGATTGAGATCATGCGCGAGCAACTGATGGCAGAGACCATGCCACCGCTCAAGTTATTTCAAACGAGCCTCAATCAGCCTGCGATTGTCAAAGCAGGCGCACGCTTGAACCAACTGTATACAGCACAAAAGCCTTGGTTGGGAGCAGAGCAAATCGAACAGGCGCGTGAAAAATGTGAAGCTTACTTAGCCCAATATGATGAGCAGGACCGCCACAGTATTTTGAGGTCAGCTTGGGCGCATTATTACGCCAACAAGCGCAAGACAGGCTACGATGAATGCGTCTGGCAATTGGGTGAAGCCCAAGAGAAAGGACGTGCTCAAGGCATTGCGCAAGCAATGATTGTTGCCTTACGTGAGGTCGGTATCTTAGACGAAATTATTTTACACAACAATCGCTTAGTTGTTTATCCGGGTGCATCGACCTTAGCTATCCCAACACAAGCACCATTGCAATTAGTCGGCGTGTGGTTCAATCACTTAAAAGCCATTGCTAAGACACGCTGTAAGCCTATCCCTGAAAACATGAGTGATGTTAAAGCAGACTTCAGTGCCTGGGCGAAGGCACAGATAGAACAGATGGCAGGGCAGTTAGTGGGTTATCGCTTGCAAGTGGCAAAGATTGATGAGCGTTTCGTAGTCTACACTGAGGAAGGTGATTTGTTCGCATATGTTGCCAAAGAGCAAATAGATGGCTTATCTGTGGGCGATATCTTAGTCATACAATATGCTCTCAGCAAGCAGGGTAATTTACAAATCTTGTACAATCAGCTCAAAACAAATGTGCTATACTGACAATGAGTGAAAGGATTGTTCGATGGCAGAAACAAAAGCAAAGCCAGAAACCCTATATGATTATGCAATAGGTAAAGGACCAGTCAGTGCACCAACGCTTACTTTAGAAGAAGCACTGGCGCAAGTGGATGAACTCGACAATGGCGATGAAGAACTCAAAGAACTTTATCGCTTAGGCTATAACATGAAAAATCCGAAACACGCCAATAAATAAGATTGGTTAAAAGGCTACTGCCATTTAGCAAGGTGATATTAATTTAAGAAAAGCCTCTTCCATGCGAAGGGGCTTTTTGCATTCCAGAGGATAGTCCAATGCTCATAGTTACAGAATATTGTCGTGAAGAATCTCGCAAAGCAGGCACGAGTGAGAATCAATATAAGGCTGCTATCGCTTTAGTACATGAAGCGATGTATAGCACGCGTCGGGTTGATGTGGTCGATATAGAGGTCACAAATCATCCAGATTATGATCCATGGCGACGCTTGAAACTAAAAGGTACACCTGCTGTCAGCTACCGGGCAATTATCGAGATTACTAAAACAGATGTGATTGTGCATGTTGTTTTACCGCGCAGTTCTACGACCTACGATGAGGTCAAAGCCCTATGGTTAGAGCATCGTACAGC
>JBAUIA010000406.1:0-1860 GCA_049680565.1 Phototrophicaceae bacterium
GCGCTTGCGAACGCACATGGGGAGGGATTTAGGGAGGGGTAAAATACACCCCTACTAAATTTCTTATTTAATCTCGAAGGGCATCAACATCAAGCTACTGCCTGTGAGCATCTCTAGCGTATCCATGTAATACCGCAGCGATGCCGCAGGGTCAGCTTGTTGGGCGAGTTGTGCAGGGAGTGGTTTACCCGCACCACGCATCACGCCAAAGGGTGTATTTTCCGATACCTTCGCTAGTTCACGCGCTTTAGCAACGGCTTCATGCAAGCCACCAAGTTCATCGACCAAACCATTTTCTAAGGCTTGCTGACCTGTCCAAACTCGTCCGCCACCAATCGCATCGACTTCTTCGCGTTTCATCTTACGCGCTGCTGCCACCCGATCAATGAAAATATCATAAATATACTCGATACTCTCACGCATTTTGGCGCGTTGAGCATCACTAAAACCCTCATTACCAGCAAACATATCAGCATTATCACCACGTTGGTAATAAAACGGATTGAACTTCAACTTTTTCAGCATCTCGTTATTCACCAATTTCAAGGAGATCACGCCGATGCTGCCTGTAATTGTCCCTGCTTGTGCAAAGACATAATCCGCAGGCGTTGCAATATAGTAGCCACCACTCGCAGCCACCGAACCCATATAGACTACAATCGGTTTTTGCTTGCCAAATTCATCCAATGCCGATGCCATCGCTTCTGAGGCAGCAGCACTACCACCGGGGCTATCGATATATAACACCAACGCCACACAAGCATCATCGTTCATCAAATTGCGGACTTGCTGCACCAGCGTAATATCACCCAAGCGTTCGCCACCCACCAAGGGAATCGGCAAATCAACAGGGGGATTTTGACTATCGCCAGCTACAATTGTCCCTGATGCTTGGATAACAGCCACATATTGGGATTGATCGCGTGGCATTTTCAATGGGAGCGCATGATCGGCTTGTTCCCATAACATAATATCTTTCACACCCAGATGTGCCACTAAATCTTCTTCATTCAGCATCGCATCCACAAAACCTTGTTCCAGTGCATTTTTGCCGATATGCGGTGAGGTATTAATCATCTCGCGTACAGCCGTTTCAGGCAGATTACGCCCCACAGCCATCCCCGAAATCATAATCTGATATTGTGAATCCAATAACCAATTGAGTTGTTCTTCGCCTTCTTTACTCGGTTCAGTGCGCGATAAAGCATCACCAGCCCCTTTATAGGGCGAAATAGCGACAACATCTGCTTTTAAACCAATGGTATCCAAGCTATCTTTGAGGAAATTTTGCGAGCGCATCAAGCCAATCGTGGATAACTCACCACCTGTTTGTAGCAGAATCTTATCGGCAGCACTCGCTACAAAATATTCTGCCATCCCATACGATTGTGCAAAAGTCACGACCCGTTTACCACGCGCTTTGAGGCGCATAATGATGTCGCGCAAAGTTTGCAAATCAGCCAATGACATTGCAAAACCACGAATATACAAAATCACACCTTTGGGTCGGCTATCATTGGCAATGCGGTCAAAGGCTTGCTCAAGCTCAACCAAACTCAAAGGCGCTTTGCCCAAAATCTGTTCCTGAATAATATTGCGTGGTTCAGATAATTGGCTCATCTGTGCAGGTAGCGCAAATTGCACATAATCCATCTTTGCGGAAGTATTTTCCCGTTGCATATTAATCACATTGATGGCAGCCGATTGCAAAGACCGTACAATGCCACTCATATCAAACGGTAAATCTTGTTTTACATCACTCATTCTTAAAATCCTTAACTTAACACACGTCACTCTATTATACGGTATCTCACCCAGAATGTTGTAACCGTATCATCAGAAGTCCATTAGTTTCCGTAT
>JBAUIA010000407.1:0-3935 GCA_049680565.1 Phototrophicaceae bacterium
ATCTAAGAAAGTGACGACAAATTCACCACCATCTTCGAGAGTAATCAAGCCCATATGAGCAGCAGCCGTACACATAGAGGAATCGGAGGTGTAGATTTCAGTACCCCAAATGCTGCGTCGTTCGCCATCTGCTGGGCAAGCCACTGCAAATGTATCGCCTGTTTCAGCTTCTAAATCGTAAGCGCGTGTGTTCCAATCGATACTAACCACATCAGATATTGCGCTTACAGAGAAACTTGCGCGGAAGCTGCCCCAATTACTGGTTTCAATGCCGTTTTGTTCAGTACCTTCATATTCTTCTTGTCCATCTAAGAAAGTGACGACAAATTCACCGCCATCTTCGAGAGTAATCAAGCCCATATGAGCAGCAGCCGTACACATGGAGGAATCGGAAGTGTAGATTTCAGTACCCCAAATGCTGCGTCGTTCGCCATCTGCTGGGCAAGCGACTGTAAATATATCACCTGTTTCAGCCTCTAAAGCATCGGCGCGGGTATTCCAATCAATTTCAATTGGACTATCGTCTTGGGCAAGTGCTGTAAATGGTAGTGCTAACATTAAAATAATGAGTAAATATTTCCGCATGATTGTGTCCTTTTAATGATGGTCATCCGTGTATTTTTTATGGTTTATACATCCATATTGATAAGCATGTCATAAATAGCGTGCAAGATCGTTGCAATCCGTATCATTTTTTGTCACGTTTTTGTCACGTTAGGGGATAATCACACGGAAAATATCAGAAATAGCCTTTCGCAACCGTAGGCTAATCGTTAAACTAATACTTAACTTGCTCATTCGGCGCTCGCCTAATTCCTTTCATGGATACTTACATGGTCACACAAGACTCATCACGCAATTCAATTCGTTTATTGGGGTCATTCAGTGTACAAATTAATCAGCAAGTGCTGCAATGGAATCGCCGAAAAACCGAAGCCTTAATCGCTTATTTGGCTGTGCATCAGGAAGGAAAACGCCGTGAAACACTCGCGGCTTTATTGTGGGAAGATAGCAACGAACAGAATGCGAATATTGCCTTACGGCGCAGTTTGAGTGAAATTAATCAATCGTTATTTGCCCCATTTATTGATATTCAACGCTATAACGTTCGCTTAAACCTTCATACTGAGGAATTGTTTATTGATGTTGGATTATTAGAAGCTGCCCATCAATCAAATCATCCGCCAGACTGGCAAGCAGCTATTAAGGCGTATAAGGGGCGCTTTTTAGAAGGATTTTCAGTTAAAAATAGTATTGCCTTTGATGATTGGCAAGCCAGTACGACCCAATATTATGATGATCTCGCCCAAAATATGATGGCACGCCTCGCAGAACACTATACACAGCAACAGCAATATGATGCTGCATTAAGTGTATGGCGACAACTTTATGCCCTGAATCCATTGCATGAAAGTGCTGTGAAAGCGCTCATGCAGATCTATCAACATATGGGCTTAGATCATGCTGCTGCCCATATCTATCAAGAGTATGCGACGCGCCTCGATACTGAAATTGCGATTAGCCCCGCATTAGATATTCAAACGATACACGAGCAATTGCTAGGCGATCCTGCACCGTATTATGTTCCAAGCGCACCACACTCTTTTGTTGGGCGTGAAACACTTATTCAAACCTTAGTGACCCAATTGCAACGGATAGGGCAGCGCCTCATCTTGCAAGGATGGCCCGGTATCGGCAAGACAACCATCACCGCAGCACTATCCCACCACCAAGTTATACAAGCTCATTTTAAAGATGGCATCTTGTGGACATCATTGGGTGAAGCGCCTGATTTGATGGGCATCTTGAGTGAGTGGGCAAATGCGATTGGATTCTCTATTGAACAAACCTCAGTGGAGCAGATGCGTAACCAGTTGCAAAATGCGCTTCAAGATAAGAAAATTTTGCTAATTATTGATGACATTTGGCAAACAGAGCATGTGCAACCCTTATTACTGGCAAATTCAGCATCATCAACGCTTTTAACCACGCGCTTTAATGATATTGCACGCCAAGTCATGATCCGTGCTGATGACATTATCAAAGTGCCGATTTTAGACACAGAACAATCCTTGATACTGTTGCAACAGCTTGCACCACAGGTTGTGAAAACCTATCCAGAAAAGTGTAAAAACGTCGTCATCGCTATCGAAGGCTTACCACTTGCGCTTCAAGTTGTTGGGCGTTTGTTGTACGAAGAAGCTCAGTTAGGCTGGGATGTGGCTGCATTATTGGAAGAATTGTGCGAGACCCATAGCCTTTTATCCGCACAATCACCCATAGATCGCATTGATATTGCATCCCAAACAACGCCGACAATTGCCAGCATTTTGTACCGAAGTGTGGCGCATTTGCCACCTGCATTACAAGAGCGATTCATTTTATTAGGTGTTTTTGCTCCCAAACCAGCCACATTTACAGTAGAGGGGATTGAAGCAGTTTGGGATGAGTCAGACATTCGTGCTGATGTACGTCAATTGGTGAATCGTGGCTTATTAGAACCGATTCACAATCAACAATTTCAAATGCACGCTTTGATTGCAATGTTAGCACGCTCAATGGTAGATGGATACAACCATGCTTAGTCGGCAACAATTTGATGCAGCAGCATTTCGCCTAGCAAGCTATCATTTATCTTTACTCAAGGGTCTACAAGATGATTTTGAGCAAGGACAATTTCAAAAACGAGCCGAATTTGAAAAGCATTGGTCACAAATCAAGCAGTCCCATCAATTTATGAGTGAGCGCCTCGCATATGATGCGTTTGCAGCCGATTATTGCTTACAATTTGTTTTAACAAGCTATGATTTCTTGTATGTTTGGCGTAATTTAGCTGAAACCTTACAATGGGTTGAGGTTGGGATTGCAGCATCACAACAACTGGATAATCAAGGTTTAGTTGACTTGTTGCATCATCAAATTAGCTTGTATTTTGTCAATAAAAAACTGGGTCTGGCGCAACAAAAAATAGATAATTTGTTGCACTTAGCCACTACATTGAATGCACCGCTTGCAAAAGCACACGCATTGTTACATCGTGGGCGTTTTCATTTGACACAAGGTGATTATGATGAAGCGCAAACATTCTTAGCAGACAGTGCAAACCTATACCAACAACTAGACAATCAGGCACAGTATGGCTGGGTACTCTACAATTTAGCTTCCATTGCCGAGATACAAGGAAAACTTGATGAAGCGCATCAATATATTGACAATGCACTCCAAGCCTATCAAGCGCCACAAGATTTACGACGAATCACACTCGCTAAAAGTCGTTTAGGGTCAATTATTGAGCAACAAGGCGATAAAGAACACGGATTTCAATATGCAGAACAAGCCCTAAAGTCAGCCTATCAACTCCAAGATAACATGCTGATTATCTCTTCACTGATGAATTTAGCGATTATTGTTTGGGAACAAGGGCAACAAAATCTATCACTAGCCTATTATGAAGAAGCTAATTTCTTGAGCCGTAAGATTGGTGCAATGCCATATCAAGCCAATGCGTTGATGAATTTGGGTTACATTAATAGCAATCAAGGTGATTTTGTTCGTGCTGAACAATATTATACGGAATCAATGACGACCTATCACAATTTGCAGTACAAAAGACGGGCGTATGTATCGCAAGCCTATTTATGCTTTGCTGTCGTTATGAATGATAAACAAGCGATTGCTATAGCGAATCTTTGTGAGGCATGGCAATTCGGAAATGAAGCAGATGATCGTCTGATACGCGGACTGACATTGATCGCACTCGCAGCATATCTAATAAAACAAAATGAATTACACGATGCGATGATCTGTTATCAGGCAATCAAGGCGCATCATACAAATGATGATGTGAGTGATGCCCTCAATATATTTGAGAAAATGTTTCCTGTATTTATCCATGAGATAAGTTTAGAAACGAATGCTTTATCATTAGAGGATTT
>JBAUIA010000408.1:0-81719 GCA_049680565.1 Phototrophicaceae bacterium
GCTTCTTTGCCAAAGGGTGTCATGACTGCCATACCAAATTGCACCATCTTCAAACCGAGTGGAATACCAATGATTGTTAAGCAGAGGAATAAACCACCGATGATATAACCGATACCAGCGAAAAATCCACCGAAAATTAGCCAAATAATATTGCCGATCAAACTCATAGCGTGTTGCTCCTTTTGATAAGGTATTGAATGATTTAAGGATATAACAGGCTTGTTAGAACAGAATTGGAGGTGTGCTAGCAACCTCATTCAGAGGCTACTAGCACCGTATTGATTTTTGTTATTCGTAGCGGAGAACTGTGAGTGGTTTTTCGCCAGATGCTGACCATGCACTAGAAATAGCTGCCAAAACAGCGACCCCTACACAGAGCATCATCAAGCCAAATGCACTCAACCAAGGCACAGCATCTAAGGGTACACCTGATGATTGTGCGAAGAAAATCACACCGACTAAACCGATACCCACACCGATTAAGCCACCAATCATCCCAAGAATACCGTTTTCAAGTAAGATCATCCCAAGTACACGTTCACGTTGCAAACCAACCGCTTTCATCACGGCAATCTCGCTACGACGTTCCATTGTTGCCAATGCCACAGAATTTGCAATCACAACACCCCCGACAACAAGACCTAAACCAGCAACTAAGGTTGGGAAGGCTGTAAATGTGCCGAGCAAGCTAGTAATCAAGCGTGTGAAAATGGCTGTTTCGAGAGCAAATGCACCGTTTACGCTGGATAATTCACGCCGTAAAGTGGGAATTTGTTCATCTAGGACATCCGCAAAGATCGAAATTGTCCCCGGTGCGACGCTATCAGGGAAGAACGCTGCTGATGCGTATGACCCATTGCTAAATGAGAAGGTAATTTCCGCAGAAGCAATTCCTGCAACTTCAAAAGTGACTGCTTCGCTGGTGCTACCACCACCAAATGGACTTGCACTCACTAAGTTATAGGTAATGAGGTCACCTGCTTCGATGCCTAATTCGTTTAAGATAGGGTCTTCTGAGAAGACAATCTTGGGAATGTCACCCGTTGCATCCGCAACGGTGAGATCATTGCCGATGAGCATATTCGCATCGCCATCTTCTGTGATTTCACGCGCCTCGATTGTGGTGTTGATAAGCGTGCTATCAAGGATGTCTTGTTGTAATTCCAGACGTTCTTCGTCAGTCCCATCAAAAAATGGTGGAAAATCGAGATCAGCTTCGTCTAGGTTCGCCAATATATCATCAGCCGTATATGTTTCACCCGTTGCTGTGCTTTCCCATGATGTAAGCTCGACTGTATACGCACGGTTCACAGTATAGCTATTCACACCATCTAAGCCATCTAGGATCGCTTCGATTTCAGCAACTTGTTCTTCACCTTGCACCGAAATTAAGACGTTACCGCCACTGCTTTCTAAGGCTTCGGTCAAGACATTATTAATGGCATCAGCGAAGAGGGTAATGGTACTCAATGAGAATACACCGATAACCAATGCAAGTAAGGTGCTTGCTCCACGCCCTTTAGAGGCTAACATTTGGCGCAAGGAAACCTTGAGATCAACAATGCCAAATGATGGGAAAAAACGCCCAATAATCCAGATAATCACCCACAGAATCGAATAGAGCAAACCAGCACTAATAAACGCGCCAGCAACAACCCCTAAGGAAAGCAAGAATGTACTGCCTAAGATTGTTTGAGCGATGAGTGCAATCACGATAACGATTAATCCAATAACCAGTAGTGATTGCCACCAAGCAGCGCGTGGTGCGATGCCTTCTTGTGGGCGAATAACCATGCCGGGGCGTACTTGTGCTGCTGCTAAGGTCGGTAAGAAACCAAAGACGGTTGCGACAATGACACCAACGATAAAGCCATTAATTGCAGGCTCAGGTGCAAGTTGGAAGGGTAATGTCGTTGCGAAAACAGATTCCGCCACACCCTTAATTGCAAATGTACCAGCCCATCCTAAGAGAATCCCAACGATACTACCGATAATGCCGAGTAAGAAGGCTTCTGTCAGGAATAATAGTGTGATTTGTACACCTTGCATCCCTAATGTTTTGAGAACTGCAACTTCTAGCATACGCCGACGAACAATCACTTGCATCGTATTGACAATACCAATACTACCAATCAGTAACGAAATTAAGCCCATGATGGTGGTTAATTGGGTCAGTTGTTCAACGAGTTCCTCATTATCTTCACGCAAGTCAATTGTGGTTGTTGTACGAAAGAAAATGAATTCTTCACGTAAAGCATCGTCAAAATCTTGTGTCAGAGTAGGATCACTCAATTGGAAGAAGAAGCTATCATAACTTGGCTCGATACCTTCAAATAATGTTAGACTATCTTGGTCGATAATGTAGAATCCGAATAAGCCTGCAAAAATATCGCTGAGTGGGTTTTGCACCGCTTCTTCGATGGCTACAATACCACGCACAATGAACGGCTCATCGACACCATTCAATTGCACAGCATCACCGACTGCAATATCGACATTTTCAATGACATTTTCACCAATGACGATGTCTGTTGGCGCATTGAGAACATCAGCAATCAATTGACCATCAAGTGTCATAATATCGCCATAGTAAGGATAAATATCGGAATCAATCACAAATGATGATAATTGTGAGGCTTGATCGCCAGTTTCCACTTGGGTGATGCTTGTCCCTTGCCCCGTTCCAACTAAAATTGAAAACGTATCTGCAATAGGTGTCAGATAAGTGAACTCAGCTTGACCAGCAAACTCACTATCATCAATCCATGCTTGAATAGCTGGGATAGCGTCTGCTGTAATGACATAAGATGTGTTAGTTTGCCCAAAAGCATTGGTTTCTTCTAAGGCTAAGATACCCTCGTCAACTAAGGCATCATAAAGATCAACTTCGCCATCTTCGTCATCGGGGAAACCGATTTGCGCTGCAACATCACCACGATTGGTTTCTTGGAGATTTTCTTCTAGTGTGACACCAATCATCAATGATAGTGTTTGTAAACTCACAATTGCTGCGACACCTGCTGCAATACTCAGCAATGCAAAGAAAGTTAGGCGCTTATTGTTGCTCAAATCATTGAGCGAATGGTTGAGATAAAACTTAAATTGACTAAACATTGTGCCTATTCCTTCACTGCTGATAATTCGCCAGTTTCGCGTTTTTCACGGAGTTCTGCTGCTGCATGTCGTTGCGCTGTCGAACGTGGATCATCTTGTGCAATTTTACCATCCACTAGAGTGATTAAGCGATCAACTTGTGACGCAATATCCATATCATGTGTGACGAGTACAACGGTTGTGTTCATACTAGATTGCACTTCACGTAAGGCATCCATCACAATATCACTCGATTTTGTATCTAAGTTGCCAGTTGGTTCATCACCCAGCAAAAGCGGTGGATTATTTGCTAGCGCACGGGCAATCGCAACACGTTGTTGTTGCCCACCTGATAATTGTGTGGGGCGATGTGTAAAACGATCACCCAAACCAAAAAGTTCAAGCAATTCTTTGGCGCGTCGCGTTGGATTGAATTGTTTGTTCTTGGAAAATTGAATAGGTAAAGCAACATTTTCGACAGCCGTTAATGTGGGAATCAAATTGAAACTTTGAAAGACAAAGCCAATTTTTTCGTTGCGAATACGGGTCAAAGGACGTTCATTCATTGACGAAATATCAACCCCATCAATCGAAATTATCCCGCTTGTGGGTGTATCTAACCCACCAATTAATCCCATCAATGTGGATTTACCACTCCCTGATGGACCAATAATCCCGACAAATTCCCCACGTTTAATCTCTAATGAAACACTATCGAGTGCTTTAACACTGACTTCACCAGACATAAATTCTTTCGTGAGATTGTTTGCATAAATGACAGCATCTTGATTCATTGTGTGACTTCCCCAATTTATTGTTTTTATAGGATGTATGATTGCCTGTACGCAGCATAATATGCCAATGTTTTGAAATCATTGGCAGAATTTACAATTTTTTTACACGTTCCATTGTAAAGCCATAATTAATTTGGATACGTCCAACTTTGTTAATTCTAATGTTTTTATGGCAAAATACATCATACACGCCTAATTCATATAAACAAAATAAGGAGATTCTCATGCAATATCGTCAACTGGGCAATGCAGGGATGCGCGTTAGCACCGTATCACTGGGGGGTTGGATCAACTTTGGTGAAGGTAAAGTTGAACATGATCGCGGACGCAAAATTATTGAAACAGCCTATGAAAATGGCATTAATTTTTTTGATATTGCTGATATTTATGGACGTGGCAAAGCCGAAACCCAAATGGGCGAAGTGCTTGCACAATTTCCACGTCATTCACTGGTTATTTCATCAAAGGTTTACTGGCCAATGTCCGATGAAACCAATGACCGAGGCTTATCCCGTAAGCATGTGATGGAAAGTATTGATAAAAGTTTAGATCGTATTGGCACGGATTACCTCGATATTTATTTCTGCCACCGTTATGATGAAAACACACCCATCCGTGAAGTTGCACGTACCATGAATGACCTCATCGAAACGGGTAAGGTTCATTATTGGGGAACATCAGAATGGCCTGCGATTCGCATCCAAGAAGCCTACGAAATTTGTGATCGTTACGGTTGGCATTTACCACAAACAGAACAACCGCAATATTCGATGCTCTACCGTGAACGGGTAGAAGATGAAATTATGCCTGTTACCAATCCGCGTGGTATCGGCATTGTACCATTTTCACCTTTAGGGCAAGGGATGCTCACGGGTAAATATGATGATGGTGTACCTGAAGATAGCCGTTTTGGACGCGAAGAATGGGCGAAGAAACGTTTCCTGAACGATGCAAATGCTCAAAAAGTGCGCCAACTTAAACCGATTGCTGATGAGATTGGCATTACACGCGCACAATTGGCATTGGCATGGGTATTGCGCCATCCACTTGTGAGCAGTGTCATTACAGGGGCAACTAAACCTGAGCAAATCCTCGATAATATTCAAGCAGTCGATGTTGAACTCACTAGTGAGCAAATCGCACAGATTGATGCAATTCTCAATCCAGAGGAATAAAAGCACATAGGGCAGAGTCTATCTGCCCTTTTTGCCTAATGTAGTCTTAGCATCTCAATCCATACTGCGTTATCATTCATTTCTACTCAAAATAATACCCAATAGAAAGATACTCTCATATGACGATGTCATCCCAACACGCCTACCAATTTGTTGCAGACAGTGGCATTATCGCTGGTTTTCGTGGTGCATTCCCAGCCGATATTGCCCTCAAAACCTGTAGCATCTTATTAGAAGAAGAAATCAACTGCTTTGAATTTACGATGAACTCGCAAGACCCAATTGAAGCCATGCAAGCTGTCAAAGTTGAATTTGGGGATGATGTTTGCGTAGGAATGGGAACAGTGCTGGATGTAGCAACGGCTGAACAAGTGATGGATGCAGGCGCAGATTTTGTGGTATCTCCTGCCTTCCAGCCTAATGTTGTTCAAGTGGTTTTAGATCGTGATCTGTTGATGGCACCGGGCATTACAACCCCATCGGAAGCGGTTGCTGCATGGTCTATGGGGGTTAAGTTACTTAAGTTTTTCCCTGTTGGCGCATTGGGCATTGATTATTTTAAAGCAGTTTATGGACCGCTTAATCATATAAAATTTATGTGCAATGGCGCAATGAACGATGAAAATGCACGCGAGTTTATCCAAGCAGGGGCAACTGCAGCAGGCATGGGTGGCTGGCTAACAGGTGATGGTACATGGACAGATTCACGCTTACGATCACGCGCACGGATTCTTGTGAATGCGATTGCAAGTGGGCGCGAAAATTAATTAATACTTGATATGGAGACACCATATTGATGTCTCCATAAATAATAACGCGAATAATGGTTAAGAAAATGTTGGGTAAAATAACTATAATGGCTGTATAAGACATCTTTTTTAGCCATTTAACAAGCAAGCTAAAAAAATGCCGATGATCGTTTTTCCGCCATGAAATTTATTTCACGGTTGCTAAATAAAATGCGATTTATCGCATAGAAACACACACTATTGTGAAATTCATTTCACATCTTTCGTAGCTGGTCAATTTATTAGCTACAACTTCATAGCTTCACCAACAGTCTCTAATTCGCGGTAACATAATCATCAGCAACTATCACGCAAAATACTCAAAAAACCAAAAAACATCAATAACTCTTCTAATGCGACTTTACCCTTAAACGGATAACTAAATGCACGATAGCGAATCCGTGCGCGATCAGGATCAGTTTGTTGGAGTTCAACCAACTCAAATTCAATATCTTGCCAATATTTCAACATATCCATAAAATCAGCTAAACCACGCAATTGACGGCTATTTTCATGCGATTTTATAGCTTTCCGACGTTCGCGCCTTGATAAGCCTTGCCATTCCCGAAGGGCTAAAATTGCATCACGGTGGGCTGGCATGTTGAGCATATCTAAATCTTGTGGACGTAAGGCTAATAACCATTCTTCTGGTTTTGCGAAATGTCCGCGTGTTTTTGTATCTTCTTTGCTCACGAATTGTCGTGCTTCTTGTGTATCAGCAAAACCACTGAGTAGCGTACCAATACCTTGTGCAGTGACATCATCGTAAGAGGATTGTTCACTCGGATCAATTGTTTGAGAATACTCACGCAAAGGCGTGAAAAACCGACCTAGCAATGTAAAGCGCTCAGGGTCATGTATCCTAAATTCGATATAGCATGTGGGTCGGTTTGCCTGACTGTCTTGCGCCATTATCTTCGCCTTCTGTGATGTTAGTCGCTCTATTGTCCCATTGCGATGAGACGTTTATAATCAGCGTGGAAATTTTAAGGATATGGATCGTCTATTACTATTATGCAATCACAACGGATCATCGTCAAACTAGGAACAAGCACCCTTACGAATGGCACAAGCCACTTGCATCGTGAACGGATGCTCGAAATTGTGCAACAGTGCGCCCATTTGCATCAACAAGGGCATGAACTGATCCTTGTATCATCTGGGGCGCAAGCAGCAGGACGTGAACGCCTTGATTTTCCTGATTTGTCACGCTCTGTTCCTGCCAAACAAATGCTCAGTGCCATTGGGCAAAGTCATATGATGCGTATTTATAGCGATTTATTCGATATTTTCCAACTTACAGTTGGTCAAGTTCTGCTCACCCGTGAAGATTTGAGTCGTCGCGGACGCTATCTCAATGCGCGTGATACCTTACAAACTATGATTGACTATCGGATTATCCCTATCATAAACGAGAATGACACGATTGCGACTGAAGAAATTCGTGTTGGGGATAATGATAACTTATCGGCACTGGTTGCGAGCGTCATGGATGCTGATTTATTACTGCTGCTCACCGATCAATCAGGCTTATTTACTGCTGATCCACGCAAAGTTACCGATGCTGAAAAAATTGACCTCATCGAGAATATTGATACCCATATTTTTGATTTAGCAGGCGGTGCTGGTTCAAGTGTGGGGACAGGGGGCATGGTCACAAAATTACAAGCAGCACAAATTGCAACCCGTGCAGGGGTAACAACCGTGATTGCACAAGGTACTGAAGCCAATGTGATTGAACGTATTGTCGCGGGTGAAACGATCGGGACACGTTTTCTACCAACTGCAAATTATCTTGAAAGTCGTAAGCGTTGGTTGCTGATTGACCGTACCGAAGGTGCAATCCATATTGATAAAGGTGCATTAAAAGCGCTCAATGCCCTCGATGGCGCGTCCTTATTGCCAGTGGGGATCACACAAGTTGATGGTGATTTTAAACGTAGCGCGACAATTGCAATTTATGATGCAAATGGCACGATTGTGGCACATGGCTTGAGTGCTTATAGTGCCGATGAACTGCGTCAGATCAAACGCCAAAAATCAAGCAACATCAGCGATATATTGGGGTATAGCTATGGCGATGCTGCGGTGCATCGTAATAATATGGTGATGCTCTAAACGAAATACGCACACAATCTCACGATATAAACCATTTACGTCATCATGAGATATATACTTTAGGCACATTTTACAAAAATTGTTTGTTAAGCATATAGGTGTCCTCTGTGCTACAATATTCCCATTCAAAAGTAAGATAACAACAGGACGACTATCATATGGTTGAAGCCATTCAACAGATTAATATGCTCGATATGGGCAAACGCGCTAAAGAAGCAGCGTTCCAACTCGCAACTTTTACAACTGAGCAAAAAAATCAAGCCTTACTCAACATCGCAGATGCACTCGAAGCCAATCGAGATAGCATCCTCGCAGCTAATAAACTCGATATTGAAAATGCACATGCCAATAGCACTGATCCAATTTGGGTGCGTGATCGCATTGACCTCGAACGGCGTATGGATGGCATCATCAACGATGTACGGCATGTTGTTTCTTTGCCTGATCCTGTCGGTGCAACTTTTGCAGATAATGACCTCGATGTGGGCATTCATGTTCAGAAAATGCGTGTGCCACTTGGTGTTATTGGTGTGATTTATGAATCGCGCCCAAATGTGACTGTCGATATTTCTACACTGGCGCTCAAAACAGGCAATGCTGTCATTTTGCGTGGTGGCAGCGATGTTATCAATACCAATTTAGAAGTTGTGCGCGTCCTCAGTCAAGCACTCGTTGCATCGGGCTTCCCTGAAGATACGATGCAATACATCGCTAGCACAGATCGCAAATATGTCGGTGAAATGCTCAAAATGCACGACTATATTGATATGCTGATTCCGCGTGGTGGTGCAGGTTTACACAACTTCTGCCGAGAAAATAGCACGATTCCTGTCATCATTGGTGGGATGGGTATTGTTCATATCTATGTCGATGAAACTGCCGATTTAGACAAAGCGCTACCCTTAATTCATAATGCAAAAACGCAACGTCCTGCGGTTTGTAATGCGCTCGATACCTTATTGGTACACCAAAATATTGCTGCTGACTTTTTGCCAAAAGTCGCCGATTATCTCGCAGAAGCAGATGTGGTCTTTAAAGCAGAAAATCAAGCATACACTATCGTTGCTAATCGTGCTGATGTTGTTGCTGCAACACCTGATGATTTTGATACCGAATGGATGGGTTTAACGCTCAACCTCAAAGTCGTGAGTGATGTTGATGATGCTATTGCTCATATTCGCCAACATACAACGTTTCATAGTGATGGTATCTTGACCCAAAATGCTGAACAAGCTGCTTATTTCCTGAACCGTGTGGATAGTGCTGCTGTTTTTTGGAATGCAAGTACACGCTTCAATGATGGTAGTGCTTTGGGATTAGGCGCAGAAGTCGCTATTAGCACCCAAAAGTTACATGCACGCGGTCCTATGGCACTCGAAGAACTTACAACCTATAAATGGATTGTCACGGGCGATTACACCACACGTCCATAAAAGGACATACAAAATTTAGATTCAATTGGGTGGGCGCATACGCCACCTATTATTATTTTGATGCAAGAAAGTTACGATTTTTATGCCCAAAACACTCTTTATCATTAATCCACATGCAGGTCGTGTTCGTAAATTATGGCGTGAGCTTGAGCCAATACTCGGTGATTGGGTTAATAATTACACCGTTGCGATGACACGCTTTCCTGAAGATGTAATTGAATATCTCGATCAATCTGTGCTGGATGGTGTTGAACAGATTATTTCAGTCGGTGGCGATGGTACGAATAAATGGATGATTAATGCCTTGATGCAACATCGTGACCGTTATCCCGATCATCACATTACATTTGGAACAATTCCAGCAGGTACAGGACGTGATTTTGCACGCGGTGTTGGTTTACCGCTTGAACCCTTTGCAGCAGCCCAATATATACTCACGCAAGCCAAACCACATACAATTGATATTGGACGGGCAACATTTGCAGGTGAAACGCATTACTTCCTCAATGTCGCTAATGTTGGGATTGCCAATGCGGTTGTACAACGTGTTGAACGCACCCAAAAACGCCCTTGGACATTTTTTGTTTCAGTATTGAGTACCTTAGCCCAATATCAACCCGAAGCTGTTCAGATAGAACTTGATGGTGAACAGTGGTTTGAAGGTCAGATTTATGTGGTAGGGGTTGCCAATGGCACATCAACAGGGCAGGGTATTTTGATTGCACCTGATGCAAAGGTGGATGATGGTTTGTTTGATGTGGTCGTCGCTGAAAAAATGCCATTTTTAGAATTGGCACAAGTATTTCCCAAGATATACTCAGGCAATCATATTACACATCCTAAAGTCCATATCAAGCGCGCGCAGCATGTACGAATCAGCACGCCTGATGGCAAGGCAATCGGGATGGATTTAGATGGAGAAGCATCCGATGGTGCATCTGAAATTATTTACGAAATACAACCATCGGCATTAACGATTTTGCTATGATAAGGCGGGCTTAAAAATACGGGGTCCATACTGGTCAATAACCAGTGGACGATTGGCATGGAGCGCTTCACTACCGTCACCTGTTAAACGTTTGAACAATTCCATAAAACCGTGCGGTTTTACTAAAAATACATCACAGCCTTTTTCAAAAGCACTTTGCATCAGCGAGCGTTCATCGTGCATAGTTGCCACTACGATGCACGTATCAGGATAAAAGACGCGCAAGCGTGCGGTCATTTCTAAGCCTGTAATATCTGGGATTTCCATATCGAGAATCGCTAAATCAATCGACTCTTCTTGTTGTAATTTTCTGAGCGCTTCTTTACCTGTTTCAGCCGCAATAATTTCAAACCCTGCTTGCATCAGTAAGCGCTCAAAGAAAAGGCGATTAGCAGCCGTATCTTCTAAAATAAGTGCTTTTTTCTGTGACATCAAAAAAACCCTCAAATAATTATTTGTAAGCGCTATTCTAACTCTTTTCGCCAATATCTGCTGGTTTATCTTCTACGATAGATGGTGCATCTTTAACTGTATCGTCATTATCCTCAACGGTTGAAGTTGTGATAGCTGCTGCCGATATTTCTTGTGTTTCATCATATTCAGTGGGATTATTACTCGCTGTATTAGGCTGAGGCTCAATCACGGTATCTGCATCACTTATTACAGGGTCTACTTGTGCTTGATCTATTGTAGCTACTGAATCAGCAGATTCTGGCGTGATTTTGTTTTCTGTTGCTATCTCAGTCGTTACAGTCTCTTTTTCATTGGTGGCAACTGATGTAGCAGGTTCAGATATAGCTTCACTGATAGTAACAGCATCACTCACAGAGGGAGCGACGGTAGTTGGTTCTGTTGATGCTAAATTAGCATAATGCTCAAAAATCTTTACCAATTGTTGAATAGGCAATGGCTTCGCCAGATAATCGTCACAACCTGCATCAATACAACGTTCTTTATCGCCCACCATTGCATACGCTGTTACAGCGATAATAGGTGTTGTGATACCACGCGCACGCAATGCCTTTACAACATCTAAACCACTTTTGTTGCCTGCAAGCTGAATATCCATCAAAACGAGACTTGGCGCGATCTCATCAAATTTTGCTAAGGCTTGGTCACCATCAATATAGTTAATAATCTCATGCTGACCCATGCGTGCAACCCGTTTAACAAGAAAAACGTTTGCAGGATTATCTTCTACGTATAAAACTTTCATTGTGTAACTCTTTCAGCTTGTGCGACTGGCTCTTCTGTTGGTGGGTTAAGTTCTGCGTCGCTTAGACCATCATATTTCTTTACAGTAAAATAGAAGGTACTTCCTTCGCCCGCAGTGCTTTCCATCCAAATGCGACCACTCATGAGTTCTAATAATTGCCGCGAAATAGCTAAACCCAACCCAGAACCTGAGCGTGGATCACGTCCACCTGATTTTGCTTGACGAAATTCTTCAAATAGATCGTCATGAAATTCAGGGTCAATGCCTGCGCCTGTATCGCTAATGGCAAATTGAATTTCGTTGGTATCCTGTAAATCGGAAACAGTCAGCGTAATGCTACCTTCATCGGTATATTTACAGGCATTACTATATAAATTAAGCAAGACTTGCCGTAAGCGTGATTCATCTGCCCAAATATCAGGCATTGGATCAAGCATCTCTGAATAAAGTCGGACAGGCTTTGTACCGAGTAGCCCTTTTGCTGTTGACATAACGGCATTCGTTATCGCAGTTGGCTCAACTTTTTGCATATGAATTTCGAGCTTACCAGCATCAACTTTTGCTAGATCAAGAATATCGTTGATAACATGCAATAGTTGTCGCCCACTATTATAGATTTGGTTCAAATCACGTTCGTAGGCATCAGGCAATGCTTGATCGTCATACATAATCGGAAATTGCAACATCGTTTCACTAAAGCCAATAATCGCATTTAAAGGAGTTCGTAATTCATGGCTCATATTTGCCAAAAACTGACCACGAAAATGCTTGGCTTCTTCAGCTTCTTCATTGGCAACTTCTAAGTCTTGATTACTCTCCATCAATTTTTCGCCCAAAATCTCAGCACGTTTTAAGCTCTTCTGGAGTTCTTGCCGTTTGTCGAACAATTCGTCATTGGTACGTCGTTCACGGTTATAGTTATCAAGCGACCATTGTGTAACAGCATAGAGTTCGCCCGTGACTAAAGCAGCTAATCCTGCGGCTAATGCCGTGAGTAGGATCGCAAATACTTGTGTCGATTGTACGGTTAGTTGACCTAAATTGAGTGAAGGTGCGCCAATAATGACAATAGCACTTAACAAGGTCATTGTGATGGTACTTTTCGGAGAGAGCAACAAGCCACCAATAAATACAATTAATGGGAAAACATAGGGTATCAGCGTCAAAGTTGATTGACCTTGTTGCCACATCAAAACACCCATTGATACCATCGGCGATAAGACGAATAACCATGCGGGTATCGTAAAGTGCTGTCGAGGTAACAAATAGTTCGATAACCAACTGCCAGCGAGTATGATAGCAACCGCAGCAATGAGTGCAAAATTGAGCGCTACATCCATCTGTGTGAGTGAGCCGAATGTGAGTAAGCCCAGCATCGCAACACCACTTGTAACCATCGTAAATAGGTTCAATAATTTGAGGCGGTCTGTCTTGATTTCTTCTGCAAATGAGGCATTGGTTGGAATTGTCATTTTAAAATACCATTGTTATATGGAAAAAATAATTTGTGTTAACTAAACACCCATCTGTTTAATAGCTTAACCTAATCCTAGTGTATATTGCATTAAGGTTTAAACCAACATAGCAAAATGCTTTCCAAGTGATGCTTAACGTTCTTCGTACAAATTTGTAATATTTAATATTAGTGGTACGCCTAGATACAAAAATAGGGCAAGCAGGTGCTTACCCTAAATATCACTTTGTGCTTAGGTCATGTTACAACTATTGATGAGAGTTTAGCTACAACTAACTGCCATCACAACCGTATCATTATTGGCTGCTGAAAAACGTGCTTCAAAGACGACATCTGTATCGAATGTGACTGTTAAGCTACGGTTTTCACCTGAATTAGTAATTTCAGACCCATCATCAGCAATTAAGCGGATATACGCGCCAAATTCTGGACGTAACAAACCACCTTGCGTGTTGAAGCTCGCGGTTGTGCCTGCTGTTGCTGTCCATGTGCCACCAATGGTAATGAAGGTTTCGACCCCGTTGGAGGATGCTGATCCTGTAATAGATGAGCCATCACAAACAAGTGGTGCAAGTGCCGATGCACTCAGGCTGACATCCGTGCTGGCTTCTGGCTCTGGCAGTGCAGGTGTTTCTACAACAGGTAATGAACCACAATCGGCTGCTGCGTTAATAGTATCTATCCGTACCCAACCGCCTGTCACGGTGCGATACCATGTCAGATTTAATTGTCCCAATGCTTGACCATCTGCTTCAACGGTTTCATTAGGTTGCAAGACTTGGACAACATCAAATTCAGTGCTTGCACCTGCCCGAATATTGCGAACTTCATCAGGGGCTGTCAATATACAAACAGCTGTTTGTGCTGCTGTTTGTGCTTGAGGTGTCCCAAAGCCTTGATTTGTAGCTGTATTGTCTTCTTCATCAGCTACGTTTTCTTCTGTTGCCACTTCATCAAAAACAAAACCAAATGCAATTGGGCGTGGTAGTAAACGAATGGGAACATTAGCGAGTTCGGCTGCATCAAATGCCTCGGCTTGTGGTGCGCCATTCACAACCAGATTTATATCTAATGGTACATTAATACGATTATCTGCTTGGGCGCTTACGTCGCTATTATTAGCCAATACGGTTGCTTCCCCTTCTAGCACGCTGATCCGTAAAACCTCACCCACTTGCGCTTGGATAAAGACTGTCCCGTTGATTTGGATTTCGGCGTTATTAATTTGTAAACGTAGTGCATCAGGTGTGCTGGATGGCGATTGCACCAATAAACCACTAATCGGCACATCACTATCACAATTTTCAGAGGGTAATTCGCTCAATAATTCATAAGATTGACCGGGCGTAAATTCAGGTGCTGAAAAATCAGGTACGGGTGAATTGACACCGACAACAGCAAGGGTCTCATCCCCACCTTCAACACTGATATAGGGGGCATAGACCCAGCCTGTCCCAGCAAATTCATTCGGAATCACCATCCGAATCCATTCGCGGTCTGCGCTGATCCCTGTCACGATGATGTCTTGTCCACCTTGTAATTGCCACACAACAACACCCTCGTTTCCGGGTGCGCGACGAACATTCATACCACGCTCTGCAATGACCGTGCCATTTTGTACTGAACCTGTTGCAACTCGTCCTGTATCCGTTAAGGTCAAATTTCCATAAGCAAAGACCGTTGCTTGGGCAATATCACCGCCATCTGTGGTCGATAATCCTAATTCAGCGCGGATAACTGTCCAAGTTGTCCCTGAAACAAGTTGGATACGATCAAGATTGCTAATTTGGGCGCGGTCATTGGATTGGGCAAAACTACTGGCAACTTCTGCGCCAAAGGTTGCATTAACTGTCCCATTGCCGATGCAGGCTTCCCCTGATGCAACATCCGAACACAAAATTTCGACAGCCGTAAATGAATCTTGTACACCAATCGGACAAACGTCGCTTTGAGTGGGTGCAATTTCTGGTGCGGACACATCTTCACCAACAGCTTGTGTTGCTTCTGCAATAGGGTCGCTGCTATCAGGGGTCGCTACCTGTACATCAGGTGGCAATGGCACATTGGGCGCGAGTGGTGCTGCTGAATCATTGGTTGTTTCAGGCAATACAGGAATCGGTGTAGGGTCTGTATCTTGTGCATAGCTTGTTGTCCCACTGGATAGGATAACAAACACACTCAAGGTTATGACTAATCCTGCACTGACGAATAATTTCTTTAGCATAAAATTTCTCCCATTATGTTATATGAATATTGTGCCATAAGTATAACGCGATTTCATCTTACAGACTGCTTGCGTATTGTAATCGTCTGATAAATATCGCAAAACGGCTTGTTTCAGATATAATGACCCTATTGTTCAATTATTCACAAAGTCTCTTCCCTATGGATGCACGCCAACAAGCCTATCGTGCTTATTATCTATTCCGCATGATTGCCCCCTTTGTTTTTGCGATGTGGTTGACGGTTGCTGGCTTGTATTTTGCGACACGCATTGCAAGCGATCCTTTTCAATTAGCACTTTTGGGAATTGTCTTAGAATCTGCAACCTTACTATTTGAAATTCCAACAGGTGTGATAGCCGATGTCTATAGCCGAAAATGGTCGATTGTGGTTGGCTACATCATTTGGGGGATCGGTTTTATCATCCAAGGTGTTTTTCAATCATTTTATATTGTGTTGTTATCACAGTTGATTTGGGGCATTGGCTTTACATTTGTGAGTGGTGCGCCTGAAGCATGGCTAGTTGACGAACTTGGCGAAGAAGAAGCGCTTCCTCTTTTTGTGCGTGGCGCTCAGATCGGGCAAGTTTTCTCCATATTAGGGATTATCAGCGCAACTGTAATAGGAACAATCGATACGGCATTACCGATTATTGTCGGAGGTTTTGGCACGCTGATTCTTGCTGTGATTCTAGCGATTATGATGCCAGAAAATGGATTCCAGCCCATTAAACGCGAACAATCCTCACGGCACAATATGTTTGATACATTTTTCGAGGGTGTTCGAGAAGTTCGGCGTGTACCTGTATTACGTTCCGTTATTTGGATTGGGATCATCATCGGAATATCAGCAGGTGGCTTTGATGCACTTTACCCACGCCATATCGTTGAAAATTATCAGATACCATTCGTTAAACCTGTCATATGGTTTGGGATATTGGCTGGCGGTGTTATGTTGCTAACAATTCCATCACTCGAAATTGCCAAACGATATTTAGCAAAAAATCCGACTGTGCCTGTTTCATCCTTATTATCTATTTTTGCATTGGGTACGGTAATCGGTAATTTGATCTTTGCAAGGACAGGTAATTTTTATGGGATGATTGTTGCCTTTTGGCTGAGTCAAACGCTGCGTAATGCGACTAAACCTTTATTCATGGCATGGATTAATCGGCATACCTCGTCAGGGGTGCGTGCAACAGTGATCTCAATGTATTGGCAATCGAACGCTTTTGGTCAAATACTTGGTACACCAATTTTGGGTGTAATTGGCTCATTATCATCTATCCGCACAGCCTTGACACTATCGGCAATTGCATTAATGCCTGTTGTGCCGATATATCGCCAACATAAAGACAACTAACTAGCGCAAAATTTCTGTAATCTGGGATAATTTTTAAGAGCGTATCTATTCAATATTTATAGCTCCTCAGCGCTAGATTAGCTCTACAATGCCATTTGTGAAAAACATGTCAAAACATACTGAAATCTCGTTGGAAAAACCATTGATTCCTGCCCAAAACCCTTACTTTCGACCAGATTCTTGGCTAATTTCTGACAAATTTGCTAAGCGGCATTGTAGAGCCAGATATATTGGGAGCATCAGTATCTTTTAACTTGTTTGTGGCTCAGTTTGAGGCATACGCTCTTGATATTTTATTTTTACATTCGGACGCATCATGCCAGCAATCCAAATAGGTTCAGATGAACTGCTCAATTGAAGATTATACTTATGGAGCAACATTGCAATGATGATCGCAATTTCGTTATTCGCGAATTTCATCCCCCAGCATTTGTGTAAACCACCCCCAAAACCTGTTAAAGTGTTAGGATGTTGTGCATGTTCACAGCGATCATCATTGAAGCGTTCAGGGTCAAATTGATCAGGATTTGTGAAAATACGATCCAACTTATGCGAAAATTCAGGGCTAATCATAACTGACCATCCTGCTGGAATATGGTAGCCATCAATTTCAATATCTTCTTTGACAGTACGCATCAATACTTGTACTGCAGGACGATAGCGTTCTACCTCTGTTACCGCATAGCCAAGATGAGGCATATCGCGCAGGTGTTTGAGGTCTAATGTATCCGTTGTCGCATAGACGGCTTCAACTTCCTTCATGACCATTTCAAGAAATTCAGGGTTTTCTAGTAGGTAAACAATACCCCATGCTAAATGCCCTGAGGTTGTGTCAAACCCTGCAAAAACAAGCAATATAACCAATGAGATGAGACGTTCTTTATCAAACTGACTGCCATCAGGTAATTCGGCATCAATAATTTTTTGGAAGAAATCATCATACTTATCAGGGGTTGCACGCCGTTCATCAATGAGGTTGCCCAGCAAAACACTTAATTCTTTTCTAGCCTTATCTCGTTTTCTAAAGCGGGGTAAGGGAAGATTGGGTGGTAAAATTTGATCGATACCATCAGCCATTGTGTGAAATGCTTCAACAAACTCTTGCCCCACATGCTCACGGAAATTATCCCCTAGCAGTGCGCGTGACGCAACATACATCGTGATATGTTGACAAAAATCGTTGATGTCAAATTCACCTTTCTGACCTGCTTTATCTATCCACATATCGGTTTCTAACACCATCGCTGACACATGATCTTTCATGTATCGCCCACCGAGTAAAGGTGCAATAATCTTGCGCTCTTCCATATAGCGATCAAACCCACCTAAGATGCCAACTTTACCAACTATGGGTTCTAAAAAGGAGGATGCTTCACGAATGGACAGTTCTTTATCAGTCATTTCAAAAACTTTAGCAGAATGTTCAGGTCCTAAGAGCATTACAAAGTTTTGACCCGCAAGCCGAAAAGCAAATATTTCGCCATGTTCTTGATAACCACGCTCAATAAGCGCAATCTTATCTTTCATAAATTCAATCATGTTACCAATAACGGGCAGTCCAGAAATCATCGGTGGTGTCTTGGTTGGCATTATCACATCCTATTACACTAATTGTTACATATATTATAGTGATTTGTTTCTAATAGACAAGTTGCCTATTATTAGACATAGACACATACTTGGTTCATGGATTATCTTCTACTAATGATTGATTTAGATTCTCCCAATTGATAGTGGGGTCTTCTTTTCTTAGATGGTCAAGTGCCTCTTGCATGGTTTTGAAATTAATGGATTTGGTACGCAACAACGAACGAGCAATTTTTAAACTGAGTTGTATTACTTTATTCAAATTGCCAACAACAATTTCCCATCCATCATAATTCGCCGTTTGGAATTCACGCACAATTTTCATACTCTCTTGAAAAGGAACTACTACTTCTACTTGTTTTGTATTTGTAATTGTATGGACAACATCCCTAAATGACTCATCACGCATACGAGCAATCTCTGTCAATGCTGCATGCAACTCATCGGCATCACCTTTTCCCCAAAAACGCGCATATATAATTTCATCTTTTATTAACCAATTAATCTCGAAACCCATTATTACAGTCCTCCATGTGTTTTGTTATACTTATTTTAATATAATTTTTGTTAACCATTTGTTATGATTTTCATTCGTATAATATATGTGAACTGAATCTTAACTCTACAATACCAGTTAGTAGGTCTCGTGCTTGATTTATGAGCAAGCTGATTTATTGATCGACAGATAGTTTGCGCCTACGAAAGCTAAAATTACCGTCAATAATTATCAAGTGGCATTGTAGAGTTAGTTGGTATCTTATCAGGGTTTAGTGCATCTCTTTGAAAAATCCGCTTTGCGTCTTTGTGTCTTTGCGTCAATAATTTGTGATGACAAGTAATTATCTTTAATGATCTCAAAAAGATGATTGAGTAGCTACGATAATTGTTAATCATACAATACGAAAGAAGATCATCATGCGATTATTGATTGCCCCCGGTGCATTTAAACATAGTTTGGGTGCTGCCCAAGTTGCTGATGCCATTAAAACAGGTTTATCTGAAGCGCTCCCCGACGCAATACTCATTACGCTCCCGATTGCTGATGGTGGTAATGGCACACTAGATGCGTGGCTTGCACAAGGTGGCACACGTTATCAAATCACAGTACATGATCCCTTAATGCGTCCCATTCAAGCTGATTATGGCATCTTGCCTGATGGTAAAACAGCGATTATCGAAATGGCGCAAGCATCAGGGATTGAATTGTTGACTGATGAAGAACTGAATCCCTTATTAGCGACGACCTACGGCACAGGTGAATTGATGAAGCATGCACTGGCACATGGTGCGCGACGCTTCATCATTGGTATGGGCGGTAGTGCGACGGTTGATGGTGGTGCAGGGGCATTACAAGCGCTAGGTATTCGCCTACTCGATAAAAATGGACATGATATTCAGCAAGGGGGTGGTCATTTAGTCGATATTATGACAATTGATAGCACTCAACTTGATGATCGTTGGGAAAATTGTGACATTATCATTGCATCAGATGTTGAAAATACCTTATTGGGTGCAAGCGGTGCTGCTGCTGTCTTTGCGCCTCAAAAAGGAGCATCGAAAGCCGATGTTGTCACGCTTGAAAATAACCTCACCCATTTTGCAGAAGTCATTACCACGCAACATGCTGTCGATATACGTGACATTGTGGGAACTGGTGCAGCAGGTGGTTTATCGGCAGGTTTGCTAGCATTCATTGGTGGTGATATTCGCTCAGGAATTGATTTGCTCTTTGATTACAATGGCTTTGAATCTGAATTACAACAAGCCGATTGGGTTATCACAGGCGAAGGGCAAATGGATGAGCAAACCGTTTATGGCAAAGGACCTATTGGCGTTGCACGATTGGCGCAACAATATCGCATCCCGACAATTGCACTGGTGGGTGGCTTGAATGTGCATGATCGCATTTTGCATCAAGCAGGGGTGACGGCTGCTTTCTCGATTGTTGACCAACCAATGTCACTCGAATACGCGCTTAATAATGCTGAATCGCTCATAGAACGTGCAGCACTTCGTGTAGGGTATTTATTGCAAGCCATTCAAAAGTGATGAAATCCTTAATACTCATCACGAAGGTCACACACACGAAGACTTTTCGTTTACAATATAGATAAGATTTATTTACAGAGAGAAGGGGAACGTACATGCGTAAAATTATAGTGTTGCTTATGATTGCTGCCTTAACATTAGTTGGCGCAGTATCGGCACAAGAAAATGAAACCTATACCGTACAACGCGGTGATACACTCACCAGCATTGCTAATGCGTTTGATGTCGATATTGACGCAATCCTGATTGCTAATAATATTATTGACCCAAGTCGGATTTCTGTTGGACAAGTTTTAGTCATTCCAACGATTGCGCTCACCGTGCCACGTACCCATGTTGTCCAAGCGGGTGAAACACTCAATGACCTTGCAATCCGTTATAACACAACCATTGAAGCATTGGTTGTGACCAACGAATTAGCATCGCCAAGTAATGTTTTTATTGGGCAAGTGATTACGTTGCCAGCAGTCGGTGGCGCTGCCACATTCCCTCGTAGTTATCGTGTAGATATTGGCGATACACTCCGCAATATCGGTGAACGTTATGGTGTGACATGGCAACAAATCGCTGCATATAACAACATTGTCAATCCAAATTATGTCCAAGCTGGCGCACTGATTACAATTCCACCTGTGGATTATGTCATTCCGACAGCGATACCTGCAACAGGTGGTTCAGTAACAACCACAGCACCAGCAACAACCGTTGTAACACAACCCTATATCCCTATTACTCGCACAGCAGTTAATGGCTACTACATTGTGCAAGCAGGAGATACGATGTTTGCGATAGCATCTAGCTTTGGTATCAATGTTTATGATCTTGCTGAACGGAATGGTATTTTAAATTTGAATAGCATTTATGTTGGTCAAGCACTTGTGATTACAGGCTAATTGATGGCTGATTTATGCTTTATTGGTGTACCTTACTGGCTAGGGCGCAAAGATGACTATAGCGGCTCAGTTGATATTGTCAAAAATAGTGGCATTGCCTCTGATTTCGATGCGCCTTGGATGGACTTAGCACCTCAATTTGAAGCCTACGACCATCCCGTCAATGCGGTTAATGCTGCGGTGGCTCATGCAATTAAACATGCAATTGAAAATCAGCAAGTGCCACTTATCATTGCTGATGATTGCACGGTTTGCCTCGGTAATGTCAAAGGTGTGCAGCAATTCAATCCTGATGTGTTGTGGTATGACGCACATGGCGATTTCAATACCGAAGAAACCTCCCCGAGTGGCTTTCTGGGTGGGATGCCTCTCGCTGCAATGGTTGGCTTAGGCAATCAAAACTTGATGACAGGTATTGATCTGATGCCGATTGATGACCGTAAAATTTACCTCACAGATGGACGTGATTTAGATGCAGGCGAAGCTCAACTTGTTGCTGATAGCCGAGTCACACATTGGCAATCACTGCAAGGCGAACATCATCATGAATGGGATAATCGTCCGCTATACATCCATTTTGATGGGGACATTATCCGCTTAGAAGATCATCCTGCGGTGGGGTATCCTGCAACAGGCGGACCTACTACCGATGCGTGTATTGCATCGCTCAAGCATGCGATTAGTCATGCAGACGTTAAAGCGGTTCATTTCACCTGTTGGAACGCGACATTAGATGGTGCAGAGCAATCTCAAAAAACGATTCTGTCTGTTATCCGTGCGGTTGCAGAGGCGTTACGCTAAATGACGATTAATCGGTCACTTGGTATATGGACAGTGCGCTTACTATTAGCTGCACTGTTTTTGTTTGGTAGCGAAATTATCTTATGGACTGATCCAATTAACCATAGCATGCTTGATTGGTTTGTTCGGGGTATTGGTTATGTACTTTTAGCAACTCTAACATTGGATATTGCTCAACGCTATCGCATTCGTGATGGCTTTGATGCAATGGTTGTATTAGCAGGATCAGCGCTTTTTTATAATCTGCTGATGAATCCAACTATTGGTTGGACAATGATCCCCGATTCTGTTCTGACACGTATTATTGGGAGTGATGCCCTCGTACAATTGATTATGTGGGGCATTTTTCTGGCATGGTTACAGGGTGATGTGCGTAAATATCACTGGCAACAAGCTGTTGGTGGCATTTGGCTTGGCATTTATTGGGGTTTTTGGATGCGCTGGACACCCGAATTACGCGGAACATTTGATGCGCTACCATTTTCTCAGTTAGCCATCATCGCTGGTGTTAGCTTTGCCCTGATTGCTTTGTTTTATCTGCTAGTCACTGCTCAGACAGCAAAAATGATACAAGCAGACCAATTCATGCTATCCCCTTTAGAATGGGCGTTTGCTGGAATGGGTTTGATTTCACTATTCCTCGTACAAGCAGCATTAGGGACAATAAGCGCTGCATCCTTTTTGATTACTTTGGCAATTTTGGCGGTCTGTTGGTTGATTCTATGGTTGCGCCGTGAAGACGATGAAACCAGTATCTTAGAGAAACATACACCGCTCAAGATGCAAAATCCAATTTGGATTATTACGTTGATAGCATCGTTCGCTGGGGCTTTTTATATGGCGTATCATCTGCCACTCATAACTGAAGTTGGTTTTATCAATCAATTATGGTTGATGGAAATTGGCTCGGCAGGCATAGGTATTATTTGGCTACCGATTGTTGCGAGTGTTATCGCTACCCGTACGATTGATCGCTTTATGCGTGAAGGGTGGGCTTTTTAGCGCACCATCAATCTTGATAATACGAGCTATTTTGCCACTCTTCTTCGCTGTCATACCAGATAACGACCCAACAGTGTGTCCAACCTTTTCGCTGGATGGCTTCATAACGATGATTACCATCACGGATGCTATAAAGTCCAGCTTGATATTGAATAATCAAGGGTGGCAAATCTGCAATATCAACGACAGAATCTTTAATTCTATTGACGCGCTCTTCCCAACTTTCTACAGGCACTTGATAGGGCATATGGTCTTCAGGTCCACAGCAACGTACCAGTTCATTCAGTAGCATATGCACAGGTGCAGTCCACCAACGTTGTTGTAATTTTAATCCATTGGATAAGCCCATATTTTTCCAGTAGCCTGTTCCCAGATAAGCATGAATCCAGTCTTCCAACTTATTTTGTTGTGCATAATCTTGTGCTGTAGCTAAATTAAATTCCATGATTGATTTAATCCAAATGCGCCAGAATCATATCAGCAAGTGCGTCATTGATGCCATCAACTTGCATCAAAGCCTCTTTATCAGCACTTTTAATAGCATCAATCGAATTTTGAAAATGTTTCATCAGTGCTTTGCGCTTTTTAGGACCGATCCCCGGAATGGTTTCTAAACGGCTTGTCATCCCAATTTTGGAGCGTCGATTGCGATGGCTCGTGATCGCAAAACGATGGGCTTCATCGCGCACTCTTTGTACAAGATATAATCCCTCACTCTGGCGCGGCAGCATAATACTCTGTGATTGATTGGGTACAAATAATTCTTCAAATTGCTTGGCTAAACCTGCGACAGGCACTGTACCGAATAAGCCAAATTCTTTCAAAACTTCTACGCCTACATTGAGTTGCCCCTTACCACCATCAATTAGCAATAGGTCGGGCAATAATTTCCATGTGAGGTCTTTATCTGTGCCGTCAATATCAAGGGCATCATTATCTTTGGTGGATTGCCACCGTGAAAAGCGCCGAGTCATCGCTTCTCGCATGGATTGAAAGTCATCGGGTCCACCATGTGTTACGCTACGAATATTGAAGCGTCGATATTCGCTTTTCTTAGCGCGACCTTGCACAAATACAACACGACTGGCTGTAATCGCTGTTCCTTGTGTGGTACTGATGTCATAACATTCGATTCGGTTGGGTGGTTTCGGTAAATTGAGTGCTTCTTGTAGTTCGGCTAAGGCTTGTTCATGTTTGGTTGTGTCTGCTTCAAATTGAGCGCGCATCAGACGTAGCGCATCAGTAGCATTTTCTTGTGCCATCTTGACTAAATCGCGTTTGTTGCCGCGCTTTGGCACAGTAATACTCACTTTGGTGCCATGCCGACGATCCCCTAACCAGCGTTCGATAATCCGCGCTTGCTCAATATTATCAGGCAGAATCACTTCGCGCGGAATATCGCTACTATCGCCATAAAATTGGGTGACAAATTGTTCTAAAACAGATTCATCGGTTTCATCCATTGTGTTATCTAACATCCGCGAATCACTACCAATGAGCTTACCATTGCGGATGAATAAGATTTGTACCGCAGCATCGCCTTCATCGCGTGCCAATGCCACAACATCATGATCCGTCATTTTGGGGCTGACAGCTTTATGCCGATGTGTAATGTATTCAATCGCTTGAATTTGGTCACGGATCACCGCCGCCTCTTCAAAATTCAGGGCTTCCGATGCTGCAATCATCTGCTGATTAAGGCGTGCAAAAACAGCTTCTGATTTTCCACCTAATACATCCATCAACTCTTTAATCATCGCCCGATATTGCTCACGATTGACAGCGCCAATACACGGTGCATTACACAATTTAATATCATGGAATAAGCAAGCACGCTCATCTTTACCATCAATATCACGGTCACAGGTTAGATAGGGGAAGGCTTTGCGTAAAACCCGTAAGGTGTTTTGAACTGCCCACATGGCAGCATAAGGACCAAAATAACGTGCGCCATCATTTTCGACGCGCCGAGTGGTTTCAACTTTAGGGAAATCATCTGCCCATCCCACCCGAATGTACGGATAGCGCTTATCATCTTTGAGCAAGATGTTATAGCGTGGCTTATGGGTCTTAATGAGTGTTTCTTCAAGGATGAGCGCTTGTACTTCCGTATCTGTGATGATGTACTCAATATCAGCAATCTTGCTACGCATTGCTAAAGTCTTCGATGAGCCATCAGCATTAATCGTGAAGTAACTCCGCACGCGATGCCTTAATTTTTTTGCTTTGCCAATATAAATAATCTTCCCGTTCTTATCTTTCATCAGATAACAACCGGGTTTTAGAGGCAAATTATCAAGGATTGTTTGGACATTTTCAGGAGGAGAGTAAGGCATACAATTCAACACTGTTTACTCGTCGGATATATGTTCTATTTTACCTCGAATTATCAACGATGACGATAGCAAATTTAAAAACAGAACATCAAATGAATGATGCCCTGTCCAAAATTGTTAATCGGTAGTTTTGCTTAGTCTGAACGAGATTCTAGTTGATATTGCTGGAAAAATTCCCAGATCATTTCGCTGGAATTAAAATCTTGACCGTTACGCCCTAAAAACTCATTTTGCTCTGTGCGTGTCCCATGCCATACATGACCACCTCCTACGACAACAACGAGTATTGCAGCACTATTCTCTGCACAATCTTGCAACGTTAGAATATCAGTTGTGGTTTCTGGATCAACTTGCGGCAAGGTCTCGCGTGAAATTTGATTATTGCAATGATTATGCAAACTCCAGAAGTTGAAACTCACTTCCATCGGGAATGAAATATAGAACGATGTTCCCTCCGAATCTTGAACAATATTGCCACTCCAGCGTACAAATGTGTCTTCTGTGCCATGAATATACATCATTGGGACAGGATCAGCGTCTTCGCACAATCTATCTAAAGCAAATGGCGCAGTTGCACCCACAGAAACAAAGGCGGCAAATTCATCTTGCATCGTGCAAGCGAGGCGCTGAGTCATAAATCCGCCATTCGATAAGCCTGTAACATACATCCGATTACGATCAATATTGAGATCAATGCTCAGGTCATTAATGAGGCTACGAATGAAGGCTTCATCACTATGTGTTTGATTATCCACATCAACAATCCCACGTAGATAATTCCATTCAGTATCAATCCCGTTTGGATATAACATAATGATCCCGTCACGTTCAGCAATCCGATTGAAATCGGCTGTATAGGCTTGGGCGGCAGCATTTGAAAGACGACCATGTAAATTGACAATTAATGGTGTAGGTGTCGCTGGGTCATAACTGGACGGAACATATAGAACCCAAGATCGTGCTAGTACAACAGTTGCAGGTTCAGGAACAGTCAATGCTTGCCAATCACCATCTGTGATATAAGCACTAATGACGGCTGATATATCAACACCAAAACGATTAATTGTATTATTGCCCATCCGCGCCCAGTTGTAAGCACCTCTTGGGAACGCCCAGAAGGCAGTTGTTGTACCATCACCGCAATCTCTATAAACCGTCATATCGTTATCAATAACCTGTAGATCAGATTCGGGACAATTATTACGCGCACGCCATATATCAACCATATCTTGCCAACCGACCCAACTAAAAATTTCACCTGTGGATAAATATTCAATATCTTCTCCTTCAGGGATAAAGTAGGGGTGGTCAGCGCCTAAAATCATCAACATATTAACTGCATCGCTTGCATCGGGACATTGCTCAATATGGTAGTCCCACATTACAGCCACAACAGGAATCACATGCTCAAATTGTGCAGGCATTTCACAAGCTACACGATATGCCATGTGTCCACCATTTTCAAAGCCCGTTAGAGAAATCGAGTCAATGGCATACTCTTGGCGAAGCGTTTCTGCGAGTGTAACCAGAAATCCAACATCATCGAAATTACCTTCATCAGGATAAAGACCTGCTGTAACGCGTCCATCATCCCAATAATAATTGGCACTATTGGCATAAGCGACAACAAAACCATGCTCATCAGCGAAATCATTTAAGCCTGTAACATATTGCATCGCACGCCCATTCGACCCAAATGGATGTAATACAATCAATGCTTGTGTGATTGTTGTTGTGGGAACATACAGATAATAACTTCGTTCTAGTGAATCATGTGTCAATGTGTGCAAGCTCGCCTCAAATTCTGCGGCATGGCTCATACTTACAGCACCATAGAGCATAAACAAAAAACAGATCATAATTAAAAGACGATATTTCATCATTAATGTTCCTCAATAGTATAGGTCTATAGATTTAGCCTAACAATGAAATATCGTATTCTGATGAAGCCTCAACGAATGTTCAATTGAACTATTGATTGATAGCAGGACAATCGCATTAAAAGTATTTGAAGTGTAGCGAGGCAAAAATCATAAAGAGAAGGTGGAAAAAACGGATCATCAAACACATTTCTAAGCAACTTTTGCACGTCATTCAAGTCAGGTCTTGCTCTAATGAGTGAAATAAATGTCATTAGTTCGATTTATCGAACGTAATTTGCGAGCCTTCGACTTGAGTCGAAGGTGATTGTATTTGGTGTGATTGCCCTGTGATTGATAGAGCAACTAACATCATATCGACTGAACTTGTGTTATAATTTATCTGCTCAATAATCGCGCATTAAACGATCTACTTTTACAGGAATTGTCATTATGTTTTGGGGTGAATATGCACATCAGCTAGATAGTAAAGGACGTTTGATTATTCCTTCACGCTTACGCGATAAACTCACAGATGATGCAATCCTCACACGCGGACTCGATCACAATCTCGTGATTTATCCTGCATCCACATGGAAAAATGTGACCACGCAACTCAATGAGATGCCCATCACACATCCAACAGCAAGAGCATTGCGCCGTTTATTATTTTCAGGGGCAGTTGAAATATCACTTGATAAACAAGGGCGCGTCAATATTCCTAATTATCTGCTAGAATATGCCTCAATAGAGGACTCTATTTTATTAGTGGGTATGGAAACCTTCATTGAACTATGGCAACCCGATCAATGGCGCACCACACTCGATAATGTAGCAGCCGTCCTCGCAGAATCCGACCATTTGCTAACATTGAATGTCTAATTCATGGCACACACATCTGTATTATTAAATGAAACACTTCAATATCTTTTACCACACGGTCATGCAAACTGTGCAATTGATGGCACATTAGGCGCAGGCGGACACACACGCGCATTGCTTGATGCAGGTGCAGATGAAGTGCTTGCTTTCGATCTTGATTTACAAGCGATTGCAATTGCAGAAAAAACTTTATCAGATGTCAAAGATCGTGTGCATATTGTGCATGATAGCTATCTGACGATGGATTATCATGCTAAGGCGATAGGGTGGCAATCAGTAGATGCGATTCTACTTGATTTAGGCGTTTCATCGATGCAGTTTGATACCCCTGAACGTGGTTTTTCCTTTCGCTTTGATGCACCACTTGATATGCGCTTTAATTCGGATAGCACAGATATGACGGCTGCTGACCTCATCAATACATGGTCAGAAGCAGACTTGATGGATATTTTCTTCAAATATGGCGAAGAAAAATACAGTCGCAAACTCGCACGCGATATTGTGCGCGAACGCCCTTTTACAACAACGCATCAACTTGCCGATTTTATTGCCAGTGCAATGCCAAATCGGCATAAACTCTCGATTCATCCTGCGACTCGTATTTTCCAAGCCTTGCGAATTGCTGTTAATGATGAGCTAAAGACAGTCGAAACGATTCTGCCAATGGCAATCAATATGTTAAAATCAGGTGGGCGTTTAGCGGTTATTAGCTTCCATAGCTTAGAAGATCGTATCGTCAAACAAGTATTCAAAGAAGCCAGTATCGAAATTATTGCACCACCCGGTATGGCATCAATGGAAGAAAAAATACCTACCGTTAAGCTAATAACTCGTAAGCCAATTATGCCGTCTGATGAAGAAATTGAAATTAATCCACGAAGTCGCAGCAGCAAGCTCCGTGTGATTGAAAAAATCTAGTGAGAAATCATTATGTCGAATTGGGTAACACATGCACTAAATCGCACGCAGTTTCAACCACGCCGTCAAGCCGCATGGTTGGTTGTCTTAGGGATCATGATGACTTTAACCTTTGGCGGTATTTCGCTATCACAGATTGCGAACTATGCGACGACGAATCGTGAAATTGAAGATTTTATCGAGCAACGTAATCGCTTAGAAATTGAAAATGAACGCTTGCGTGCCGAAATTGCGAGCTTACAAACTGTTCCTCGTTTGTTAGAGCGAGCCGAATCCTTGGGGTATCGCCCTGCTACAGCCAACGATATTGAGCATATTCCCGTCGCAGGGTATGATGCAAGACAAATTGAAGATATTATTCCTACACTGCAATCTGATGAACTCGATACAACTGTTGAATATGATGCAACTTTTGCAGGGTGGTTACAACAAAATTGGAATCAAATCGTCAATCAATTTCGTGCATTCGGACGATAGCGAGGGTTTATGCAAAACACTGTTGATTTGCAACTTAATGTCATTAAGGCGCGTTTACCAATCGTGACAGGTGGTTTGGTCATTGCGAGTGTTTTTATGTTATTGGCACTGGCACGCCTCCAGCAATTATCACCTGCTGTACGCCAAGAGTTTGAATTACGCTCCGATAATAATACCAGTTCTGTCTTACGCTTGCCTGCTGAACGCGGTGTGATCTATGATCGTGATCGTGTGCCTCTTGCATTCAACGAATTGCAATATGAAATTGGTGTAAGCCCTAATCTTGTGAGTGAACCTGAACGCATCGCGCAAGAATTAGGGCTGATTCTCAATTTGGATGAATTTGATATTTTTAATCGTATCACACTTGATGTACCATGGGTACAGATTGCGCGTCCTGTCCCTGCGGATTTAGGGCAACAAATTCTGGATTTGAATGAAATTTCAATTACGATTAATCCATTATCAAGCCGTGCCTATCCACAAAATGAACTCGCAGGACCCATCATAGGTTTCACCATTCAAAGTAATGATAATAATACCGCAGGTGTCGTGGGTATAGAAGCCAATTATAATGTGGAATTGGCTGGGCGACCTCTTGACCAGAGAATTAGTACAATCCCAATTGATCTTCCTGATGCCACATCCAGTACCAACCAGCGCGGACGCGATATTATCCTAACAATTGATCGTGATATTCAATATTGGATGGAACAAGAACTCGCCCTTGGTGTCGAACGATACCGCGCTGATGGTGGAGTGGTCATCGTGATGAATCCGCGTAACGGCGAAATTATTGCAATGGCGCAGAACCCTACCTTTGATCCTAATAATTATGGGCAAACTGACCAAGATCAACTGAGCAATACGAATATTTCTTATTTGATTGAACCGGGTTCTGTCATGAAAGTGATTACAGTCGCTATTGGTTTAGAAACAGGTGTTATTACCCCTGAGTGGACATATAACGATCAAGGCTCGTTAGAAGTCGGGGGTATTCAGATTGTTAACTGGGATCGGAATGCTTACGGGGTAGTTGATACACGCGGTTTACTCATCAATTCACTGAATATTGGCGCAACAACAGTTGCCTTACTAACAGGTCCCGATGCCTATTACTCGATGATGCAAGATTTTGGCTTTGGGTCACGAACACAGATTGATCTACAAGGTGAAGCCGAAGGGATTATGCGTGTTCGGGGTGATGCTGATTGGAGTGAAGCAGATTTCGCTTCTAATTCATTTGGTCAAGCCATTAGCGTGACACCGATTCAGATGATAACGGCTGTTGCAGGCATTGCGAACGATGGCTTGATTTATCAACCGCATCTGATGCACACCATCATTGATGGCGACGAATTACGAATAGCACGTCCTGTTGTGAACCGTGTGATTAGCTCTGAGGTTGCCAACATTGTAACTGATATGATGGTTGATGTGGTCAATGAAGGGGCAACACTGGCGCAAGTTCCGGGTTATAGTGTTGCAGGTAAAACAGGCACCGCCCAAATTTCGACAGCAATTGGCTACGAAAATGGGATTGCAGGACAAACACGCGCTTCATTTGTTGGCTTTTTCCCTGCGGATGATCCACAAGTTGTGGTTTATGTGATGCTGGATCGTCCACGTACAAGTGAATTTGGCAGCCAAACAGCCGCACCCTTATTCAGTACCATTGCACAACGCCTTGCTTTATTGCTGACGATTCCGACAGATGAAGTACGGCTAGAACTACAAGCTGAAGGCGGTATCTTCAATGATAATCCGTAAATGTGGACAAAAAAGAATATGAATACAGCCTTACCATTAGCATTGACCATTGGTGGTGTCACCTTCCTTTTAGGGGTGATCTGGGGAGGACCTTTCATCGCTATTTTGCGGCGGTTCGAGATTGGTAAACAAGTCCGAGAAGAATTACGGGATATTCACGAATCGAAAATTGGTACACCAACAATGGGTGGCATCATGATTCTATTGCCTGCATTAGCTATCATGTTAGCTTTAAATATCGCTGATATTGTGCAGTTTGGGCAAGGTGCGAGTATTTTCCTGCCCTTAGCGGTCTTAACAGGCTTTGCAATCTTAGGCTTCATTGATGATTGGGAAGGCATCCAAGTATCACGCGGTACATTAGGTGAAGGCATTACGGGACGCGCAAAATTAGCAGTACAAATTATTCTAGCATTAATTGCCTCGCTGATTTTCTCATTTTATGATGGTGGCTTTCAATATGCTAATTCCCTGCAATTGCCCTTGTTAGCAGGCACAATCCCGATTAGCCCATTTGTGTTTGTACCGATTATGATGTTCATTATTATCGGTATGTCGAATGCCATTAATCTGACAGATGGTTTAGATGGTTTAGCAGGGATTATCGCTGCGAGTGCTTTTGCAGCCTATGGGGTGATTGCCTTTTTACAAGAACAAGTCTTCGTGATGCAATTATGTTTTATCTTAGTGGGCGCATGTTTTGCATTTTTATGGTTTAACGCGCATCCTGCTGATTTATTTATGGGGGATGTTGGCTCATTGGCATTGGGCGCAACGCTTGGGATGGTTGCTGTGATGACAGGCGAATGGCTATTGCTCCCGATTATTGCAATTGTACCCGTTGCCGAAACCATGAGTGTCATTTTGCAAGTCGCATCGGCTAAATTTTCGAGGCGCTATCTGGGCGAAGATATTCGCTTATTCAAACGCGCACCTTTACATCATCATTTTGAAAAAGTGGGTTGGAAAGAAACCAAAGTTGTCCAACGCTTTTGGTTGGTTGGCTTGCTCAGTGCCATGATTGGCGTTGCGTTGGCAGTGTTATAACGATAGTGTGAAACGGACGATAGAAGCGTATGCAAACAAAAGATACATTAGCAGGTAAAACAGTGCTTGTCCTTGGTTTTGGACGACAAGGTAAAGCGCTCGCACGTTGGTTACCCAAAATTGGGGCATCTGTTGTGGTAAATGATAGCCGCACAGAAGAAGCCCTTAATCTCAATCGGCGTGATTATCCGGGGGTACGGTTTATCCTCGGTGACCATCCCGATAATGCTGTTAATGGTGTTGCGGTAATTTGTGTATCAGGTGGTATTCCGTTGGATTTACCCATGCTTGAAATTGCACGTCAGCGCAATCTGACGATCACAAATGATGCACAACTTTTTCTGGAACGGTGTCCTGCACCTGTGATTGGCATTACAGGGAGTGCTGGTAAAACGACAACCACAAGCCTCGTTGGTGAAATTGTGCAACGCGCAGGTTATAAAACGTGGGTTGGGGGCAATATTGGTGATGTATTGCTGGATGTCCTCGATGATATTGACCGTGAAGATGTTGTTGTGATGGAATTATCGAGCTTTCAACTTGATTTGATGACCATTAGCCCGCAAGTGGGTGCAATCATTAACATCACACCCAATCATCTGGATCGTCATAAAACGATGGAAGCCTACATCAACGCAAAAGTGAATATTATTAAATATCAGACTTCCCGCGATATTGCTGTGTTATCAGCCGATAATCAAATTACAAATTCGCTAGAAGTTGCTGTAAAAGGTGAACTAGCACAATTTAGCAACCGTCAGATGGTCTTAAATGGTACATTTGCAATTGGTAATCGTTTGATGGTATCAGGCACAGCCAGTTATGATTATGTGCCGCATGTCTTGTGTCAAAAAGATGAAATTCCACTCATTGGCGATCATAACGTCCAAAACGTCTTAGCTGCTTGTGCCATTGCAGGGTCATTAGGTTTAGCAGCAGACCGCCCCGGGATTTCACCAGAAACCATGCGTGAAGCGATCATTAATTTTAAACCTGTTCCGCATCGCTTAGAAACTGTTAGCGTGATTGATGATGTGCGCTATATCAATGATAGTATCGCTACTGCCCCTGAACGGCTTGTGGCTGCCTTACGCAGTTTTGATGATCCCTTGATCTTGTTATTAGGGGGGGCTGATAAAGATTTGCCTTGGGATGAAGCGGTGCATCTGGCACTCCAAAAAACGCAATCCATTATTTTGTTTGGCGCAGAAGGTAAAAAGCAGGTACGTTCAATCACGGAGCGTATGTTCCGTTTACGAGGCTTAGCAGAACCCTATCTTTATATTGTTGATGACCTTGATGAAGCAGTAGCAAAAGCGGCTGAAATTGCAGAAGCAGGGGCTATCGTTTTGCTATCTCCCGGCGGTACAAGTTACGATGCTTACCCTGATTTCGCAGCGCGTGGTGAACATTTCCGCCAATTAGTGATGAGCCTCAAGCAGGTTGAGTGACGCGAAAATATGGACATCATTTTATACAATGGTAGCGTTGCATAAAAAGGAAATTTGAGCGCTTGTGACCAAGATATAAATTGAGACTTGCGTTATAATGGATTTGTAAGCGATAAGGACAAAGACCCAACATGGCAGATCAAACGATTCGACAACGCACACGGGTGATGCCACGTTTCACCGACGAGGTGCAAGAACAATCACGCCCGACTGAAAAGAAAATGAGCTATATTGCGACCCTTGATATGCCATTGGTGCTGATTGTGGGGCTTTTGCTGGCATTAGGTGCTGGCATGGTTTTCAGCACGACCTTCAACTGGAGTTTAGTTGATTATGGCTCATCAACAGCGATTTTTTTACGCTTTCATTTGCGGAATGTTTTGTTGGCTTTAGTGGGTTGTAGTATTTTTGCGATTGTGGATTACCGTTTTTGGCGACGGTTTGCACCATTACTTCTTTTGATTACATTTGGTGCGCTGGTCGCGGTCAACTTCTTCGGGGATGACACCTTCGGTGCGCGGCGTGCCTTGATTGGTGGGTCTTTACAACCGGGTGAACTCGCAGAATTTACGATGGTGTTGTATATGGCAGCGTGGTTAGGCGCAAAACGCACAAAAGCGGATAGTTTTCTGTTTGGTTTGATTCCATTTAGTATTTTGCTGAGTCTTGTTGTTATACCGATTGCCTTACAACCTGATTTCTCGACGGTTGTTATTATTGGGATCACAACAGGAACGATGTTTTTCTTGGCAGGTGCGCGTATCTGGCATCTTGCGATTATTGGCGTGATTGGAATCATTCTAGGGGTATTTGTCGTACAGAATTATTCTTATGCACAAGATCGTGTCGATACCTATATTGCTTCGTTAGCTGATCCAACAGAAGCCAATTATCATACACAACAGGTGATAACAGCCTTTGTAACAGGTGGCTGGACAGGTAAAGGTTTAGGGCAGGGAACACAAAAATTTAATAATGCACTCCCTGCACCGCATACCGATAGTATTTTTGCTGTGATTGGTGAAGAACTCGGTGTGATTGGTGCATCGTTTGTGGTTTTGCTATTCATCACCTTTGTTATCCGAGGCTTCCAGATTGCACGTCGTGCAATTGATCCTTTCGGTTCACTATTAGCAATTGGTTTAACGCTCTGGGTGGCTGTGCAAGCCTTGCTTAATATTGCAGTTATGACAGCGATTATCCCAACATCAGGGCTACCTTTACCTTTCATTAGTTACGGTGGGTCAGCATTGATGGTTACAATGATTGGTGTTGGCTTAATGCTCAATGTCAGTCGTATCGCAACTATCCGCGAAAGCGCATCGAATCGGAGGCAGCATGGCGCATCTCATGATAGCGGCTGGGGGAACAGGCGGGCACGTTTATCCCGCACTAGCCGTCGCAGAAGTGCTTCGCAAGTCAACTGAGGCGCATCAGCTTATTTTTGTCGGGACGCGTGGTGGTGGCGGTTTTGAAAAACGACTCGTTGATGCCTCTGATATAGCTTTTGATGCGTATAGCGAAGTTTTTGCGGGTCCAGTGGTCGGTGTCCATCCTTTACGGGCGGCATCAAGCATCATCAAGATAGGCATTGGTGTGTTGCAATCGCTCGCTTCAATTATAAAGCATCGTCCACAAGCGATTTTGCTGACAGGTGGCTGGGCGAATGTGCCGTTAGCATTAGCAGGATGGTTATTGCGTGTGCCGATGTTGGTCTATTTGCCCGATATCGAACCGGGGACAACGATTCGTGTCTTGAGCCGATTTGTTCAAAAAATAGCAACGACTGTACCCGATTCAGCAACTTACTTTCGTGATGGGCAGACGGTTACAACAGGCTATCCTTTACGTGATGCGGTGACATCAGCAACAGAAGCTGATGCGATTGCCTATTTTGGTTTAGAGCCTACGCTTAAAACTGTGCTTGTAACAGGGGGCAGTCGTGGCGCTCAGACTATCAATATGGCGTTAGGTGATAATTTGTCTGAATTATTGCAAGAGAATGTACAGATTATCCATGTAACAGGTACACTAGATTATGAGCGAACCCAGCAGCAGGTTGCCAATTGGGTCGATCATCCAAATTATTATTTATTTGATTATCTCGATAGCGAACTAATGGGATTGGCATTTGCAGCATCGGATATTGTACTTGGACGGTCTGGTGCAAGTGCATTAGGCGAATTTCCTTATTTTGGGGCTGCGTCTTTACTTGTGCCTTATCCTTATGCGTGGCGCTATCAGCGTGTTAATGCGGATTGGTTAGCTGAACAAGGTGCTGGTATCCGCATTGATGATGAAATGATGGCTACTGACCTCTTACCGACGCTGCAAACACTCTTGCGAGATAATGATAAACTAAAGCAGATTCAAGACTGTGCTAAAGCCTTATACGTTGGCAATGGTGCAGATAATATTGCAGGAGAATTGCTTTCACTTGCTGGAGAGTCCAAATTATGATTCAATTATCTGTGGTTGTGTATTTATTTGTGGCATTTTTTGCCTATGTTGGCTGGTTACGGGGCTGGACAAAAGAAGTTATTTCCTTAGCAGGGATCATGTTAGCGATATTTGCACTATGGGAATTTCGTGGTGTGATTACAGGTGTGATCTTCAATGACTTACCACCGGGGCAAGTTTTCTATATTCAAAGTGCCTTATTCATTGCGATTGTATTTTTCGCTTATCAAACCCGTGCGCTACAAGAACGTGCTGGTCGCCGTAATAACCGCGAAGAATTACAGACCAAAGTTTTAGGTGGTATTGTCGGTGCTATAAATGGCTACCTGATCTCTGGTACTTTATGGTTTTTCCTTGATTATCGTGGTTTAACAGGTTTAAGCGCGAATTATCCCTTAGCCCCATTAGTGGTTGCACCCTCATCAGGGTCAGTTAGTGCGGATTTGGTGCAAAATTTACCTGTCTATTTACTCACAGGAACAGGTGGCGATGGCGCGTTGCTCTCGTTAGTTGTTGTTGTGCTATTTGTGGTTGTCTTAATATTGATCTAAGGAGCTAATGATGATTCAACTTTCAACCTTCATGTGGATGCTGGCTGTGTGCTTTGCGGTCATTGGCTTTCTGCGTGGTTGGCAAAAAGAATTTACTGCAACGGCAGGGATTATCTTAGCGACCTTTGCTTTGTTCCGCTTTGATGCTTTTTTACGGACTATTTTCTTTGGCTTTACCCCTCAACAATTATTTTTAGCTCAATTTGTTGCTTTTATTGTCATCGTTTTTATTGTCTATCAAGCCAAGCAAGTGGGTGGGGGCGGTGTTCGTAATGATGATGATTTACAAGATGGGTTGATTGGCGCATTAGCAGGGGCAATCAATGGCTATCTTATTGGCGGTGCAATTTGGTATTTCCTCGATATTACCGCTTACCCATTTGAAGAATTTGTATCTGCTCCAGCGCTAGGATCAGCATCTGCTCAATCAATTGGCTTAATTCCAATGGTCTTTTTAGGGGGTGGTGCAGATGGTACAGGAGCAGCATTGTCTGTTGGCGTATTGATCCTCGTATTTATCGTTTTACTTTCAATATAATAATAGCTGTTTGATGAAGGATAATAAGATTTGAGTATGACTTTGCAACTCATCGCAGGTCAGCATGTGCATTTTATCGGTATTGCTGGCACAGGCTTATCAGCTATTGCCCGCATCTTGATTTTGCGAGGATACCACGTAACAGGTAGTGATTTACGTGCAAATACAGATACACAATATCTGGCTGATTTAGGTGCAACCATTTATCACGGTCATGATGCTGTGTATGTGCAGGGCGCTGATTTTGTCATTCGATCTTCTGCCGTTAAAGATACGCATGTTGAAGTCCTCGCTGCTCAATCCCAACATATCCCTGTTTATAAACGCTCTGATATGATTGCTGCGATTATGGCGGATAAAGAAACGATTGCGGTGGCTGGCACGCATGGCAAAACCACAACAACCTCTATGGTGAGCCATGTTCTGATTGAAACAGATCAAGACCCAAGCTATATTGTTGGGGGGGCAATGGCGAATACAGGGCTTAATGCGGATGTGGGGCAAGGACGCGCATTTGTCATCGAAGCTGATGAATATGATAATATGTTTCATGGCTTAACACCTCAGATTGCGATTATCACCAGCGTGGAATTTGACCATCCTGATTTTTTCAAAACACCAGTTGATCTCATTCAATCATTTACGCATTTCGTAGCGCAATTGTCTGATGATGGCTTACTCATTTGCTGCATTGACGATCCCTTAACACAATCTTTTGCACAAAAACGGCATGATTTAGGATTACCTGTCATTACATATGGTTTCAATTCTGCTGCCGATTGGTGCGCGATAAATATCCGCTATGAGAATAACAAAACATTGTATGATGTCATCGTGAACGATACGGTTTCAGGAACTGTAACATTAGAATCTCCCGGAAAACATAATATTCTCAATTCGCTGGCAGCATTGATCGTTGCTGATGTTTATGGCGTAACATTTGAGGATAGCTCACAAGCACTCAGTACATTTAAGGGAACAGGGCGACGCTTTGATGTACGTGCTGAGATCAATGACATTATTGTTGTCGATGATTATGCTCATCATCCGACGGCAATTGTTACCACGCTTGATGCAGCACGGCAACGCTATCCGCAACACGATTTATGGGCAATTTGGCAACCGCATACCTTTAGTCGTACCGCAAGTCTATGGGATGCGTATGCTGCTGCCTTTACCGAGGCGCATCACGTCATTGTGACGGATATTTATGCTGCCCGTGAAAAATCTGAGGATTTCCCTGACATCACCATTCCACGTTTATTTGCCGATATGTCACATCCCGACCAGCATCATTTCACTACCTTTGATGGCATTGTGTCTTATTTAAAACAACATGTACAATCGCCTGCGGTCATCCTGATTATGAGTGCTGGTGATGCCCCTGAAATCGGCATCGAATTTATCAAACGCCTCAAGGCTGATATGGCATGAGTGTACTTGAGCAATTACAAATTGAATCCCTGCGCCAAAATGTCCCCTTAGCTAAATACACCGCAGCACGCCTTGGCGGTCATGCTGATTGGCTCTATGTTGCGAAAAATTCAATTGAAGAACTCGCACAAGTTGTTCAACTGGCATGGTCAGATGATATACCCGTGCGTGTGATCGGTGGCGGTGCGAATATCCTTGTATCGGATGCTGGGGTGCGTGGTTTGGTGGTTATTAATCGTGTTGCAGATATTAGCTATGGTAATTGGCATGATGGGCGCACTGTATCAGCGACATCAGGAACAGGTTTACTTCGTTTAGCGCGTGATTGTGCAGACCATGGCTTGGCTGGGATGGAATGGGCTATTGGTGTTCCCGGTACAGTAGGGGGCGCAGTGGTCAATAATGCGGGCGCTCATGGGGATGATATGGCAGCGAGTGTCACCGATGTTGTCGTGCTTGAACCGTCAGGTGCGAAATTATATTCTCATGCCGATATGGCGTATGACTATCGCTCAAGTATGCTTAAATCACGCGCTAATAGGCAATTCGTTGTATTGCAAGTGAACTTCGCATTACCCTATGATGACCCTGAAGCCATTAAAGCACGCATGAATGATTTCAATACCTATCGCAAAGCGACACAACCATCAGGCGCGACATTAGGCAGTATCTTTAAAAATCCTGATGGCGATCATGCTGGACGCTTGATTGAAGCAAGTGGCTTAAAAGGGTATCGGATTGGTGGAGTGGAAGTATCTGCGAAACATGCTAATTTCATCGTGCATCATGGGGATGCAACCGCAACTGATTACTACAATTTAATTCGATATGTGCAAGCGGTTGTCTTAGAACAACATAAGGTTGAACTTGAGTTAGAAATCGAACGTGTTGGTGACTGGTAATATCACATCATGCTACAATAGAAAGGTGCGTTTATAATGGCGGATGATTTTGATGATCCTCTACCAGATTCCTTTTGGTTAGGTGAGGAAGAGTAAAATTAATATTTAGCCCACTTAAAACATAACCTAAAATAATCTTTAGTAGGATTGCATTTTTACCAGATGCCAGTAGACTACTAACGTTGAGTTTTTGTAACATTACTTAGGAATATCATGGCACGTAGACGCAGCCAACAACGTGGTACAAATTATACAGGCGTGTTACGACGCGGGCGTAACCGCTCTGTGGATGATCGTGCTGTTAATCAAATTGAAGAACCAAAAGGATTTAACTGGCGCATTGTTAGTGGGTTGATTATCCTATTGTTATCGGGTGTTTTGTTCTTATTTTTTTATTCTAATGTGTTCTATGTATCTAATATCCGCGTAGGTGGGGTCAATTATATGACCGTCGAAGAAGTTTTTACCTATGCGGATGTGGCAAATTATCATATATTTTGGGTAACACCTGACAATGTAGCTGAAAATGTAATGCGTTATCCTTCGATTGCAAGTGCAAGCGTGCGAATTGGATGGCCGCCCAATATGGTGACGATCACGATTGAGGAACGCGAACCTGCCCTCATATGGGAACAAAATGGGGTTGCTGTCTGGATTGATGTGCAAGGTAATGTGATGGATATGCGTGATGACCGTGCCGACCTTGTGCGTATCATTGTGGATGATCCTTTGATTGAAGGACCTCTCGGTGATTCTAATGGGCTTGATTCTGAAATTGTGTTTGGCTTATTACAATTGCATGATCTACGTCCTGAGATTATCGCATGGCGTTATGATACCGTTGATGGTTTAGGATGGCGTAATGCCAATGGCTGGGATGTTTGGTTTGGTACAGGCACAGATATGGATGAGAAAATGCAAATTTATGAAGAATTATCATCCAGATTAATTGCACGCGGAATACAACCCGCAGAATTGAATATAGTCGATACGGATGCACCGTATTATACCGTCCTATGGGGGCGTTAAGACCATGAATGAAATTGTAGTTGGTTTAGATATTGGTACACACAAAATTTGTACAATCGTCGGCGAAGTGCGCCCTGATGATATTCATGTATTAGGTGTTGGTATCGAACCAAGCCGAGGGATGAAAAAAGGTGTCGTTAATGACATCCAAGCACTGATGACTGCTGTATCGGCATCGGCACATAAAGCAGAAAAATCCAGTGGTTATCAAATTAAGCGTGCCTTTGTGAGTGTAGCAGGGAGTCATATTGCATCATTAACCAGTCGTGGCATGGCACCTGTCAGTGGGTCACGTAGTGTCCAAGAAGGGGATCTTGACCGTGCAATGCAAGCTGCACGGGCGATTGCTATTCCACATAATCGTGAGGTTTTGCATGTTGTACCCCGTAGTTACACGCTTGATGGTCAAGAAGGTATTCGTCATCCAATCGGGATGCACGCTTTTCGCCTTGAAGTTGATGCCCATATTATTACAGCAGCCTCATCAAGCCTTGCTAATTTAGAGCAAGCCAGCGAAGGGGCAGGTATTTATGTAGACCGCTTCATCCTAAATCCGCTTGCATCTGGGGACGCTATCCTGACGGAACAAGAACGCGAATCGGGTGTTGTTGTCATTGATATTGGTGGCGGTACAACTGATATAGCCGTTTATGTTGAAGGCACAGTTTGGCATACCGCCGTCATTGATATTGGTGGCGATCATATCAGCAATGATATTACCTATTTGCTGAATGCACCTTTCGAGCTTGCCGAAGATGTTAAGATTACACATGGTCATGCCCGTCAACGAGATGTCAATGAATTAGAGACATTCTTAGTCGAACCTTTTGGAGATGGCATTCCGCAAGAAATTTCACGGCGTGATCTGGCAATGGTGATAGAAGCGCGTGTTGAAGAAATGTTCGAGATGGTACAAAAAGAGATTAAACGCTCGGGTTATGATGGCTTGCTGCGTGCAGGCGCAGTCATCACAGGGGGTAGTTCTCAAATCCAAGGGATGAAAGAAGTTGCCTCAGGTGTGTTGAATTGCCCTGTACGGATGGCAAAGCCTGAAAAACTAACAGGCATGGCGGATATTCTCAAAAATCCATCGTATAGCACCAGTGTTGGCTTGCTGAGGATGGGGCTTGAATTTGATGGTGGATTTATTGAAGATGATCTCCCAACAGGCAATACTTTAGGGACAAATGCCTTTGGTCAATTATTGGGTGATTTTCTAAGGCGCTTATTGCCTGATAACCGAGATGATTAATCTAGCTGTCAATTTAAGACAAAAACGCTATAATACTATGATACATTAGTAATTAATGAGTGACCGCGACCTGCAATACATACGAAAATGATACCTTCTGAAATAGGTCTTTGGTTCACTTGCATACAAATTTGTAAGGTATAGAATAAACGGTATAAATACCGCTCATTGTTTTGGCGAAGTGTTATAAGGACGCGAACTCATGGAAGAATTTGAATTAATGCCCGGTGAAACATCTGCAATGATTAAGGTCATCGGTGTCGGCGGTGGTGGTGGTAATGCTGTCAACCGTATGATTAACGAAGGTCTTGGTGGTGTCGATTTCATCGCAGTAAATACTGATAATCAAGCGTTGATGCTATCAAAAGCAAAGACTCGCGTCCGTATTGGCGATAAGCTAACACGCGGTTTAGGTGCTGGTGGTAATCCTGAAATTGGGCGTAAAGCTGCTGAAGAGAGCCAAGATGATCTCTACGAAGTTTTGCGCGGTGCAGATATGGTATTCATCGCCTGTGGTATGGGTGGTGGTACAGGGACAGGTGCATCACCTGTGGTTGCACAGATTGCAAAAGAACTCGGTGCATTGACAATTGGTGTTGTCACACGTCCTTTCACATTTGAAGGTAGCCGTCGTGGGCAATATGCTAGTGCAGGCATCGAAAATCTTAAAAGCCAAGTTGATACATTAATCGTTATCCCGAATGATCGCCTCTTACAGATGGCAGATAAACGGGCAACCTTACAACAAGCCTTCTCATTGGCAGATGATGTTCTACGCCAAGGTATTCAAGGTATTTCTGAACTCATCACTGTGCCAGCCCTTATCAATCTCGATTTTGCGGATGTTCGTACAATTATGTCCGAAGGTGGCGCAGCATTGATGGCAGTGGGTAAAGCAACGGGTGATGACCGCGCTCGCCAAGCAGCCGAAATGGCAATTAACAGTACGCTGTTAGATGTTACGATTGATGGCGCACGCGGTATCCTGTTTAATATCACAGGTGGCACAGACCTCACCTTGTTTGAAATTAACGAAGCGGCTGCAATCATCAAAGAAAGCGCCCATCCAGAAGTCAACCTTATCTTTGGTGCACAAGTGGATGAGACAATGGGTGATGAATGCCGTATTACGGTTATCGCAACAGGTTTTGAACAAAGCAAAGCTGAAAAACGGCTGATTGCAGAACGCTCACAACCGAAACCGATTCAACGCAGTGAACCACAACAACCGCGCCAACAACAACCTGTGGAACGTCCAACACAACAAGCACCTCGTTCGACGCAACCACCTGCTGCACCGCAAGCGCCTACACCACCTTCTTCCCCAAAAGATGAAGCGCGTGTATATGATGAAGGCAACACTGATATTCCAGCATTCTTGCGTCGTCGCAATAATCGCTAGAGACTCCATATAAACAAAAAACAGTAGGGATATTAAGCTAATATCCCTATTTTGCTTAATAAATTGCAAAGACATGAAAATACACCTATGACTGACTCTTCTCAATTAATCCCTCCTTTCAATTGCCCTGTATGCGATAGTGCATTTATAGGGGATATTATCGCGCAAGAACCTCTGCCTGATGGGGCAGTGGTCGCTATTCAGAAATGCCCATCCTGTGGCTTACATATTACCTATCCTCGTTTGGATGATCCTCAAGCGGCTTACACCGATTTTGATGACGAAAAATGGGATAAGAAATATGGTGGCATTGATCGTGGTGAATTTCTCCATGATCGTGACCCAAATTACCGAGAAGAAATGTCTGTTATTCAGGAATTTGTACCAGAAGGGCGTATTCTGGATGTAGGATGTCATTCAGGCTGGCTACTCGGTTACTTACAAAAGGCTGGTTATTCTCAGCTTGAAGGGGTCGAACCGACATCCTTTTTAGCCAGTGTCGCACGTCGTCGCTTGAATATCACCATTCATGAAACCTACTTGCAAGACCTTGTAGATCGTGATGGATATTACGATGCTGTCATTGCTACGGATGTGATTGAGCATGTGAATCCAGAAGATCAACAATCTTTTCTCGCTGCTATCTATCGCGTTCTAAAACCTGATGGTTATGTCTTCATCAAAACCCCTAATGTTCACTTTACAAAGCTCAAAGCGGATATGAGTGAAACGCTGCCTGAATTTGCCAAGAAACGAGTTCTCATGCACCGTGATTTATGGGATGCAAAAGAGCATGTTGTGTTATGGGATGAAGCAACAATTCGCCAAATGTTTGAGCGCATGAATTTTAATGTACAACGTGTCTTTGTTCCCTTGCCTGTGCAAACGCGCAAAAGCCCCTTATTAGCAACTGTCGGACGGCAATTATTGTATAGCTCCAGCCAAATCTTAGGTGGGAAAAAACACATACCGACAATTGCCCAAGATATCTTTCTCATTGCTCAAAAATGATACGGTCTATAAACGGCTGATAACGGCATTATAACGGTATTCGTGATAAGTTATGATCTCTTGTGACCCGAATATCGTATGATTCTTGTTATACTAACAAACCATTTTATAACCAAAATCGTTCTCAAATTTAGTGGACAACTGTTCGGATAAGTGATATAAACAAGAGTAAGTAACATCGTTAAAAATCTTAAAAACGAACCACATTAGATAGAGATTTTTCTTGGGGGAAGTGCGGTGTAAATCCGCCACTGACGCGCAACGGTTATAGTCCGATTACCCGTCTCTATCGTATTTCTCGTGATCGTACCTTCGCGTTTTGAAAGGTAAACGAGTAGTTGCAGGTTAGTCGTAACGGCAAACATTATTATATGCTGTACCTACGCATTATCTGTACGAACTCATAGTACGTAACATCTTGAATGCTCACTCTGAACGGTTGATTTTTAGAAAAATCTCAACTGGTTGGACTTGTATTCTCTATTGACCAATAATTTTATAGATTGAGGTGGGATGAATGGCGCAACCCAACAAGACAAAACCCAATGAATTACATGATTTAGGGTATAAGATTTTCTTAGATCGTTATGCTCAAAAAGACATGACACGCGAAACGCTCGCTATTGGCGATACCGTAATCGTTGTTGTTAATTCAGATACAGGACAACGCGAAGTTGGTAAAGTGACCAAGATGGATTTACCCACTGTCACCATTAAATTGAATGATGGTGAAGTCGTCGAACGTGATATTGAAAATGTCGATAAACCTCTCGAAACAGATCCCGGTCAGATGATGGATCGTGTTGCGCGTGGGATCGCAGAAATCGAAAAAAATCCAAAAGCGCGCCAAAAATGGCAAGATCAATTCCGTTGGTTATTAGATGATTGGAAATTTGTCACCGGTGGTCGTATTCTTGCAGCAGCAGGCACAGATCAAGAACTAACGTTCTATAATTGTATGCCACCTGAACAAGAAATTCTTACAAAGGACGGCTATCGTCCTATTGCCGATGTATCCGTCGGTGATTATGTTGTTACGCATAAAAATCGTCTTCGCAAAGTCTTACATAAATTTGAACGTGATACCCAAGAAGATATTTATATTATTAAGCCGAAAAAAGTTGGATACGATGATTTGCGCGTTACAGGAGAACATAAGATTCTTGTTATTCGCTCTGAATGGGTCAATACGCATCGTAGCCGAGATGGATTGAAACTGGCGCAAGAGCCTCAATGGATTCCTGCTAAAGACCTTAAACCGAGTGATTTTGTTGCTGTTGCTTACGATGGCGAACGCAAAAACCGCCAAGTCTTACTGATTTCTGATTATATTGGCATCGCAGCACATGAAACTGAGACAGAATTTGCTTCCAATGCGATTATTTCAGCACATGGAGCGTATGAAGTTAATGGTCACGCTTTACACAAAGCAACAACCTATGCGAATGGCACGAAAATTACAGGCAAGCGTCCTTTACCATTGAATAATGAACTTGCTATTGATAATGATCTCGCTTATCTCTTTGGGCGCTGGCTAGGTGATGGCTGTATTACGCACCGTACAGGCACAGATATACCATCAGGCATTAAGATCGTTTTCAATTTACAAGAGTTAAGCGATGCAGAAGAAATTGCACGCATCATCGAAGATAAATTTGGGATTGTTGCTGATATTAAAATGAGTAGCACTGAACGTTGGTACGATCTTTGGGTTAATTCAATGCCTGTTGGTGAATTTTTCAAGGCTTTATTAGGACATTACAGCCATAGTAAAGTGATGCCTGATGTATTGATGCGTCTCGCAGATGAATATACCTTAGCGCTGTTACGAGGCTTGTTCCGTGCTGATGGATATATTTCTTCCAACAAAATTGGCATGTTACTCGCAAACCGAACCTTGACGACCCAAGTTCATCAACTTCTACTACGTTTAGGCTATTTCTTTTCTATTAACGAGAATACACATAAAAATGGTCGTACCCCTGCCTATCGGTTAGAGGCTTCTGCCAATGAATGTGGAAACCTGTTTGAAGCCTTTTTCGATCAAGAAGTGCCTGAATATGATGTTGATCTTAAATATTATATCGAGTATGACGATCTCAAATGGACACGAATTGGTAGCATTGAAGTTGAAGATTATCGTGGACAAGTACTTGATATTGAAGTCGAAGAAGATCATTCATTTGTATCGGCTGGTGTGGTTGTATCCAATTGCTACGTTGTGCCGTCCCCCCAAGATTCTCGTGAAGGCATTATGCAAACCCTCACCCACATGACAGAAATTATGTCGCGTGGTGGTGGTGTAGGCATTAATATTTCCACCTTACGTCCACGGTCTGCTTATGTTAAAGGGGTCAATGGTCGTTCAAGCGGGTCTGTTAGTTGGGGTGCGCTCTATAGCTTCGTCACAGGCTTGATTGAGCAAGGTGGTTGCTTTTGTCCTGACGAACGAATTGCAACAGATAAAGGGCTAATACCATCAGAGGAATTAGCAGACCGCATTGATGCAGGCGAGACATTCTATGCTCATACACACAAGGGATTAAGAGAAGTTACCGCACGCTTCAGAAATGGTGTCAAACCATTATACGAAGTAACAACAGATCGTGGTTATAAAGTTCGTATTACAGAAGATCATAAAGTTGCTGTATTAATGGATGGTAAAATTACAACAATGCCTCTCAAATATTTACAAGAGGGCGATGAAATTTTATTGTTGCTTAGTGATAATGATGACCTTAACTCTATGATGAAAGATGTCCATCAGCGAGATAGAAGTGATGCTGTTGCTACTAAGATTAAAGCGTTACCTTCGGATCTTGTGTTCCATACTGAAAAAGACACAATCACATCTATTATTCCGATTGGTAATAGTGATGTATTTGACTTTGAAGTTGATGATGTTCATCTTCTAAGTGGTAATGGCATTTACACAAGTAATTCACGTCGTGGCGCACTTATGCTAATCCTCAATGATTGGCATCCTGATGTGTTTGACTTCATCAATAGTAAGCGCCAAGCAGGACAAATTACCAATGCCAATATCAGTGTTGGTGTATCTGACCAATTGATGGATGCTGTTAAAGCAGATGCAGATTGGGATTTGGTGTTCCCTGATACCAGCGACCCAGATTATGATGAACTCTGGGATGGCGACCTCGATACATGGGCTGCTGCTGGGCGTAATGTCATTCATCATAAAACCATTAAAGCACGCGAACTCTGGGATGCGATGATTGAAAGCGCGTGGGCATCGGCTGAACCGGGCGTTTGGTTCCGCGAACGCAGTAACAAAATGGCGAATAGTTGGTATTTCAACCCACTTATCAGCACTAATCCTTGTGTTACAGGCGATACACGCATTTATACGGATAAAGGTTTGGTAACAGCGCGTGAATTATTCGATGACGAAACTGACATTCAAGTGGCATTAGATGGTCGCTTTGGTGTAGAAGATACCTTGACAACTTCTTCTCGTGTCTTTATGACAGGCGTTAAACAAGTATATCGTCTCCAAACAAAGGAGGGTTATCATATTCGCGCTACTGCCGATCATCGTATTATGACTCCGCGCGGTTGGGTTGAAGTTCAAAACCTCAATGCAGATGATGAAATCCATGTTATGAACCGTAAGGGCGGTTTTGGTCAAGAAGGTTCATTGGAACTAGGTCGCGTTTTAGGATGGCTTGTTGGTGACGGCACAATGAAAGCTGATCGTGCTGTACTATCTTTCTTCGGAGAAGAAAAACAAGAACTTGCGCCAGTATTTGCAGGATATGTCAACGAAATTGTTGCGCCGATGACAACACATCGCACGTATGAAGTTGGTGTTGTTGATATAGCAGGGCGTGACGAAGCGCGTGTCCAATCTGATCGTTTACGTCAAATTGCGACTGACTATGGTCTTGCTGATAATAAACATCAAGTTCCTGAAATTGTCTTCAAAGGCACAGAAGATATGCAACGGGGCTACTTACAAGCACTCTTTACTGCCGATGGTAGTTTTCAAGGCAATACAACTAACGGTACAAGCGTAAGACTAGCAGCAAACAGTTTAGAATTACTGGAACAAGTTCAAATATTGCTTGGTAATTTTGGTATTGCAAGTCGTATCTATCGCAATCGCCGAGATGCTGGCTATCGTAGTCTCCCAGATGGTAACGGCGGATTAAAAGAATACTGGTGTGAAGCACAACATGAATTAGCTGTTCGTCGTCAAAACTTGGTGACATTTGTAGATGAAATTGGCTTCTTGATGGCTTATAAACAAGATGCTTTAACCGAAAATCTAGCAAATCGTAAACGGGCAGTTTATAGTGAAAAATTTACTGCAACAATTGAATCAATCACAGAAGATGGTATTGAAGAAGTGTTTGATCTTACCGTTCCTCAGACCCATAGCTTTGTTGGTAATTCTGTAATATTACATAATTGCGGTGAACAGCCATTAGGAGCGTGGTCGGTTTGTAACTTAGGCGCAATCAATCTGAGCCGTTTCTATGACGAAGAAAATAACGATGCTGATTGGGCAGAACTCGATAAAGCGGTGCGTGTTGCGACCCGTTTCCTCGATAATGTGATTGATACAACACCTTATTTCTTCCAAGAAAATGCCGATATGCAACAATCCGAACGTCGTGTCGGACTTGGTACGATGGGCATTGCAGAATTGATGCTCGATTGCGGTATTCGTTATGGCAGCGATGAATCAGTTGAATTCATCGAAAAAGTCTATAAATCAATCGCTGTTGCATCCTACGAAACCTCATCTGAACTGGCTGTCGAAAAAGGTGCATTCCCTAAATTTGATGCTGAAAAGTACCTCGAAAGTGGGTATATGCAACAAATGCCAGAGACCTTACGTGACCAAATCCGCCAAAATGGTGTTCGTAATGTGACCTTGCTCACGCAAGCACCGACAGGTTGTGTTGCACCTGATACATTAGTAAGCACACGAGAAGGTCTTACGCCTATTGTTGAATTGGGTGATGCAAATGGCGCTCAATGGCAAATTATGCCACGAGATGTCCACACAGATATTGGTATTCGTAAAGCCTCACACTTTTACATTAATGGTGAACAACCTGTAAAACGTATTACCACTAAACGTGGCTTTACAATTACTGCCACCCATAATCATCGTTTACGTGTCATTGATGCGACAGGTAATTATGTGTGGCGACGAATGGATGAACTTAATCAAAATGACCGAGTTGTTCTGAAACGTGGAACACTGACAGAAAATTCAGATGTAATGTTGACTTCTGTAGCACAAGCTCCAAATTCAAAAAGTGATCTACCTGATAAGATGTCACCTGAATTTGCAGAATTGTTAGGTCTCTATATGGGAGATGGGTACACCAAACAACGCGGTGGATTACACATCGTCATTGCACATAATGATCCTGATTTGCTAGATTATGTTAAAGAATTACTTCAAAAAGTTTGGGGTGAACGACATATCGGTGTTGAAGATCGTACTGGATGCTGGATAGCTAGTTTGACAGGTTATTACATCCCTCGTTTCTTTGAAGCAAACAATATGCAAAAGCCAAGTGGCAATGAAGGCGAAGGTGCAGCAGGTGCATTTATCCCTTTAAAAGTGCTACAAGCGGGTAAAGATGCCGTAACTTCTTTCCTACGTGGTTTGTTTGAAGCAGATGGTAGTGTTCACCGTGGCACAATTACACTATCGTCAACATCTAAAAAATTGATAGAACAAGTTCAAGTTGCCTTATTGGGCTTAGGGATTGTATCAACAGTACGTGAGATGCCAGAACAATCGAATCGCTATGGCTCGCGCCCAATCTATGAACTCCGAATGATAAATCGTCGTGAAGCACAACGCTTTGTCGAATTAGTTGGCTTTATTAGTGACCGTAAACAAAAACTTGCAAGCGATTTAGGGTTGATGTCTGATAGAGGTGATACGATTGTTACACAACCTCTAATTCAAGAATTTTATGCACATTCTCAAGGTTTACCCAATGATGTTCGTCAAACAATCATAGGGCGCGTTAGCAACGGTGCATTAACCCAACAATTTGTAAAAGAAGTTGTAGCAGATCATTCGATCTTACAATCAACCCGTCTTGCAAAATTAGTTGATCTTGATATTTTCGTTGATGCAGTAGCTACAATTGATGAAGGTGTCTGCCATACATATGATATTTCAGTGCCCGATAATCATACATACATTGCCAATGGTTTTGTATCGCATAACACCACAGGTACTATGGTCAATACCAGCACAGGCATTGAACCGTTCTTTAGCTGGGTTTACTATCGCAAGAGCCGTTTAGGTCTGCATGAAGAACAAGTGCCGATTGTTGCACGTTACTATGAAGAAAACCCTGATGCAGAAGCCTTACCAGAACATTTCGTCACAGCGATGGATTTAGCACCAGAAGAACACGTCAAAGTACAAGGTGCATTCCAACGTTGGATTGATAGTGCGATTTCTAAAACCTGTAATGTGCCAAATGAATACACCGTTGAGCAAGTCAGCGAATTGTACGAAATGATGTACGACCTCGGCTGTAAAGGTGGCACAATCTACCGCGATGGTAGCCGTAGTGAACAAGTCTTGATGCTCAAAAAAGAGGATGAAGTCGAAGAAACACCAGCACAAGTGAAAGCACCTGTTCAACAAGAGCATGTGACCACGCCTCATCGCGTGTATCCACGCCCGAGTATCCTTAACGGGACAACCGTGCGTTTTAATACACCATTTGGTAAATCCTATATCACCATGAATAGCGATGATCTCGGTAATCCATTTGAAGTGTTTATAACAGTTGGTAAAGCGGGTAGTGATATTCAAGCCGATGCCGAAGCACTAGGACGCATGATTTCGCTGCAACTACGGACAACCGCCCCCAATAACCGCCGTGAGATGCTGAAACTGGTGGTCGAGCAACTCTCAGATATTGGTGGTGCGCGTCCGATGGGCTTTGGACCAAATCGTATCCTATCCTTACCTGATGCTGTAGGACGAGCATTATTGACCCATTACTTCAATGAGCCACAACCGCAACAACTTGGCTTACCAATTGAAGGGCAACCTATCGCAACACCTGTCGCAAAAACACAAGCAGAATCTAGCAATAGCAAAGGTTTCCAATCAGGTGCAGATATGTGTCCTGACTGTGGCACAATCAGCTTGATTCGCGCAGAAGGCTGCCGTAAATGCCTCACTTGTGGTTATAGTGAATGCTAATCTGAAACAATAATCTGTAGACTCTTTAGAGGATAATCCATTGGTTATCCTCTTTTTTCTTAATGAATCCTCATCTTATCTTTTGAAGATATAACAGTATTTATAGTCTGAACTTTTGCAGGCATTTTATACTCCTATCAATTGAATATACTCATCACTAAGGGGAGATAAAATGGCTAATAAACATAATCAACACGTTGTACCAACAGATACAGGTTGGGCTGTCAAAGGTGAAGGTAACTCTAAATATACAGCACATTTTGATACACAAGCCGAAGCAATTGAACGTGCGATGGAAATTGCTAAAAATTACAAATCAGAACTTTTGATCCATGGTGAAAATGGCGAAATTCGCGAACGTAATACCTATGGTGACGATCCAAATCCACCAAAAGGATAAGTAGAAAAATAGTTACTTGTGATACTTTGAGAGGATAGCCCCTTGGTTATCCTCTTTTTTCTTAATTATCAAGTTTACACATAATTTACAGCTAAATTCATATCACGCTCAGGTAGATCAACTATACTTACAAATGAGATTAATTTTATGGAAGGTATTGCTATGTCTCAGACTAAAAAAGATAAGAAGCGCACTACACAAACGAGTCATTTAGAAAAAACACTCCAAAATATGCCGATTATCATTAGCAATATATCAAATTCACCAGAAATAACGAAACCTCTAGCTTCTCAAAAATAATATGGACTCAATGGCGACTGGTATCTGCTGATTGATTGCGATACGCTAGTTTCTATGACTAAAATAGAGGAGCTTGTATCATGATACATATTGTTGATAACGCTGCATTAATTCTGGTTGATGTGCAACAAGGTTTTAGCGAAACCGAATACTTTGGTGGAAATCGCAACAACCCCGATGCTGAATCCAACATGAAGAAAATCCTTGATATATGGCGTTCACAGAATCGCCCCATTTTCCATATCAAACACAATAGCACTGAACCTAATTCTCCTTTGCGTCCTAATCAAATTGGCAATGAGATTCAAGTAGATGTTGCACCACAAGGCGACGAACCTCTTATTGGCAAGACTGTCAATAGCGCCTTCATCGGCACAGATTTGGAACAGCGCTTGCACGATGCTGGCATTAATCAAGTGGTGATCGTTGGTTTGACGACCAATCATTGTGTGAGTACCACAACACGTATGGCTGGTAATCTCGGCTTTGATACCATCCTCATTGCTGATGCTACTGCTACCTTTGATCGTCTCGGATTTGATGGCACACTGTATCCAGCCCAACTCATTCATGATACAGCAATTGCTAATCTCCATGAAGAATTTGCAACCATCCTCAATACAGAAAGGCTGTTGCAGTCAGTCTTGAATGAATAAGCATTAACCAACGATTAACTAACGCGACACTAAATATTTACAAATTTGTGTGATACTCCTTATACAATGACGGCTAGTTCTGGTAAAAGATTGTACAGACGAGAGTTATGACAAAACAGAAATTATCACGATCATCATTGATAGGGCGCTTCATACTGATTTTAATCATCGGGTGGAGTACTGTTATCGTTGGTTTGATTGCTACCATTCACTATACAGGGACAGTCAATGAGCCTGCGCCATCGGATGCAATTGTTGTATTAGGCGCAGGTCTATCGCGTTCAGGTCGTCCGGGTTATGCACTCACGCGCCGTTCAGCCCATGCTGCTGATTTATGGCAACAAGGTTATGCTGATACCATCATCTGCACGGGTGGTGTTGCAGCCAACCAAAGTCGTAGCGAAGCTGAAGGCTGCATGGAAGTGCTCGTACGAAATGGTGTGCCAACTTCTGCAATTTTACTGGAAAATAATAGTGCCAGTACCGAAGAAAATGCGCTATACACGCAACCGATTCTCGATGACTATCATCTCAATTCAATCATTCTCGTTAGTGATAGTTACCACCTTTTCCGTGCGCGGCATATTTTCAACACAGTAGGTATCGCTGATATAAGCCTCAGCCCTGTATCTGCCAATTTAATTCGTGGTTATCCCAGTTATGAATCATCGCTCATCCGAGAAGTTTTAGCACTACATTGGCAAGTATTCAAAACCATCTTCAATATACCGATCACCAATTTATAAGGCGCTGACCTTACAAGGGGTAAACATAGGTCAAGCGTTAGGCAGACTTGTATCATAAATAATGTGACTCGCATATAATATCTCTATAGTAGAAATTTATTTTTCTAGGGGATTACACATGCGACGCTTAGGCATTTTGGCAATCATGGTACTGATACTCTTATCAGTGACCTTACCACAATTAATCGCTCAACAAGATAGTGATGCCAATACGGATTCACAAGCGACAACCAATAGTATTTTGCAATGGGTGGATAGTGAACCGCTAATGGGTGCGGAGTTAGGCTTAGATATGCCCATTACGCTCTATTTTGACCGCCCATTAGATTGTGCCACTGTTGCGGAATCATTTTCTACAACGCCATTGATAGCAGGGAATCTAAGCTGTGACGGTACATCTTTAACACTGACCCCTGATGCGTCTTATAATCGTGCCGATACTATCCGCGTAATGCTGGATACAAGCCTAAAAGGGGCAGATGGCGCACAATTATTTGAACCAATAGTGTTAGATTTCAACACCGTCGGATTTGTACAAATTAGTGAAACATTCCCCAGTGATGGCACACTGGATATTGAACTAGATACCTCCATTACCGTCATTTTTAATCGCCCAATTGTACCTCTGACGATCTTCGATGAGGGTGATTTAATCAATCCATTAACCATTACTCCTACACTGGAAGGCACTGGCGAATGGGTGAGTACCTCAATTTACTTATTTGAACCCAGTGAAACATTACAATCCAACACGCAATATACTGTCACTATTGCCGAGAACTTAAGCGCACAAGATGGTGCGTTGTTACCGAATGACTACACTTTTACATTTTATACTCAACCGCCTCAAATTCTTGATTTTTCGCCTACTAGTGATCGTAGTGGTGTGGGCTTAGATCAAGATATTCAAATTCGTTTTAACTTGCCGATGAACCAAGCCAGTGTAGAATCGAGTTTTAATTTACTAGACCCTGATGGCAATCGTCTTGACGGTGTGTTTGAATGGTCAGAAGATGGCGCAGGTTTCCGCTATGATCCTGATGATAATTTCTTGCTGGATACCACCTATTCTGTGGAACTAGAGCGCGATACGGTGCAAGGTATCAATGGCGGTACAGGTGGCTTAATAGGCACATCGGAATGGACATTTGAAACTGTTCCGTATCCTGAAATTGAATCAACCAGCCCTAATGAAGGTGATGAGATCGGTCCTTATGGTGGCGTAGTCATCTACTTTGCATCTGAGATGGAACAAGATCAATTTGAAGATTTTATCACCATTGAACCAGAACCCGAATTTGAACCGCGTTATTATTGGCGTAGTTGGAGCAATAGTGTCGAAGTTGCTTTCCAACCGTATGCCAGCGCTGAATACACAGTCACGGTTAATGCAGGGTTAGCCGATATTTACGGCAATACCATTGATGAGCCTTATTCATTTTCCTATACAACCATGCCATTTGATGCTGAAATGAACTTACGTGTCCCTGATGGCATTGGTTTCTATAATGCCGAACGTGATCCTACATCCTTATTTGTCACTTACCGCAATATTGATGAGTTTGATGTCTCACTCTATGATGTTGATTTAGATGTATTCACCGATTATTTGCTATCAACAAGTTATTATCGAGATATTAACCGTAATGGCTTGACATCTCCTGACCAATTAATAACCCGTTGGACAATTGATGGGACTGAAATCCCTGAAAATGCACTCCGTTTTGATTTACTAGAATTTAATGAAGGTATCGGGTCATTGCAATGCCCGTCCTCGCTGCCAACACGCCTTTTTAATGGCACAAGTGCAATTGTTGTTGCTGATCCTGACCCTGTACGCGCACGCTCTGCGCCAGTTGATGGCGAAATTGTAGATTTGCTATATATTGACTATGCTTTGCCGATAATTGATGAGCCTGTTTGTGGTTCAGATGGCTTGATCTGGTATCCCGTGCAATTGCGCGATGGAACAGCCGTTTGGGTGGCGGAAAGTGTCGGTGATGAATATCTCATCGCACCATTGGATGGCACGCAAACAACCGAAGTTGTAATTGGTGATGAAACTGGAGACGGTCTTGATGCAGGGGTCTATTTCATCCAATTGGATTCTCAAACAGGGCGTGGATATGATACAAGCCATGTGATGATGGTTGCCAATGCGAGTCTCGTCGTTAAGCATACGATTGATAGTATGTTGATCTGGGCAACAGATATACAAACAGGGCAACCGATTGTAAATGCGCCTATATCTATCTATACAAAAACAGATGTTGTAGAAGAAATCGCAACGGGGATAACCGACGCTGATGGGCTTCTCTATATTCCTCTGCCTGAATTAAATCCTTTTAATTATCAACAACGTTTGGTGGTCATGAATACCGATGACTATTTTGGGATTGGCTCGCCTGAATGGTCGAATGGGATTTATCCGTATCAATTTGGGCAAGATTTTAATTTTTACCGCTCAGAATATACCATTTATCTCTATGCGGATCGCCCAGTGTATCGTCCGGGACAACCTGTATATCTGCGCGGTATCGTGCGCGAGCAAGATGACATCCTCTACACTGTGCCTGATGAAGAAACAATCTACCTAACGGTTGAAAATAGCTTTGGTGAAACAATCTATTCTGGGGCTGTGCCAATCAATGACTACGGTACATTCAGCTTACAGCTTGATCTCGCAGATGATACGCGACTTGGATTTTATAGTGCGCGTGCCTCATTTGATAGCGAAAACCAATATTGGTCGGAATCAGGGGGAGTACGCTTTAGTGTAGCAGAATATCGCTTACCTGAATTTTTGGTGGATGTTGTTGCTGACCCGAGCGAAGTTGTGCAAGGGGATACTTTGAGCGTAACCGTTGATAGCAGCTATTTCTTTGGTGGCTCAGTATCCGATGCAACCGTTGAATATAGTGTAATTGCTCAAGATTACTTTTTCCGCTATCAAGGTGAAGGGTATTACGATTTCATAGATTACAACTATGATTCGGGACCGAGTGCCTTCTATGCAGGCAGTGACAACGGCACAATCGCAACAGGGATGGCTGTTACAGATACTCAAGGTGAATTTATCATCGAAATCCCTGCCGATTTGGGGGATGCGTCCCAAAGCCAGACCTATATTGTCGAAGCAACTGTCCGCGATGAAACAGGACAATCGGTTTCAGGACGTGGCGAAGTCATTGTGCATCAAGGCGAGTTTTACATCGGCGCACGCGCTGAAAATTACGTCTCAACGGCGGATGAAGCATCAACCATCAATATCATCGCAGTTGATTGGGATAGTCAACCGCTTGCTAATGCCGAAATTGAGGTTGAAGTTGTTGATCGTCGCTGGTCATCAGTACAAGAACGCGATGAAACAGGGCGCACTGTCTGGACATATGAAGTTGAAGAAATTCCTGTAACAGAGGGTCAAATTCAAACGGATACAAGCGGTCAAGCACAATTTACATTTACCCCCGAAACGGGCGGAAGTTTCAAAGTTTATATTACCAGTCAGGATGATCGCGGTAATGTCATTCGCTCATCGACCTATGTTTGGGTATCGTCAGGGAGTTATGTCTCATGGCGACAACAAAATAGTAATCGGATTGATCTGATAGCCAATGCTGACTCATACAATGTTGGTGATACCGCCGAAATCTTGATTACGTCACCCTTCCAAGGCACAACCGAAGCACTCATCACGGTTGAACGTGGCGATGTCTTGAGCTATGAACATATCACGATGGATACCAATTCTTATGTACATGAATTGCCGATACAAGCTAACTATGCACCGAATGTCTATGTTAGTGTGATGATTATCAAAGGTGTCGATGAAACCAATCCTGTTGCAGGTTTCCGTATGGGATATGTCCAATTCAGTGTTGACCCTGAACGCTACGAATTGACGATTGATATTCAATCCGATGTAGATCGTACTAGCCCTCAAGAAACGGTCAGCTACACCATTCAGACAACAGACTGGCAAGGCAATCCTGTTTCGGCAGAAGTTGGTGTCGCTGTGACCGATTTAGCCTCACTATCACTTGCACCTGATACCAGTCGTCCGATTTTCCAGTATTTCTTTAGCGATCAATCTCTATCTGTACTGACAGGCACACCATTAACCCTCAATGCCGACCAACTCACTCAAGAATTGTTGGATACGGTCAAAGGTGGTGGCGGTGGTATCGCTGGCGACGGGGTGATTGAAATTCGTGGCGAATTCATTGATACACCGTACTGGAATCCGTCGCTCATCACTGATGAGAACGGTTTAGTGACCTTTGATGTGCGCTTACCTGATAACCTCACAACATGGCGATTAGATGCTCGCGCGCATACGTTAGCAGAAGCAGGTGATTTACTCGTTGGGCAAAATACATTTGATCTACTGAGTACCAAACCGATCTTGATTCGTCCTGTGACACCGCGTTTCTTTGTTGTGGGTGATGATGTGGTTGTTTCCGCAGTAGTCAATAACAATACTGATAATTCTCAAGATGTGATTGTGTCCCTCAATTATACTGGTGTAACCTTGCTTGAAAATGATGCAGCGCAACGGGTTAGTATTGATGCCAATGGACGCGCTCGGGTAACATGGCGTATTCGTGTTGATGATGCCGAGTCGGCTCAATTTAGTTTTACTGCGGATGCGGGTAATTTTGTCGATGGTGCAATTTCTGCCGTGAGCATTGATGATGACGGTACAATCCCGATTTATCGTTATGCACCACCCGAAGTGAGTAATACTGTTGGCTCATCAGGTGTACTTGAAACTGCTGAAAGTCGTGTCGAAACGTTCTACTTACCCGAACGCTTTAACATCACTCAAGGCACACTAACCGTTCAGGTCGATCAATCACTCGCAGCCGTCACGCTCGACAGCCTTGAAGCCTTATCACAAGATAGCAATCACTCGACGCATACAACCGTCAATAGCTTCTTGCCCAATATCATGTCGTATCGCGCACTCGATCAATTTGGTTTAGTCGATGCCGACCTAGAAGATCAGTTAGCGCGTAATGCACGCTTTGCAATCCAGAAATTGGTGGCTGAACAACACGCGGATGGCGGTTGGGGCTGGTGGGTTAATTCTCGAAGTAATTCATCAACCACTGCTTATGTGCTATTGGCATTATACGAAGCACAACAACAAGGCTTCACAGTTCCTGAGCAGACACTGCAACGCGCCATTGACTTTGCACAAGCGAATCTGGTCACGATTCGCCCAACCATGAGTACATGGCAAGCCAACCAGCAGACTTTCATCTTGTATGTGCTTGCACGTACAGGTAACGCCGATATTGCACGTACCGAAGTGATCTATCGTAATCGTGATGACATCAGCCTATATGCCAAAGCGATGCTTGCCGAAGCCTATTCCTATATTGATCCACTGGAAACAACCCGTTCGGATACCTTACTCAATGAATTGGTCAATGCCTCTGTGGTGAGTGCAGCAGGTATCCATTGGGAAGAAGATTATAATGATTATTGGAATTGGAATACTGATACACGGACAACCGCGCTGGTACTCAATGCGTTTGTACGTCTCAATCCTGAAAGTGACTTGATTCCGAATATTGTGCGCTACTTGATGATTCAACGTCGTGCCGATCATTGGGAAACATCACAAGAAACAGCTTGGTCGGTAATGGCACTCACCAATTGGATGGTGGCATCAGGTGAATTAAATCCTGATTATGCCTATGATGTCTCACTCAATGGTGAAACGCGCTTATCAGGACAAGCAAACCCTGCCACTGTCAATGATACCAATGTCTTGTTCATTGATGTTGCGGATTTAATACAAGGTACAGCCAATCGCTTAGTCTTGACGCGTACAGGTAGTAATGACGGTAATTTGTACTATACAACCTATCTCACGGCACAATTACCAATTCCAGATTTAGAGCCAGTCAGTAACGGCGCAACGATCACACGGACTTACACCCTATTAGGTGATCCTGATAATACACCGATCACGCAAGCGCGTGTTGGACAAATTATCAATGTGCGCTTAACCATCATCGTGCCAGAATCCATGCACTATGTCCAAGTGTATGATCCCTTACCCGCAGGGGCAGAAGGCATTGATCCCAATTTGACAACCAATGCTCAAATTGGAACGCGTCCCACGATCAATCGTACCAATCCATTAAGGTATGGATGGGGCTGGTGGTGGTTTACCAATACGGAATTTCGGGATGAAGCCGTTGTGCTCAATGCTGATTTCTTGAGTGCTGGCACATATGAGTACGTTTATACCATGCGTGCAGGGGTCGAAGGCACGTATAATGTTATTCCGCCTGCGATACGGGAAGTGTATTTCCCTGATAGTTACGGGCGTGGTGCAGGGTCAACATTTACGATTAACCCAGCACCCTAATCAATAAAAATAAAAATTGGAGGATCGACAATGATGTTGTCCTCCAATTTTTGCATGGAGACAGTATCAGGATGACAATTTCATATTATGATGATAACAGTCAGGCATTTTTTGATCGTACAATCGCCATTGATTTGAGTACGGTATACGATGCACTGTCTGAATTTATCCCGTCTAATGCTCATATCCTTGATGCAGGGTGTGGTAGTGGACGCGATAGCAAGGCCTTCCTCGAACGTGGTTATAGCGTATCCGCTTTTGATGCCAGCGCGGGCATGGTGGCGCTCGCACGTGCCTATACAGGTGTTGATGTGCAACAACATACCTTTGAACAAATGGCGTATCATTCACAATTTGATGCAGTTTGGGCAAATGCGTCCCTCTTGCATGTACCGCGCAGAAAATTGCCCCAAATTTTTGAAAAAGTTACACAAGCGCTCAAGAAAAATGGCATGTTTTATCTATCATTCAAAAATGGTCGTGGTGAAATTACGGCGGATGATGGACGACATTTTACCTATTTTGAGGAAGCTCGTATGCGCGATTTTATAGCGCAATTTCCAGAATTACTCATTGAACAGATCATGTTAAGTCCTGATAGTCGTCCCAATCAACCTGATTGGCTCAATGTCTATGTTCGCTATGTGGGTGCATAAATTTTTATACGATAAATAGATAAAATGACTCGCGTTATGCTTTAATTTAAGCTATAAAGACACTATAATGCGATGGTATATAGGACAGCAAAATGAGTGATAGTAACGTGTACGAAATGTTATGGGATTGCCAATTTTGTGGCACAAAGGGAAACCTTGGTTTAAGCCATCGTTTCTGCCCGAATTGCGGTGCGCCCCAAAATCCTGATAGTCGCTACTTTCCATCTGATGCGGAAAAAGTAGCGGTACATAATCATGAGTATGTCGGTGTGGATGTTGTCTGCCCAGCCTGTAGTGAACTCAATAGTGCTGCTGCGGAATTTTGTGGGCAATGTGGCTCGGCATTGACCGAGGGTGCGCGTGCTAAATTGCTTGATCCTGAATGGCGTGATGCACAAGCACAATTTCAATCGAGTGGCTCGCGTGATTTAGCCAAAGAAAAATTAGCATCGCAATTGCAAGGTACATCCGCATCCCTAAACCCAACAGAAAAGAAAAAACGCAGTTCGGGTGGCATTGGCATCAAGCAACTGATAATACTCGGTATATTAGCAATCATTGCGATTGGTGCATTTTCTGCTTTTAATGCTAAAAAAGAAGTCACCGTCACAGTGGTTGACCATGAGTGGGAACGCTCGGTTGTCATCCAAGAATATGATAATTTTAGAGAGAGCAGTTGGCGCGATAGTCGTCCTTCAGGGGATAATGTTTCGCTTGTAGCGGGGTCATGCCAACGCCAACAACGCTCAACCAACCGTGTTGCTGATGGGCAAACATGCCGAACGGTGCGTTCTGATAATGGCGATGGTACATTTTCAGAACGTCAAGAATGTACAACCAATTATCGTGAAGAACCCGTATATGATGATATGTGTACATGGACAGGCTCGCGCTGGGAACAGACAGGCACAGAAGATACCACAGGTGATTTTAGTATTGCGCCCTATTGGGCTGGGTCAAGCCTTGCTTGCGAAGGGCAACAACTGGTTGGCTGCGAACGCGCTCCCCTCAATTTACGCCAAGAAACTTATACTGTGATATATGAAAATCAAGATGATGGCACAGAATATCGTTGTAATTACTCACAAGGGGAATGGGCAACAATCCCAGATGGCTCAACATGGACAGGGCAAGCCCGCGCCCTCATATCGGGGTCATTACTGTGTGATAGTTTAGTACAAACGCAATAATATGTTTCATAAAATGGGCATGTCGTCAAAACATGCCCATTGTTGTTATTGTTATATTGTAGGCGTACCTACTTCTTGAGCGATAAATTTATGGATTTCCTCGTTGACGCTATCAGGCTCATCATGTTGTATCCAATGAGTCGCATTAGGAAAGAAAACCAGTTCACCATCAACGCATTGTTCAATACTCGGACGTGCCAATTCTTTACCCAATGCAACGTCTTTTTCGCCCCATAGCATCAATGTAGGTACGGTGATTTTAGCTTTCTTACGGGCATTACCTGCTTGGCTAGGGCTAGTCATCGCACGATAATAATTGAGCATAGATGTCATGGCATTCGGTTGTGACCATGCTCGTTGATAGGCTTTCATATCCTCATCGGTGAATGCACCCTCAGTGGCATTAGCTTGTAAACCTTTTGCAAAATCGTCATAGCCATTAAGGCTCATGAGCGTTTCAGGGATTAAGGGTAATTGGAAGAATCCCATATATAGGCTTTTAACCATTTGATTGAAGTTGCCTTGCATCAATTGCCCAATCATAACATTTGGAACAGGGGCATTGAGTACAACCAATCTCTCTAATTTTTCAGGATACGTTTCTGCAACCACCCAAGAGATCACACCACCCCAATCATGTCCCACGAGGTTGATTTTTTCATAGCCCATCGCATCAATCAAATTCGCAACATCTTGTGCCAAAATATTGAGCGTATACTGTGATTTACCACGCGGTTTATCACTCAGATTATAGCCACGTTGGTCAGGAACAATGACGTAATAACCATTAGCAGCTAGGAATTCGATTTGCTTACGCCAACCATACCAAAATTCAGGAAAGCCATGCAATAACAAGATAGGTGTGCCGTTTTCGTCACCTGCTGTTACCACATGCAATTCAATATCACCCACTCTTATAAATTGCTTTTTGAGATTATCCATAGCGATCAACTTTCAACTGTGAAATTTTGCACAATTATACACCGCTATCCTTAGATATGGATGAGCCTATTGCCATTCATACAGGGTATAAGCAATCCCATCTGACCAAATTTCGTTGGTATTATCGCTGATAAATGTTGGAAAGCGGGCATTTTCTTCTTGTGCAAATTCCTGAAAACTTGCCCAGCGTGAATAGCCATCTTGGTTGCCTTCTCTATCAAAATCAAAGAGGAGTATATAATCATAGTTAGCTTGCCACTGAGTTGTAATCTCATCAGGTGATAAGCCCATCTGTAACGGACGTGACCAATTATCAAATAGAACATCACCATTACAATTGATGCTTGTCGGACAATAATAAGTTTTTGGTTCCCATAAGAATAAGACACGACTATCAGCAGGTAGTGTTTCGAGTTCAAGCATAGCATCATATAAAATGCCGACATTATTCTGTAAATAGGTTTCCTCATCAATGACTGCTGCATGATATTCCAGCACACGACTCCCTGCAAAATAGTTCAGGTAATCAAAGAATCCTAGAAAGGCACTCAGGATGAGGACTGCTTGCGTGATAAACACAATATCAATTGGACGGCGTTGCCAATTTTCTAGGCTATGAAATGCTAATCCAGATAATATAGCAGGGAGTGCAATCCCAATCAGCATCAAACGAGTTTGTCCACCAATGCCACTGATAGATGCTATTACCATCCAAAATACCCATACAACGAGCGTCAATGGCAGCACCGTTCGTAATAGCGATTTTGATTGATCGGGTAATTTTCCATATCCCAATAGCAATAAAAACGGCATTGTCAGCACAAACGCGCCAACCGTAAAACCATAGGGTGTTAAACGATGTACACCAAAGATCGTTGCTGTAAAAGGGAGTAAAGGAATATGAAAATATAATCCTTGTCCAATTAAGCCATTGCCTGTATCGCTGAAATTTTCAGCACGTATACTATCCCAATTAACGCCATCAAATATGTATGGATAGAGTGGGTTCTCATAGAGCAATGTCCCTTTGACTAACCAAGGGGTGAAAAGCAGCACACCGAATCCACCAAAGATGAGTGTATTGCGTACAATATTTTTAGGATCACGTAAGATAATCAGCAGATAAATTGCAATGATTAAAGGGATAGATGTATATTTAATACCTGCTGTGATACTTGCTAAAAGCGCTGCAAGAATCAACCAATGGTGACGATCTTTTTCTGCAATGACCCACTGATGAATCACAATAATAACCATCGCACCATATGCCATCAGTGATAAATCAACATATGCCCAACTCATCAATAACCAAATATTGAAACTTGCCATCAGCACGAGTACCGATACCGCAGCCGCTTTTGCTGAGGCATGACGGCGTACCACATTATAAATTGCGATTAATCCCATTATCCCAAATGAAAAATGTAACACGGCAGGGGCTGTATCTGTGCCAAATAGCATCAATAAACCGAATAACATCTCTATATTTTGTGGAAATCCGAAGAAGTGATTATCTAGCTGTTGTCCAATTTCACCAGCAGCAATATAACGTTGCGGAATCACCAGATGGTAATTCATGGCATCCCACGCAAAAGTCGGGGCAAGTGCGAGTAACAAGGCGGAAACCAAGGTGATGACTAAAAATGCTCTGACAAAGCGTTCCCAAGGCGTAACAGGGCGACCACTACGGAAAATAAGCGCACTCACATCACTCAACCAGCTAAAAACCGAACGCCATACAATCATAGCAATGACAGCGATAAGTCCCCAGATAAGCCAATTGAATTGTCCGATTAAACCAAGTGTTGCGGATAAGAGGCTAATGATACCTAAACCAAGTAAGCTATCAAGCACAACGCGCTCACCGATGGATAGCACATCTAAATTAACACCTTGTACAGCACGTCTGCCGATGCCGCCTGCAATCATGAGTAGGGCAAATACCAGCCCAATATCGGCAAGGATACGTGCGCTAGTGAAAATCCCGCCCCGTACATTAAGGCTAGATTGTCCAACGTTATGTCCCCAAAAGTATAAAATAATTAGCAACATAAGGCTGAAAACAGTGATTAGTTTTTGTCTGACCATAGCGACTCCCAATCTGCAACCATAAGAATGGCGTGTATTAAGCCATCATGCGTATTCAATACGGGAAATTATAACAGGGAAATCGCGTCAGGAACGTAAAGCTCCTAACCACTCACGGATGCGTGGCATGGCTTCGGTATAAAGTGAATAGGTCAGTTTGCTAGGGGCATAATCCCATGCGCCTAAGCGACGCTCGGTTGTGCCACGAAAGCCTTGCTTGAACATGAACACCCCCCACATCGAATCATCTTCGGTGAAATCATTGGGTGCGCCCCACATATCATAGGTGCGGTAGCCTTGTGCTTGCGCCCATTTGATGGCTTGCCACTGTAGCGCATAATTTGGCATCCGATTCCGTTCGGCATTGCTAGACGCGCCATAAAAATACCAGCAGGTTTCGCCAAAATGAAACAAGATCACTTGTGCAATCGGTGTGCTGTCATACTCGGCAATCAGTGCATGTGCGAGATTGTTTTCCATGAAGTATTGCCATAATTGCAGATAGTATTCTTTCGGACGAATGAGGAAATCATTGCGATCCCCTGTGATGTCATAGAGTGCATAGAGTGTATCGAGGTCAGCCAGTGTTGCTTCTCGAATCGTGACATCTTTTTTCTCAGCTTGCCGAACTTTACGGCGCGTATTGCCACTCATCGCCATCAAGAGATCATCTTCGGATTGTGTCAGGTCAATGGTGACAGTATTCCGAAATTGGATTTGGTCGTCACTGAATGTCCATTTATGATTTTCGAGATAAGTTTTGACCGCTTGCCCCCTATCAATCACTAAATCATCATCTTCATTAGGGATGCCTGTTGCATAGGCAATATCAGGATCAATCTTGACCCACACCGCCCGATGCTTTTTTGCTTGTTCTTGTATCTGTGTGAATACCTCATCAACCAGTGATAAATCGCTGTAATCCATCGCTGGCCCTTTGGGGGCATACATCACGGAGAGCGGACCTGCTTTGCGTTCACCCATGCTACACATCGCTACAATTTCGCCCCCGCGCTTGAACGCCCAACGATGGGGTATCCAGCCAGTGGTATCATACTTAAATTGTCCCCATTCCCATGTTTGTAAGACATGCGCTGAGGGTAATTTCGATAATTCTGTATTCCATTGCTCTTTGTTAGTGATGGTTTCGAGTGTTAGCAAGTGAGGTCTTATCCTTAAGATTGATGTACTGCTTGAATAAGAAGTAGCTTACCCTAATCCATCTTTATTGAGAAGCCATCACCACCGCCGAAGCGTATACTACGTTGGCGTTTTCCAGCATATTGCCAACTCATGTTTGTAGGAGGCTGTAAGAAATTTTTGTATGCCAATGCCATTTGACGTGCTGCTTCCGTAAAGGGCATTTGACCATAACCTGTGCCCAAACCGGGGCAAGCAACAGTTTTGATAGGTTTATCACTAACTTTATTATGATGATTAACAGCCAATAACATTGACCACATTGCGAGGTAGACATTATCAGTATGCTGAATATTTAATGGAACGCGCATAGTTGGGGTATGGGCTAAAAAAGGATGCTTATCATGCTTTGTTTCTACAATTATTGATGTACCAACAGGTTGTTCACCTCGAAAATTATCTATTATTCGTTGTTGGACACGTTCTTGTAATGAATTACCAAAATAGTTACTGATTGCTAAATCAACCCCACCATCCATAAGACCAAATGAATTAGCAGCACTAACCATGCAATCAAATTCAGATAATGTTTCAAAATAATCTTTGATAATTTCTACATTGGGCAAATTTTCAAAATAAGCATGCCAAGCAATTATCATATCAGGATGAGGATCAACGAGAATTAATTTGATTGTCATTAGTATATCCTCTGAATATAAATTAGATAGATGTCCATATGAGTAGTACAAATAAGGCAAATGCACCCATGCCAACTATCCATGCGAAGGCAAAAAGTTGCATCAAGCCTGATCGTATCTCATAACGATAATGTCTTAGAAAATGTTTGAATCTACTATTTTTGGGCTTCATGAGCATCATGACTTTCAGATTATTGACCATACATCTGAATTGTAGAATAGAGTAGTTTCATGATGCAAGCTATGCACGATATTCGCCGTCTACACGCCGATCACGAATCCGTAGGAATTTTTCAAGTTCATACTCAATGAATAATACAGCATGTGCATCTGTCAAACCGTCTAATAATGTTTTCTCTTTGCCATCTTTAATGACTGCGTGTAACTCATAAGTGATATGATCCGCACCACTCCCTTGTGTGATATGTTGCTTAGTATAGAGTTGGCTAATCTCTTTTGTATTAATGCTTTTATCGGATGGTAGACGAATAGGACGATGCTTTATGGATAATGTTTCTTTATGCGCCTGAATCGTAACCGTGTTCAATAATAACTTTAGCGAATAGATGCCAATGAAGAAACCAATCAACAAAAATGGAATTAAGAATATAGGAAATAATAATCCAAGCCATTCAATGCCATCACTGTTGGTGAGGCTTTGATAGCCAACACTACCGAAGGCAGGCACAAAGAAAACCCATAATAACCCATTCCAGAAAAGTGCGAATAAGCCACTAGCAATCCCTGCACAAGCATTCTCACGATATGCAATACTGAAATGATTGGCATGCTGGTCGATTTTGAAGCGTTTTGGAATCGTCGGTGGCTTCTTATCTTTCTTAGCGACATAATCGAGGTTGCTTGATGGTGTGCTGAATACGGCATTACAAGCATCACAGCTTACAACATTGGCAAAGATGTCGATATGATGTTCCGTGAGTTGCTTACTACATTGGGGGCAGGTAATTTGCATAGCGTATCCTTTTATAAATGGCACTTACTAATAGCATACTGTGAATTAGTAGTTTGCTACCCCCTAAGATTTAGGTGTTTTAGCCACGCATTTTGAGTGCGGTTTTATACGCCATATAGATAATAGGATTATAGACATAGTCCCATGCACCCACTGTACGCATAATATCGCCACCCCAGCCACGCTTAAAGCGATATACCCCCCATAAGCCATCACTTCGATCTTGGAATTGTTCTTCTAGTGTGGATTCGTCTTCATCAGGGATGCCCCACATATCATATTTTGTGTATCCGCGTTCTTGCGCCCACTTAATCGCTTCCCATTGCACCCCATATGATGCCATCAAATTCCGTTTGATATTCGATGATGCGCCTTCGAGATAAATAGCCGTATCTCCCACACCAACAACAAGATTACCTGCGAGTGTATCGCCTTCGTGTTCAGCTAAGATGAGTGCAGCATGCTCAGGGACGAATAAGTCAACCATCAATTGATAGTACGCCGATTCATGCACGCCAAATTCATTGCGCTCACCTGTGATGTCCATCATATTGGTGAATTTGTGTAAATCGTCTGTTGTTGCCTGATAATAATGAACATCATTTTTGTAGGCTTTACGAATATTGCGGCGTGTGCTGGTATTCATCCGCGCTTGAATATCGTCATCGTTACCTCTTATATCGAGTATGACAGTATTTGGCGGTTGAATCCGTTGGGGACTTTCTTGGAATCCCCATTGTGTTAGATCATACGGAAAATTAAACCCCGGTTCCCACTTCAAAAAGGCTGCACCATGTTCCTTTGCACAAGCATGAATAGCATCCAGCAAGGCTTCCCACTGTCCATCATCGCTGACATAGCCACCATAGGGGAGGTAAGCGAGTGTGCCCAATTTCATCGGTAATGGACGAAACAGCAACTGTGCGCCTGCTACAATCTCGTCAGCACTTGTTAGGGCTACGCGATCAACTGACCATCCATAAGCTGATTTTTGTTCGCCCCATGTAGATAATTGCAAAAAATAGGCGCGTGGATGTGATAGGACAAACGTATCCCATTGGATGTCAGTCGGGGTGATAACAGATAATGGTGCTAAAGTCATGATGAATTGGCAACCTTTCTCGGTTGGTGTGCAATGCGAGTTAGTCTGGTGCGCTGATAGTTGCTGAGAATATTCTTAATTAAAGTCTAAATGACTTATAGCCTAGGGTGATATGCACCCAAAAACAAGGTGTGATCGCTATGATAAGCGCTAATCAGAGGGTAAATATTTGGGTTTAGTTAAATTCTGTTAGAGATTAGCTTATATGCCTGTTGTTCAAGACTCGCTTGATATGCTACAATCCACACAATCCATCAATTAAAACTTTGGGCAGTTCATTGAAACGTTGCTATCCGACTATCTGAGTGTTATACTATGAGCCGTTTGTGAGAAATAGTGCAAACGAGATTCTTATTAGTCGAGATAACCTCAAAGTTGCACTTTTTAATAGTAGATTTTTAGGAGTAAAGGCTCAATGGAAGTATTAAATAACTGGGCTTTCATCGGCGTGTTTTTGATTATGGCACCGGTCTTTCCCGCACTGCCAATTCTTGCAGCCGCATTACTACGTCCCAGTAAACCGAACGTACTTAAGAGCCAAACCTACGAATGCGGTGTTGAAACTGTAGGGGATACATGGGTGCAATTCCGTGTCCAGTACTACATCTACGGTTTGGTATTTCTTGTCTTTGATGTTGAAATGGTGTTGCTGTTCCCGTGGGCAGTTGCCTATAACGACTTAGACTTATTTGCATTCGGAGCTGGTTTCTTGTTCATCTTCCTACTGGCCGACGCGCTGATCTATGCGTGGAAAAAAGACGTGCTGGTCTGGAAGTAGAGACACGGGGGAGAAATTTATATGGATTGTGTAGGTCTTTGTCAGGTTGTTCAAAATTTAGGTGTTGCTGATCCGTCGCTTGCGCGATTCTTTGGCTTATTGATCGGCGTTCTATTAGTCAGTGGTGTTCCACTGTTAACAGTCGTGATCTTAATTTTAGCAGAGCGTAAAATTGCAGCCCGCATCCAAGATCGTATTGGTCCCAACCGCGTTGGTCCTTACGGCTTGTTGCAAACAGTTGCTGATTTGCTGAAATTGCTCGCTAAAGAAGATATTACGCCTGCTGCTGCGGATCGTATTTTATATAATGCTGCACCATTGGTTTCATTTGCCTCAGTTGTTTTGATCTGGGCGGTTATTCCGTTCATGTATAGCCCGAACGACCCCGGCGCATATGTTGGTGTCGATTTAGGGATTGGTGTGTTGTACTTTGTTGCAATTGCATCGCTAGGTACACTCGCTATCATGACAGCAGGTTGGGCAAGTAATAATAAATATGCACTACTCGGTGCTTTCCGCGTGGTTGCGCTCTTGGTGAGCTACGAAATTCCACTCGTTTTTGCGCTGCTCATCCCTGTGATGTTAGCAGGTAGTATGTCGATGGTTGACATTGTCAACGCGCAGAGCCATATGTGGTTTATCTTCATGAGTCCTTTAGCTGCTGTGATGTTCTTTGTTTCTTCACAAGCAGAAACAGGACGCGCACCATTTGATCTCATCGAAGCAGAATCTGAATTGGTAGCAGGATTCAACATTGAATATAGCGGTATGAAATTCGGTATGTTCTTTGCTGCGGAATTTTTGCACGTTTTCACCAATGGTATCCTACTTGCGATCTTATATGTGGGTGGCTACATGGGATTCTTGTATCAGAGCATACCGATTCTCGGCTTCGCCTATCTTGGATTGAAGGGTAGTATCTTCTACTTCATTTCATTATGGTTGCGGAATACCCTCCCACGCTTACGGATTGACCAAGTCATGAAATTCAATTGGTTCTTCCTTGTTCCGATTTCGATCTTGAATGTGGTTTTGACAGCATTAATCCTCAAGTTGATGCAAGTTGCAGGTTGGGCACCAACTGATCTTGCAAATTCGAGTTTGATGGGTGTGTTGCCAATGACCATTGTGTTGCTAGCAAAAGATGTCATCATGATTATTGTGATTATGGGACGTGTTGTGCTAGAAGGTCGTGATGCGCGGGTAGCCGAGCAACAATTGAACGATGAGTTGCTCGTGACAGCAGCAGGAGACTAAGGAGAAGATAATGGGTGACGTGAATTTCTTTTTAATTTTAGCGTTTGTTGTCTTCAGCATCATTACGCTAGGTGGCGCAATTGGTGTTGTCACCACACGAAATCTTTTTCGTGGGACGATCTGGCTGATGGTCAGCTTGTTCGGTGTTGCAGGTTATTATGTCTTGCTAGAAGCACCGTTCTTAGCTGCCGTACAAGTTCTCGTCTATATTGGTGCAATCGCTATTCTATTTACATTTGCAGTCATGCTCACACGGAGCTTAACTGCCTTAACTGACCGCTATAATCGACCTGTTGCTAATATCATCGGCGCGGTGCTACTCTTTGCGCTCTTGATGTTAGGTGTCATTCTACCTGTATGGTTTCCAGAATGGCTACAACTTGGGCAAGCATGGCAACCTGATCCGAGTATCTTTTCAGCAACTGTCCTAGATACAGGTGATCTCGGGGCTGCTTTGGTTGATAAAGAAGGCTTTGTTTTGCCATTCGAGGTCGTGTCATTGTTACTTACAGCCGCAATGATTGGTGCAATTGTCATTGCGCGTGAAGTCGAAGAAGATGAAAAGGGGAAACGAGGATGATTCCTTTGTGGCTCTACCTGTTGGTGAGCGCTGCCTTATTTTCAATCGGCACATTTGGGGTTTTGTCACGCCGTAATGGTGTGGCTGTTCTGATGTCTGTCGAATTGATGCTTAATGCAGTGAATATCAACCTCATAGCATTCTGGCGTTATCTAACGCCCACTGAGATTAATGGCTTTGCTTTTGCTGCCTTTGTTGTCGTTATCGCAGCAGCAGAAGCCGCCGTTGGTCTCGCAATTATTATTTCCGTATATCGCAGTCGGCGTTCGGTTATCCCCGAAGAAGCCGATATGCTCAAAGGCTAGGGGGCTGCGATGGGGTTTGATGTCATTTCAGAATTTTTAGTACAAGCATTTACAGATCGTAACCTAATGCCTTGGTTGATCCCACTGGGTCCACTATCGGCATTTGCCTTGATCTCACTCATCACATTAGTTTTGTGGTTGGTGCGTCAGGTAACAGGGTCACAAGGGAATATGATCCCTGCTAGCGATCATCACTATCACGATCACAATCATCCTGATTATGATGGTATGGACGTTGCATACCAACCTGATTGGTTCCGTGTGACGGCTGTCGTCATCGGCATGTCAGGGATTGTGTGGGCTTTGATTATTAGTTGGACATTGGTCTTTGGCGCACTTAATGATTTTGGCGCAGGGACATTTGGTCTGGCTGATAGCGCAGCTTATCATAGTGATGACTCTCACAGTGAAGACGGCGAAGAAGCCGTTGCTGTCGAAGGCGAAGACGAAGCTCATAGTGAAGAAGAGGGCGAACACGGTGGCTCATATGCTGACTGTGCGCCTTGTATCTATGGTGATGAAATCACATGGATGTCACTAGGGACAGATGACGGCGTTTATGGTGTTGTGCCAGATGAAAGCACAGACTATGAAATTGGGGTTGTCGTTGATCCGCTCAACTTAACCTTATTATTCATGGTACCTATTGCGATGCTCGGGATCTTTATCTACAGCATCGGGTATATGGCACACGATCCACGTCAAGCAAAATTCTTTGCACTCATCTCATTATTTGCAGGGGCAATGTTTGTCCTAACAATTGCAGATAACTTGATGATGCTATTTGTCGGCTGGGAAATCATGGGTTTCTGTTCTTACAGTCTCATTGGCTTCTGGTACGAGAAAAAATCAGCATACAAAGCAGCAATCAAAGCGTTCACCGTTACCCGTGTTGCGGATGTGGTCATGCTACTCGGTATTGTTTACTTATGGAGTGTTGCTGGAACATTAAACTTCCGCGATATACTCTATAATCCAGACGTTCTACAGATGATTGGCAGCACACCTGCGATTATCTTGAGTGGTTGGGGTTTAAGTGCATCAGGGTTAATTGGTGTGTTCCTCTTAATTGGTACAATCGGTAAATCAGCACAATTCCCATTACACGTCTGGCTACCAGATGCGATGGAAGGTCCTACACCTGTCAGCGCGATGATCCATGCAGCAGCGATGGTTAGTGCGGGTGTTTATGCGATTATTCGTATGTATCCATTGTTTGTTGGTTTGACCAACCCACATGCTTCTGACCCAACATTCTCCGCGCCATTGATTATCATGGCAGTTATCGGTAGTTTCACGGCGTTATTTGCAGCAACAATGGGTGTGGCACAACGTGATGTAAAAGCGGTTCTCGCTTATTCCACCATTTCCCAATTGGGCTTTATGGTGGCAGCTTTAGGTGTGGGTGCGTATATCGCAGCAACCTTCCATCTGATTACACACGCATTTTTCAAAGCCTTACTGTTTATGGCATCAGGTTCAGTGATCCACGCAATGGAACACGGCGAACATCATGTCCATGAACATCACGCAGAACATGGTCACGACGATCACGGACATGATGAACACGGTCATGACGATCATGGGCATGACGCACACTTCGACCCACAAGATATGTTTAACATGGGTGGCTTGAGTAAGCGGATACCTGTCACATTCTGGACATTCGTTGCAGGTGGTTTCTCATTGGCAGGTTTCCCACTGATTACAGCAGGGTTCTGGTCAAAAGATGAAATCCTTGCTGAAAGCTGGTACGGATTTATGTCACATGGTAGTGGTTTGCACGCGCTGGTATTCTTTATGCTGGCAGTTGCAGCTTTCTTGACTGCGTTCTATACCATGCGTCAAATCTCACTGACATTCCTCGGTAAACCACGCACAGAAGAAGCTGAACATGCAGGTTTAGGTGGTCCTTACAACATCGTATCCATTACGATGCAAGCGCCTTTAATCCTACTTGCTGTTTTCGCATTACTCGCAGGTTTTATCGGTGTCCCTGAAGATTTCCCACTTTTTGGTGCAATCTTCTCACCTGAACATAACTACTTCCATCATCTCCTCGTTTACGCATTACCATTCATGGAAAATGGTGGTTATGAAGTATTCCACGTCGACGCACCTGCCTTCAACATCATTCCAGTGCTAGTATCATTTGCTGTGGCATTGGGTGGTTTATGGTTGGGCTGGGAAATGTATGGACGTAAACCACTCGAAGCTGGCGATGAAGACCCACTGATTAAATATGTGGGTGAACCAATCTATACCGCACTACAAAATCGTTACTACATGGATGACCTTTACGATATTATCTTCGTTCGTCCTGCACAATGGCTCTCAAAAGGGGTGATTACGCTGCTGGATAAAGGCATCATTGATACGATCTTGCATACCATCGGTGCAATCTTTACCGTCATTGGTGATTTCATCAAGGTCATGAACGCATGGCTGATTGATGGTGTTGGTGATGGGATTCCGAAAGGGATTTATAGCTTTGGTGGCTGGTTACGCCGTACACAAAATGGTCGTATCCAGTATTATCTGTTAATTGTACTTGCTGCTGTGCTCATTATTGGCGTAATTTTCGCTATGATGGCTGGCGCTGTACAGGCACCGTAAGGGGGAGTTGAGTGAATATCTTAGGAATCGACATCCTAACCTTTCTTATCCTTGCCCCACTTTTTGGCGCGTTGCTGGTTGCGATGCTTCCAGCTAATAAGTGGCTTGCGCGTTGGACAGCGTTAGGGATTGGGATTGCACTTTTTGCTGTAACGGTTGTTGTGTTCATGGATTACCAAGCGAACGCAATAGACGGTGGTTTTTACCTTGAAGAAAGTTATCGCTGGTTTACGGTGCTCGGTGCATCGTGGCATGTTGGGATTGATGGTATCAGCGCAAGCATGATGCTCTTGACCGCATTGCTAACACCCTTAGCGATTTTAATCAGTTGGGAAGTTTCAGACCGTCCAAATATGCACCTTGCATTGCTGCTTGTCTTTGAAGCAGCATCAATGGGTGTGTTCCTTTCGATGGATTTGATGGTTTTCTTCCTGTTCTATGAATTATCACTTGTGCCAATGTATTTCCTCATCAATCAATGGGGGAGTCCAGCACAAAAAGGTGTCAAATATACAGGGCGCATCTACGCATCGACTAAGTTCTTACTGTACTCGATGGGTGGCACGCTCGGTATGTTGCTCGCAACACAATTGATCGGCTTCACGGCTGGTACATACGAAATTGCAGCAATTGCTAGCTCAACAGGCGAATGGCTCAGTGCCTCACGCTTAGATAATGCCTTCCTCGGTTTCGATGTTGGTACAGTCAAAGCGCTAGCATTCTTCGGTTTCTTTGTTGCCTTTGGTATCAAAGTTCCGATTTGGCCTTTCCACACATGGTTACCTGATGCCCATGGTGAAGCGCCAACGGCTGGTTCAATGTTGCTTGCAGGTGTCATGCTCAAGTTAGGCGCTTATGGCTTCTTACGCTTGGTCGTGCCATTCTTCCCTGATGTATGGGTGAGCAATGTACCGCTAATGAGCATCAATTGGGCGACCTTATTCGCATTCTTGAGTATGCTCGGCATTGTCTTGGGGGCGTTTGCAGCCTTTGGACAAAATGACATCAAGCGTTTGGTTGCCTATTCATCCGTCAATCATATGGGCTTTGTCGGCATCGGTATCGCTGCCTTCGCATTGCTCTATGGTGAAGCATGGGTTGCGGAACAAAATGCAATCGGTGCTGAAAGTATGATGGATGCAGTTGCAGCGCTCAATGGTACAGTAATGCAGATGTTCAATCATGGTCTGAGTTCGGCAGGTATGTTCCTCCTTGCTGGGGGTATTTATCATAAAACGCATACGCGTGATTTGACACAATATGGTGGTTTCTGGGTGAAAGCACCGATCTTTGGTGGCTTGTTCGTCTTTATGAGTATGTCCAGCCTCGGCTTACCGGGTTTGAACGGCTTCATTGGCGAATTCCTGATTGTGCGTGGCACATGGACAACCTTCACTTGGTTGACAGCTTTATCCATGATTGGTTTGCTGTTCACAGGCAGCTACATTTTGAAGGGGATTCGCTATACCTTACACGGTGAATTCAACCTGCATTGGAAAGATTATGATCTGGAAGTTGATTGGCGTGAATTTGTTGCGGTGGCTGTGCTAGGGGTATTCATCTTCTGGACAGGTTTAGCACCAAATTGGATTCTCGATACCATCAATTCCAGTGTGACCACAATTTTGACAAACATCTTAGGGTAGGCATATGACAGATTTTGGTTTTCCAATTCTGAGCGCCCTCATCTGGATTCCAGTGATTGCAGGGGTAATTATTCTCTTTATCCCTGCAAATATGCGAGATATGTTTCGTGGGGTAGCGATCACTGCTGCCTTCGTCACATTAGGTCTCTCGCTGACAGTATTCTTTGGCTACAACGGGATGGTAACCCAACAGCTAAATGATGCTATCGACGCTGGATTAGTCGACGAGGACGCTACGGAATACGAAGCGTTTTACGCAGTAAATGAAGAAATAACGAGTGCGCTCGAAGGCGAAACGTCGGCGACTGTGGCATTTAAAGAAGCGCTCGTATTTGAAGAATTTATTGAATGGGTGCCTGAAGTCGGTATTGCCTATAACCTCGGTGTTGATGGCTTAACTGCTCCGATGGTCTTGCTAACAGGCATGGTATCAGTTGCAGGTGTCTTCATCTCATGGCGCATCGAAGATCGTCAACGCGAGTTCCTTGCATTCTTCATGTTGCTCGTTGCAGGTGTGATGGGCGTGTTTATCAGCGTTGATCTATTCTTGCTATTCTTCTTTTACGAATTAGCCATCTTCCCCATGTATATCCTCATCGCAGGATGGGGATGGATAGAGCTACGAGAGTACGCTGCGATGAAACTCACGCTCTACATTTTGGTAGGGTCAGTGATTTCATTAGTCGGTGCAATTGCGATGGTATTTGCTGCTCAAACCTATTTCTTGGGTGATGGCGCAACCGTGCTTGCAAGTGCAATCGAAGGTGGTGTTTTACCAAGTACCGCAACGGCACTCAGCTTTAATATCACACAAATTATGCTCGCTGCTGAAAATGGTGCATTCTTAGTGCCACTATTCGGTACAACTTTCGCACAATTCTGGTTCCCATTTGTGTTTATGGGCTTTGCTGTCATGGCAGGTGTTTTCCCATTCCATAACTGGTCACCTGATGGACACGTTGCTGCGCCAACCGCCGTTTCGATGATCCATGCAGGGGTATTGATGAAACTCGGTGCGTTTGCTGCATTGCGCGTCGGTGTTCAATTGTTACCGAGTGGCGCACTTGTGCATTTACCTTGGATTGTTTTCCTCACCTTGATTAACGTGGTTTACGGGGCATTCATTGCTTTCCGTCAACGCGATTTCAAATATGTGATCGGCTTCTCATCTGTATCACACATGGGTTTGGTTAGCATGGGCTTTGCAACAATGAATCTTACAGGCTTAACAGGTGCAGGTTTGCAAATGTTCAGCCATGGTGCGATGACCGCATTATTCTTCGGTTGTGTGGGTATGGTTTATGAACGCGCACACACCCGTGATATTCCATCATTGGGTGGCTTCATGAAACAAATGCCTTGGGTGGGTGTTGCCTTTATCGTGGGTGGTTTGACCAGTATGGGTATGCCGGGCTTTAGTGGCTTTGTTGCTGAATTCCCGATTTTCCAAGGGATGTGGGCAGCCAGTGAAACTGTGTCCTTAACCATTGGTTCATTCACACTATCAAATTACTATACATGGCTTGTGATTATTGCAGCACTCGGCATCATCATCACCGCAGCGTATGTGCTACGGGTAACAGGTGCTGTATTCTTTGGTGAATTTGATGCCAAGAAATATCCTGATGTTGGCGATATTACAATCACTGACCGTATCGTGCTGATTGTACTCGGAGCGCCGTTGATTATCCTCGGTATGTATCCAGCAATCATGGCACCGATGATCGCGGTTGGTGTTTATCCTGTCCAACAACTTTTAAGTTTGATGGGAGCATAAGGTGGATACCACAACTTTTCTCATAGAAAATCTAGTTGTCATTGGTCCCGAAATCGGTTTGACCATTTTGGCGATGATCTTGCTCTTACTCGATAGCTATATCCCTGATGCAAAATCGAATTTGGGCTATGTAACAGCTATCACAATGGCAGTGCTTGCAGGCGCAACGCTTGTCTTATGGACACCTGAACCGGGTACAAGCACACTCGCATGGGGTGGCATGGTTCGTCATGACATCCTCGCGCAAGTGTTCAAAGTCATGATCTTATCAGCAGGGGCAATCACCAGCTTAATGGCTGTGCGTGATGGTGATGTTGGTCAACGGGGTGAATTTTATCTGATTATCACAATCAGTACTCTCGGTGGCACATTACTATCGGCTGCTGCTGATATTGTGATGCTCTTTGTCGCGCTCGAAACTGTCTCGATTCCTTTGTATATCTTGGCAGGTTTTAGCCGTAAAGATGATCGTTCATCAGAAGCTGGCTTGAAATACTACCTGTTTGGTAGTTTTGCAAGTGCAATTTTGCTCTATGGTCTCAGTTTGCTCTTCGGCTTCACAGGCGAAACACGCATTGATTTGATTGCAGATTCCTTAGTCACAGGTGAAGTATTAGGCGGTAACTTATTCGCCTTATTAATTGCTTTGCTCTTTGTGATTGTTGGCTTCGGCTTCAAAATTAGTGCTGCCCCCTTCCATTTCTGGACACCCGATGTCTATGAAGGTGCGCCAACCCCCGTGACCGCTTTTGTGAGTGTTGCCAGTAAAGCCGCTAGCTTTGCAGTTTTGATGCGCTTCTTCTTGGGGGTATTACCACCAGAATTAGCCGTTGATGGGCAGAATTTACAATTGTTCTGGGCAAATGTGATCGGTATTATTGCGATCATCTCCATGACACTCGGTAACGTCTTAGCATTACGCCAAGAAAATATGAAGCGTATGCTTGCTTACTCATCCATTGCACAAGCAGGTTATGCACTCGTTGGTATTGCTGCCTTAATTGGTACTGATGCCACCTTTGCAATCTCTAGTGTTGCCTTCTATATGTTCATGTATACTTTCAGTAACTTGTTGGTCTTTGCAGGGGTCATCCTCTATGGCGAAGCAACAGGCACAGAGAAAATTAGTGAATATGCAGGGATGCAACGGCGTAGTCCTTGGATGGCTGTCGCAATGACCGTTGGCTTACTATCACTCGCAGGGATTCCACCAGCAGCAGGCTTCTTTGGCAAGTTCTTCTTGTTCCAAGCAGCACTAGAAGCTGATCTAGTCGCATTAGCGATTATCGGTGTTTTGAACTCGATTGTAGCCTTGTATTACTACCTCGTGGTCATCAAGATCATGTGGGTGGATCCAAGTGAAGATGACGATCAAGTGATTAGTATCTCGCCAGCAATGGGTTGGACATTTGGCTTGACAACCGTTATTGTGCTTTTGTTGGGCATCGTCCCAGCCCCAATCATTAATTGGGCGCGTGATGGCGCGGAAGCAATCATAATGGCAGCAAGTACTTTGTTAGCTCTAATCTAACGTATGGCAATCACAAATCGTTTGTGATAAAATTCGCCAATGAAAAGTGACGAAGAATGGGAAAGCAAAAACGGAAGCCAAAGAAGCCAATATCAACACGATATATTGCGATTATCATTGGTCTAACAGCTTGCTTGAACATTATCATTGCGCTTGGCGCATTAACACTCGGACTATGGTTAGATGACTTATTGGAGTGGCGGGGCATCGCTACCGTCACACTAATGATAATTAGTTTTCCGATAAGTCTCTATTTTATGGTTCGTTTAGCCTTGATGTTAATTCATCGTTTTGGCGCAGCAACACATTCGCAAGTGGCAGATACGCCACAAGACAAGGAGGAGTAGCCCTTTGATGTATTTTTTAATTGTAGTTTCCGATAAGAGGAGTGCCTAAATGAATGCTACAACTCGTGGCGCTCTCATCTTTGTTGGGATCATCGTCTTCGTAGCAGTTCTTTGCTATTTAGTTCCATTTGTCATCTTTGGTGCCAATGGCTCTATTGCAGCATTACCAGTAATTGAAGTACCGGGTGAAGTCCTCACAAGTAACGGCTTCCCATTCATCTTCTTCGGCTGGGCAGAACTCACCAATACATGGGTAGCAACCATCATCGCAGACATCCTCGTGATTGTTTTTGCGTTATTAGCATGGAACGCATCCAAAGGTTGGACAAACGAAGTCCCAGGTAAATTCCAAGCTTGGGTCGAGACGATTATCGACGGTTTGTATGGTATTACCAAACAAATGGCTGGCGATACTCCAAAGGTGAGAAATGTTTTATTCCCCTTAGTTGGTACATTGTTTATCTTCCTGCTCACAGCAAACTGGATGTCTTTGATGCCCGGTATTGATAGTGTCGGCGAGATGCACTGCGCGCACGGTAGCCAAGCTGGTTACATGAAACGTGGCAGCCAACTATACAACACCACACCACTCAATGCAGGTATTTCTGTCACACATGAACAAGAAGAAGTGTGTGAAGAAATCAAAAAAGGATATTACCCCGAATCATTCGTGGCATTTGATCCTGATGGTGATGGTAAACCTTCCTATGATGAAGCACAGGAAGCAGAAATTGATGCACTTGCCGCTGAAATTAATAGTGGCGACTTTGCGGAAGAAGAATTGGCGTTACTCGTTGAAGAATATGAAGAAGCAACGGGTTACCCAGAAGTAATCTACTTCCCAAGCGCAGCAGAGTTAGAAAGTGGTGTAAAACCCTACAGCTTTGTTGTCACACCATTTGTACGTCCTGCGGCAACAGACCTCAACTTGACACTTGGTTTATCCATTGTGGCATTCTTCTTCATTCAATACTTTGGTCTGTCCACTTTAGGTCCAGGTTATTTACAAAAATTCATCAACCTAAATGCTTTGGGTAATATCAGTAAAAACCCAATTGGTGGGGTTGACTTTGTAGTCGGTATCTTTGAAATTGTTTCCGAATTTGCGAAAGTAATTTCACTGGCATTCCGTCTATTTGGTAATATTTTTGCAGGAGCAGTGCTTATCTTCGTTATGCACTTCCTGATTGCGACAGGCTTGCCAATTATCTTCTTTGGTCTAGAAACCATCGTAGGGTTTGCACAAGCAGCCGTGTTCGCAGTGCTAACACTTATTTTCTGTGCGCAAGCTATGGTCAGCCATCATCATGATGACGATCATGAAGAAGCACATCACTAATTTGAACAGTCAATAACAATAAGACTCACGAAGTTAAGGAGAACAGAAACAATGGAAGGTCTCGATGTAGGTTTAAAAGCACTGGGCGCAGGGTTGGCAATGGTTGCTGCTCTCGGTCCTGGTATTGGCATTGGCTTGATGGTACAAGGCGCAATGCAGGGTATTGGTCGCAATCCAGATGCGGCTGGCGCAATTCAAACTAACATGATCTTGGGTATCGTGTTCGCGGAAGCAGTAGCTATTTACTGCCTCGTGGTTGCGCTGATTATCCTGTTCGTGCTTTAAGCGCGATAGGAGGCGAACCTTATGCAAAAACTCATGCTCAAACGATTCGTACTCATCCTTGCTGCTTTAGCTTTAGTACTGGCTTTATTCCCAGTCATGAGCTTCGCACAAGAAGGTGACGGCGGAGAAGAAGATACAGCAGCCGAAACAGTTGAGGCTGAAAGCGAAGGCGAAGAAGAAGCACATAGCGAAGCTGAAGAAGAAGGCAGTGATGGTCTTGAAGCACTAGGGATCAATACAGGTTTCCTCTTTGGTCAAATCGTTAATATCAGTGTCTTGTTCTTACTCCTCGGTACATTACTCTGGAAACCAGCATTAAATATGATGAACACACGCTCTGCAAAAATCCAAAAAGGTTTGGAAGATGCAGCAGCAGCAGCCCGTGCGCGTCAAAATGCTGAAGCTGAAGCGGATAAAATCCTCGCTGAAGCGCGTGCAGAACGCCAAA
>JBAUIA010000409.1:0-1678 GCA_049680565.1 Phototrophicaceae bacterium
TCAAGGAGGAGGCTTCTATGGTAATCATCCGCCCTGCTAGCGCATCGGATATTGCAAAATTGGTCGTTTTAGTCGCTGATTTAAGTCATCCACTCACATTGGAAGAAGGCAAACGAATTTTCGCTACGATTGAGGCAATACCCAATCATTATACCTTTGTTGCAGATGATGATGGCGACTTATTAGGCACATATGGCATAATTATTATGCAGCATTTTTCACATGCTGGCGGTGTTTCTGCGGTGATTAATGATGTGGTTGTGCGTGCCAATACACAAGGACAAGGTATTGGCACTGCTATGATGCAACATGCGCATGATTTTGCCATTACACATGGATGTTACAAAATTAGCCTTTCAAGTGCTAAGGAACGTGAACTCGCCCATCAATTTTATGAGAAGTTGGGCTATGAACAACACGGACTTAGTTTCCTGCTCCCTTTAACGACTACTTGATACTGACGGATGAAACCATTTCATGAACTGACTAAACAAGGCAAAATCCGACGCTATCACCAACTTGCTCGCCTTGCCTTACAAGCCTATCCGCTTACGGTAGTTAATTTACGTTGCATTTCGATTCGGCATAATATTATTTTTCGTGTGCAAACTCCTGATGATATTCTGATGCTAAGAATAGGGTATCCGACTATTCGCAACCGTTTGATGGTTGAATCCGAGATGCGATGGTTATCCGATATGGCACACTCAGGCATTGATTTAAGGATTAATACGCCAGTAGCAACACGAGATGGTCAATGGGTGCAAACGTGCCAGATTGATAGTATCCCTCATAAACATGAAATTGTATTGATGACATGGCTTAAAGGACAATCATTACAAACCGTTCAGACTAAAGAAACACTGTATCTATTAGGGGCAGCAACCGCAAAGTTACACAATTTTGCTGCAAGTTATGCACCTCAACAACCATTTATGACTTTTGATATGTATGATATTGATGAATGGGGGTCAATTGATTACCTAAGCGATGATTCAATTCTGAATGCAACCCAACAAGACTTATTTCAGAATGCTATTGAGCGCACGACTGAGCGCTTAAAATCGTGGCGTATACGCGATGGTGTCATGTTGATTCATGCTGATTTACATCTTAAAAATGCTGTGATCTATGAGGGTAAACTGGGTATTTTTGATTTTGATGATTGCCGTTGGGGGCATAATTTGCAAGATTTAGGGGTGATGCTAGCCAACTTACGTGACAAAGCACCACCTATTCAAGCATTACGAACTGCTTATCTTAATGGATATGCGACTGAGCGATCACTCCTATATAGTGATGACGACTTAATGATTGCAACGGTTCATCGGTTGATGATGATGCTAACATTTGTTGTCAATTTACGTCCACAATTCAGGGCATCTACCATTACAGATATAGACCTATGGCTGAGGCAAAATCTATAACATACGGTTTAGCCCTGTTGTAAAATCTCGTAAATCTAACGGCGAACAACAACCAAAATTGCTAATAAAATCAATGAGCCAACAATAGCAGCAATCAGGTCATTAGCAGAAAAAGCAATGTCACCTGCAATATTGATATTGAAAAAATCAAACAAGATACCGCCAATGAATGCCCCAATTAAACCAATGACAATATTGCCAATTAAACCGAAGCCTCGTTTGCGCCCTTTGACGATCATCCCAGCAACTGC
>JBAUIA010000410.1:0-8897 GCA_049680565.1 Phototrophicaceae bacterium
CCTGCGGATGTGTTCTTCAAATACTCAATGTGTTGCCCTTTGAATGGAATCGGATCCATCCCAAATTCCTCAACCAGTGCATTATTCGGGACAGTATTTGGCACAGCCAATAAATCGAGCAAGCTACTGCTCACAGGTGACCCCGGTAAGGTGTTTTCCATAATTGCGACTACTGGACGCAATAAAAATACAGGCACAGATACCATCAAGCGTCCTGTCTCAAGTGCTTTAATGACTCGTTTTTCAATTTCACCGAGCGTCAAGACTTCAGGACCCCCAATGACCAACTCTTTGCCGATGGTATTATCATCTTCAATACTACGTACCGTCGCTTCGGCAACATCAAATACAGAAACAGGTTGGAATTCTGCTTTACCACCGCCAATTAATGGGAAAATAATCGGTGTCAGTTTGACCAAACGTGCAAAAGTGTTGAAAAATTCATCTTGAGGACCAAAAATAGCTGACGGACGAATCGCTGTCCATTTGATGCCATCTTGCATCGCTACATAATCTTGCGCTTTGCCTTTACTCGCAAGGAAGCGATACGGTAAGCTAGCGTCTGCACCATTTTGGCTAATATTGATAAAGCGCCCGACTTTAGCATCCACCGCAGCATCCATCACATTGATTGTGCCTTGATAGTTGACTTCTTCGTAGGTTTGCCCACCTTTTTCCATCGAAATAGCAACGGTGTGGACAACGGCATCAACACCACGCATGAGGTTTGCCCATACCCCACGATTGGTCACATCACCTTGTACGATTTCCACTGCATCCCCATAGTGACCCAAGCGTTTTTCTGCTTTGGCAGGTGTTCGCACAACCGCACGCACATCATAGCCTTTTTCGACCAATTTACTGATGACATTATTGCCAACGAAACCTGCTGCCCCTGTTACTAATACAAGCATTCCCTTACCTCTTTTCTTTATATAATGATTCGTATCAAACATGAACGCATTGTAGCGATAGATCATGAGGGTTGGATTAAACTTCATAAAGAGACAAAAAAGCAATCCTGCTTAAACAACACAGGATTGCGTGATAGGAATGGTAGTCGTGGGGCGACTACCCACTTCAGGGAAAAAGTGATGGTGTCTTTCATAGAACACATTAAGGTTTGCATTCTATACATGCTTATACGCAAGGCTTCAATGATTGGTGCGCTGAAAATGTAAACAATCTGTAAACTGTCTCATTGACCAAAAATAGCAATTTCTAAGACCATCGTCCCACTTAATTGTCTTAAACTTACGAGTAGTGTTATACTCGCAGATATATTGTGACCGTGTTTATTGACAGTTATCGGGGGCTTTACATGACCGATTTTACACCCCTAGAAGCACCAGCGAAAGATATTAATGCTTTGCCATTAATGCACCCCGGCAGACCTGTCGGGCGCGATGGTGTTCTTAAAGACATTTATACGCACTTACAGAATCAACGTCCTGTACTGTTGTATGGTGCATCAGGCAATGGCAAGACCGCTCTGACAGCCGCATTGGCTGCCGCATTCGTCCAACAATCAGGCGGTGTGATCTGGTTGAATGTTCGCACGCATCCACTCCCTGCGCTACTCGCACAAATCGGACGAGCGCTAGGTGTGGCGGATGTCACCAGTAGCGAGCAACCCGCAGCGCATATCGGCGCAATCTCAACGGCTCTTGTTCAACAAAAACCATTCATCGTTCTTGATAATGTTGAGGATGCGCTAGCACCCCAGCAATTTATCAGTAAAGCCGCCGATAACATCCCCTTGGTGATGATTAGTGAAACGGCATTAGAAGGTCCTTGGGAAACGATTCATGTCGATGTGTTATCCGATACAGACTCCTTGATGTTGTTCAAGCAAAAAAGTGGCATTCAAGGCGCAGATAGCGATATTGATATTTATGGATTGACCAAATTATTACGCTATCAACCCTTACCGCTTGTGATTGCAGCGCGTGGGATGGTTGCAGCCAAACAATCCCCTGATGCCTATCTCAAAAATCTCAAAACAATCAATGAACAATCTAATGATGTGACTTTATCAGCCATTGCGCTCAGTTATCGCTCACTCAATAACGCCCTACAAGGCTTGATCTTGATGTTAGGCGCAACCTTTCAAGGTCAAGCCAGCGTTGATTTCATTGCAGCCGTGAGTGGTGTTCCTGAAAATGGCATTGTGCAAGCGATGAATATCTTATCGCAATTGTATCTTGTCGAAAAATTTGATGTTTATGGCAAAGCCTATTATCGGATGCCTACAAAAGTGTATCAATTTGCACAATCAGCCTTACAAGGCAAGAACCAACTGGCAGCACTCCAGCAAAAAGTACACGATACCACTCTGACCTATGCTGCTGCTAATCAAGATAATCCACAAAACCTAGCAAAAGAATTAGATAATTTTATTGCTGCTGCTCAGTGGGCAAGTGATAAAGGGGATCGTGATACCGCGAGTCAACTTGTTACTATTTTGACTAACGCGGATGAATTTGTGGACGCATTTGGTTATGTTTATGAACTGCTCGTCTTGCGTAATATCGCTAAGGGCAGTACCCATGCCTTCCCTGCTTATGCTGAACCTGAACCCATTGTTGAGGATAAACCCGATGATGGTTTCTATGATTATGATGACGACGACGATGATTATGATGTTGATGACGAATTCTTCGATCCTGATATGTATGAAGATGCAGAAGATGAGTACGACGATGACCTCGATGAAAGCATCCTCGATAGTGAAGATAGCGCAACCTTTGCTACGCCTGATCTAGGTGATCTCAATATTGTTGAAGGCATGAATAGCGAAGCCTTGCGTACAGATGCTCTCCAAGGCATTGATCTCGACCAATTACGGCAAGCCTTAGCCCAAGCCAAACAACAAAATGATGTGCCACGCATCTTGCAAATCCATAAAGCGATTGGCAAAGTGCAAGTTGGGCAAGATAAAGAAACCGAAGCGATTACAACCTATAATGAAATTCTCGAAATTTATGAGCAAGACGATGACACCGAAGGCGTACTCGATACGCTGAATATGCTCGGTTCATTGCTGATTAAAACAGGTAATTCGCAAGCGGCTGTCATGCACGCTACACGCGGTATTCAACTCGCAAAAGATGCCAATGATAGTGTTGTCGAATTACAGATGCACATGATTGTGGGCGAAGCGCGTCAAGATTTGGGCGAAACCCAATCTGCCGTGGATAGTTTCCGCAAAGCGCTCGAAATTGCCCGTAACACAGGTGATCGCCAACATGAAGCGCTGGTGTTGTACGAACTCGGTAATGCTCATCTTGATAATGGCGCAACGGCGGATGCCATTCATTCACTCGAACAAGCGCGTGAATTATTCAAAGAGCAAGTCAAACGTGATTATGAAGGACGTGTTCTTGGCGCATTGGGCAGTGCCAATAGTGATCTCGAACAATGGAGCGAAGCGATTGGCTACTTTACATCAGCGCTCTATATCGCGCGTGAAGTTGATGACCAAGAAGAAGAACGGTTGCAACTGAGTAGCTTGGCACAATCCCAAGAACAAGCAGGTAGAATCGGTGATGCGCTCCAAAGTTATCGTCAAGCCTTACACCTTGCCTTTGAAGCCGATGACCATGATGAAATAGTCGTAGGCATTGTTGATCTCGTGCGCTTGCTGTTAATCAGCCCTGTACATCTTGATATTGCGGATATGTTGCTTAAAGAAGCGATGAACCGTGATTCTGAAGATAAAGATGTTTTATCGCTATTTGAGCAAGTAAGCCTCAAACGCCAAGAAGCTAGCCGTGCAGGTAAAGAACAAAAACCTGTCAACGGTAATGCCCAACGCTACGCAGAAAATGCTTATGAATTGATCTGATACATTTCAGTCGGGAGCGTCTCTTATGCGCTCCCGATATATCCTATGATGAACCGCTCAATTTTGGCATGACTGAATTTTGCAACATTTGCCCTCAATGCACTGATAATTGACCTCCACGAAACCCCTTGCTCAATTTGTATTCGGGTATGCCCTTACAACAAAGATATGACGCAAGCTAGCAGGCTCACACTTTCTTTAGTTTATTGTGTGTAGAACACATTTTCTGTTATAATAGCTTTTAGTGTCTAATCTAAGAAAAAGTGGTGCTAAATGGCGGATATAAACCCTAAAGTCGATGCTTATCTTGCAATAGGATGTGGACGGTGTCCGCTATTTAATACACCTAAATGTAAAGTACATTCATGGCAATACGAAATGGCAGAACTAAGACGCATTCTCCTCGATACTGAATTAAGCGAAGAATTAAAGTGGAGTGTCCCCTGTTATACTTTTGAGGGCAATAATGTTGTTCTGTTGAGCGCTTTTAATGACTATTGTGCGCTGAGTTTTTTCAAAGGTGTTTTGATGAAAGACCCCGACAATATTCTCGTAGCACAAACCGAGAATGTACAATCAACACGCCAAATTCGCTTCACCAATGGTGAGGATGTACTTGCGATAGAAGCCACCGTAAGAGCCTATATCCATGAAGCGCTAGAAGTCGAAAAATCAGGGTTAAAAATTGCGCCTAAAAAGACTGAACAATTTGATGTTCCTGATGAATTAATCAGTATGTTCGAGGATGACCCTACTTTTGAAGCGGCATTTGAGGCACTTACACAAGGGCGACAACGTGGATACTTGCTGCACTTTTCAGGGGCGAAACAATCCAAAACACGTACATCGCGCATTGAAAAATGTATGCCTAAGATTTTCGAGGGCAAGGGCTTACATGATCGCTAAATTCAAAAGAAATCGCTACTGAGGAGAATTAAAAATGAGTGCTAAAGTGGATCAATTTTTGAGCAGAGCAGAACAATGGCAAGCCGAATTTGAGCAATTGCGAGTGATTCTGCTGGATTGTGGTCTGAGCGAAGCATTTAAGTGGGGCAAACCGTGTTATACATTTCAAGATAGTAATATCGTTTTAATGCACGGCTTTAAAGATTACTGTGCGCTTTTGTTTTTCAAAGGTGTTTTGATGCAAGACCCCGATGATATTCTGGTGGCACAAACCGAGAATGTACAAGCAACGCGCCAAATTCGCTTCCCTAATTTGCAAGCAATTGTTTCTATGGAAGCTACTTTGAAAGCCTATATTGCAGAAGCGATTAGAGTAGAAGCATCAGGATTAGAAGTAGATTTTAAAGACACAGAACAATTTGACTTCCCTGATGAATTGCAAGCGATGTTCGATGAGCATCCTGATTTTGCGGAGGCTTGGGAAGCACTCACGCCCGGACGGCAACGTGGATACTTGCTTCATTTTTCCTCAGCCAAGCAATCTAAAACACGCATATCGCGCATTGAAAAATTTATGCCTAAGATTTTTGAGGGCAAAGGTTGGAATGATCGCTAAATACGAATCAAGCTAGGACTTGCTTCTGTATCCATACGATTTGATAGACAGTGAGGGCTTTTGGCTCAATTGCTTGAAAGCCTAAAGAACGCCCAAGTGCAATGAAGAAACTTTCGAGTGGACGGCGGTTAATGCCTGCTGCAAAACGCCGAAACACGCGCCGTTCCATCAATCTAAGATCACTCCCTTTTATCAGGCTATCGAAACGCGCTTCCGTCACCCAATCTTCAACAGGTTGGGCAATCACCCACTCTTGCTGCATCCATTCATCATAGATTTCACCACGCGGCGTCGTCATGACGATACTACCATCATCGGTGAGTAAGCTAGCCAAATCATCCATAAATTGTTGTTGATGTGGATACGGCACATGCTCAATAACCTCCGATGAAACAATAATATCAAAATAACCATGATAGGCTTCATCAGCCAGTAAGGTTTGTGATGTCCCTTCGATAAAGTCCAAATCAGGGAATAATTTTTGGGCATATTTCACCACTGTATGCACAGGCTCGACCCCTATTACCTCGCCATACATACTCAGCATGAAAGTTAGCCAACCACGTCCACAACCCATATCTAAAATTCGTAATGGGCGATCATGACGCTCATCAAATTGTGTCGCAATTTCAGTGACCGTTGTTAACACCTGATTCGCACGCCGTACCTCATCAGGGTTCGGATACCGTGAGATCGAATCGCCTGTTTTGGTGAAAAACTCTGTATAAAAATCGCTCACATCTTGCTTTTTATCACCCATGATCGCTCATACCTTTTCATCATGCTTTTTGAATCAATAGCCATCTAAGCTAGTTGGATACACATGGAATGCAAATGAGTTTACCCTGTAAAATCAACAACAACCTTACCGATATTTTTGCCCGCATACATATACTCAAGGGCATCCATTGCACCTGATGCTCCCTTGAACGAGGTATCATCCGCATTTAATTTAAGCGAGCCATCTTGCACCAAACCCAACAATTTTTGCATATGCGGTGCTGTTTCCTTGAAGTAATTCATTAACCAAAAGGCACGGATGGATGCTGAACGGTTCATCAAGCTATAGCCAATGCGTGGACGAGTCACGGCTTGTGGTCCGCCTTCATATTCGCTAATCGCCCCAATCACCAATAAACGACCATGTACTGCTAGTGCTTTCACTGCCAGATCAAACATATCACCGCCAACGCCCTCAAATACAATATCGACACCGTCAGGATATTCATCTTTGAGAACTTGCTTTACATCTTCGGAACGGTAATTAATCGGACGGTCACACCCAATCGACTGCAAATAAGCTGCTTTATCGTCATTACCGCATGTGCCGATCACCGTACAACCTGCAATTTTCGCTAGTTGAACCGCCATACTGCCCGTGCCACCTGCGGCTGCTGTCACCAAGACGGTCTCGCCACTTTTCATGTTAGCTGTATCATCTAAAGCAATAGAAGCTGTTAAGCCACTGACACCCAACGAAATTACTTCAGGCGCAGCACTCGGAATGGGAATTGCAAAACGGGCTTTCGTGATAAAATAGTCTCTGAAGCCACCATCCATCAAGCTGAGGATCGCATCGCCAACTGCGAGATGCTCGACACCTTCACCGACAGCAACCACTTCGCCAACCGATTCTGCACCGAGATCAAAAGGCGGTTCTGAGGATGATAAATAGCGCCCGATTGACATCAGATAATCGGCTGCGTTCACCCCTGTATAATGTGTTTTAACCAAAATTTCCCCTGCGGATGGCATCACCATATCCACAGTTTCGACACTGCAAGCTGTTCGTAAATCACCTGTTTCAGGATGAAGCGCAACAAGTTTTTGATAGGTACTGGGTAAAGTCATAATGCAATACTTTCAATAGAATTATTTATCATTAAAAATGCCACTAACATCGCTATTATAGCACGTCTATAGCGAATAGTTTGCTTAACTGACAACAAAACCTTACATCTAATATAAGTCTTTTCAGCGTATAATAATGGGTAAACACGACAAAAATAGTAAGACATCTTATGAAACATATGTTTGACTTTTCATACAAATGATCTGAATGACTATGAATCCATTTGTGCAATTGTGTGGTCTATGGTGTACTACTAGTTGTGAGTAGAAAAGATAACGAGATAATTCATGGTTAATCTACAGAATGACCATCCTACATTTGAAGATTTAGAGGTCTTAGCCGAAGCCTCGCAACTGCTGACTGTGGTCGATTTAGACCAAGTCTTGCATCGTGTGATTGCGCTGGTTAGTAATCGGATGCAAGCTCAAAAGACAAGTCTATTTTTGCATCAAGGTGATGATGTTTCTTGGCAACACCTCATTACCATGCGTAACTTGTCAGAAGACCAATCCATTAAGGTTGTCTCGCAAGTTTTAGCAGAAGGCTTTGCGGGTTGGGTACTCTATCATAAAAAGGGCGATATTATCTATGATACACAAGATGATGATCGCTGGATTGTCTTCCCTGATGACCCTATTAAAACGCGCTCTGCAATGTGTGTCCCATTCATTGTTGCTGATGAAGTCATTGCAACTGTCACACTTATTCATGATGAACCCAATCACTTCCGCCCGTATCATTTACGCTTGATGGAAATTATTGCCAATCAAACCTCGGTTGCAATCCGCAATGCCCAATTATTTAATCATATCCGCGAGCAACGGCGACAACTCAACGCCGTCTTGCAATCCATGCGCGATGTCCTGATTGTGCTTAATCAACGCCGAGAAATTGTCATTCTCAATGAAGCTGCTCTATCGGTACTGGGTGTCACCCATCAAGCTGAGGCATTGGGTGTATCACTTGAAGAATTTGTGATGACTGACAATGTGTTTGAACCGATTATTAAGAAATTTAATGGACGGCTTGCAGATACCCAAAATTGGAGTTTTGAAGTTCACTCCGAACGCTATAACAAAGATTATTTTGTACGCTTATCGCTATGGGATGCCGATCAAGAAATACTGGGTTATGTGGTTGTCATGCACGATATTACACAAGTACGCGATTTATCACGCTTCAAAGATGAAATGCTACGGGTTGCTAGTCACGATTTACGAAGCCCTCTCGCGCTCGTATCCGGTTATGCTGATATGGTCTTGATGGATACACCTGATGAGGCATCGCCTGTACATTTCTATATTGATACCATCAAACAACAAGTCCAAAAGATGAGCAACCTTGTTGATGATATATTGCGCGTTGAACGTATCCGTACATCGCCATTGGAATTACGCGAACAAACCGAGATGCTATCCTTAATCAAATTAGTGATTGTTAATTCGCGTCCATTAGCGCATGCCCGATCAATCCAGCTTGCTACCGATATTCAACTGGATGGTGCGCCACAATTAGTTGCCGACCCCGTGCTGATTCGTCAATCAATGGAAAACCTCGTCAGTAATGCCATCAAATATACCGCAGAAGGTGGCACAATCTTGGTCATTGCCTATTACGATGATAAACGTTTCCACTTTGTTGTCGAAGATACAGGCATGGGTATTCCAGAGGATGCC
>JBAUIA010000411.1:0-67154 GCA_049680565.1 Phototrophicaceae bacterium
TAAGTGAATCATTGGCAACACGCATTGAAGTAGGTAGTGAATTTGTAAATAAGAAAACAATCGCTTTCAGTAGTGCTGTTGAACCGTTTGAGAAGGTAATGAGCATCTTTGAAAAGCAAGAACCAACCACTAAACAAGAGGAGACAAAATCAGATGTTTAATAATAATGAACAAGAAGCCGCAAAAGCAACATGGCGTACACGTTTGTATGTTGTGGGAGGTGTTATCGGGGCTGTTTTAGGTGTTGTTTCTGCTTATTTATTTGCAAAAGAAGTTGAAGACCCTAATGATAACAACGATGAAGCACCCGATATTCCGCCAACTGCATTATTGGGTTTAGCACTTTCTATCATTACAGTTGTTCGACAAATTGCTGAAACTGGACGCAAGAAAAAAGGAAAATAAATCATGTGCGGACGCTATGTTTTATCGGCTCAGCCTGAAGCTGTTCAACAAGAATTTCATTTGGCAGATATACCCATACTAGCACCGCGTTTTAATGTTGCACCATCACAACCTGTTTCAATCATCACCAACGCTGCACCTTCTGAATTAACGATTGTGCAATGGGGTTTACTGCCAAGTTGGGCAAAAGACCCTAAAATGGCATTCAAGATGATTAACGCGCGTTCGGAAACTGCCCACGAGAAACCATCCTATCGTTCGGCATTCAAATACCGTCGTTGTTTGATCCCCACAACAGGTTTCTATGAATGGGTCAAAGCCGATGGTGGTAAGCAACCCTATTTCATCCATCGCACCGATAAAGATGTTTTTTCTTTCGCTGGCTTATGGGAAATCTGGAATAGTCCGCAAGGTGAAGAAGTGTGGACATGCACAATTTTAACAACCGATGCCAATGATAAAATCCAACATCTACATCATCGGATGCCTGTAATGTTAGAAGGTGATGCGCGTGATGCTTGGCTGGATGATGCGAGCAATACGGATGAATTACGCGCCATATTGCAACCGTTTGATAGCGATAAAATGGATTACTATCCTGTATCAAAATCGGTGAATAACGTTCGTAATGATAACCCAACATTGCTTGAACGTGATGAACCACCGCAACAACAGAGTATGTTTTAATTATATTTCACCAAGTGAATGGCTATAATGTTCTGATGTTGCCGCTTTTTCCACATGATGAAACAGATCGCGCTCACACTATCCTTGAGCGTATCAAACCGCTTGCAGAGGCATTTTGGGCGGAACACGACCCCATAGAGTTTAAATCAGACCCCTTTAGTGTGATGATTGTTGCGATGCTGAGTCCTCGTACCAAAACGCAATCCTCAAGAGCAGCAATGCGTGCCTTGTTTGAACTTGCGCCTACACCTTCTGAATTAGCCGAATTAGATTACGAAACGATCCAGCAAATTTTAATATCGCATGATATACAATTCCCTGATGCGAAGGCACAGCATATTCTGGATTCATCGGCATTATTAGTGCGTAATGGGGGTGTTGTCCCTAAGACTTTAGGGGAATTGATGCAATATCAAGGTATGGGCTGGAAAACATCGTTGCTGACACTCCATCTAGCATATGGACTTGCCCCCGAAATTTGTGTGGATGTGCATGTTGCACGGATTTCCAAACGCATCGGCTTGGTCAAGCAATCAACTGAAAAGCCACAAGCTGTCAGTCGTGAATTGATGGATGTTGTTCCGCATGATTTATGGATTGATGTAAATTCTTCATTTGTATTTTTCGGCAAAACACGCTGTTATCCTACACAACCTAATTGTAAAGGATGTCCTATCTATGATTTATGTGACCGTAATGGGGTTCAATCTTAGGAAATATCCATGAAGCTCAACCTTCCCATTTTAGATCAACTCCAAGGACGCAAGAATATTTTGGTTGCAGGCTGTGGTGGTGGATTTGATGTGTTTTGTGGTTTGCCCATTTATTTTACATTGCGCGAGATGGGGTATAACGTTCATCTCGCAAATTATAGCTTTACACCTGTTGGGATTGTCGCCCATTATTGTAATACGATAACGCTTGAACAGACCTTGCTTGAAGGGGCTACGGCTAATATTCCTGCGGATTTGCAATTGGCTTACTACCCAGAAGGGTATTTATCGCGTTGGTTTCGAGATCATCGTCAAGAAGATATTCCAATTTGGATGTTTGCTAAAGTTGGTCCTGCGATGCTCATGAGTCTTTATCAACAATTGGTTGCTCATCTTGACATTGATGCCATTATATTACTTGATGGGGGCGTTGATTCACTGATGATAGGGGATGAAGCAGGTGCAGGAACACTTCTCGAAGATACGATTTCGTTGATTGCGGTTGAAGCACTCAATGTACCTGTCAAAATATTAGGGTGCTTAGGTTTTGGCGCAGAATTAGAAGTGGCACATAATAATGCTCTTGCTAATATGGCAACCTTAGTGCAACAAGGTGCAGCGTATGGTGCATGTGCCTTAACACCTCAGATGCCTGTTTATCAAGCCTATGAGCAAGCCTCTAAATATGTTTGGGAACAACCCGATCATCATAAAAGTCAAATTAATATGCGAATTGTTTCCGCGACCAATGGGCATTTTGGAAATTATCATATGTATGATGATTATCCACCACGCCCGATACTCGTATCACCCTTGATGAGCATTTATTGGTTTTTTGATGCGATGGCAGTCATCAAACGCAGTCTGTTAGCAGATGAAATTCGCCATACATATACCATTGAAGATGCTTATTCTGCAACAATTCGATTCCGCCAAAAAATGATCGGTCAATCGCGTGATAGTCAGCAATTGCCGTATTAACTATTGTTGCCATAGCAATAGCATGATTATTGCCATTGAAATGAGTAACAAGATGATACATACAATGATAAAAATATGATTTTTACCTTGTTTTTTAGATTTATGTTTGCTTATATCTTCAACGGATAATGTTGCTAGTTTATAAGCTGCATCAGTTGGTGATATTGTTTTTTGATCGGCAACATGATCTGCTATAGTTTCATCGCGTTGATGACCAATACCCGTGACAATTGGTATCGTTGATTGACAAATGGCAACGGCGACTTCAATACTGTTAAAAACAGATAAATCTTCTGTTCTGCCACCTCCGCGCGTTAGTAAAATAATATCAGCTTTTTGGCTGTTATTTGCTTCTCTAATACGATTAGCAATCATTTCTGGTGCTTTATCACCTTGTACAGAAGCATCTAATATTTCTAGTGTGGCTTTGCCTTTTTGTTCTTTGTAGATATGCTTAAAATCGCTGAGTGCTTCGCTTCGTCTGCTTGTTATAATGCTAATCTGTTGTGGAGATTTAGGTAAATCTTTCTTCGCTTTAGGCAGTAATCCATTAGATTTTAGATGTTTTAAGACTGTATAATCAATGCCGCTATTATCAAGCTCAATAAGACGAATATCTGATACCATAACTTGAACTTTAGCTTCTTTTTGATAAAAGCTAATCGCCCCGTAGACATCTACCATAGTGCCTTTAGTAATATAAACAGCTTTTTCAGAATATTTATTGGGTAGCATACAACTGATAGAATGTTTTTGATCTTTTAGGATAAAATATGTGTGTCCAATGGATGATGTGAATTTTTGGCTGACTGATCCACCAAGCCAAAAATAGTCATTACTTGTTTCTACATTTTCTACTAATGACTTCAAGTTGGCATTTACATCTGTTATCGAACGAAAATCATGAGGATTAGTCATTGTAAAAACCATCTGCTTTCTTTTGCTCACGAACACGGTCTTTCACCCGTTTATCAATAAGTCGCTTGAACGGGTCTTCACCTTTTGGAATTAGGACTTTTCGGGCGCGCCCGCCACCGACAGGTTCACCAACAACCCCTAATTCTTCTAACATATCAATAATGCGTGCTGCACGCGGATAGCCTAAGCCTAACTGACGTTGAAGCAACGAAGCCGATGCTTCTTGCGTATCAACAACGTGTTCAATAGCTTGTTCTAGCATAGGATCAGTTTCCGACAAGAACTCGCGTCGGGTCAAGCCACGTTGCCAAGGTCCAGAGCGAATACGTTCTAATTTACCCGCAGCAATTTGTTCTTCGTACCAATCTTTCCAATGATCGACAACAGCGCGTGTTTCCTCATCACTCACATAACAGCCTTGAATACGCATAGGTGCGCCTGCATCTGGGGCGAGATAAAGCATATCACCTTTACCCATCAGTTGTTCGGCACCGACAGAATCAAGGATAACGCGTGAATCAACACCTGATGCTACCGCGAATGCAATCCGTCCGGGGAAATTTGCTTTAATTAAACCTGTGATAACATCAACTGAGGGGCGTTGGGTGGCAATGACAAGGTGCATCCCAACCGCACGCGCCATCTGTGCCAAACGTGTGATTGAGCGCTCAGTTTCTTCGGGTTGGTTCATCATCAAATCGCCAATTTCATCAATTAAGATGACCATATGTGGCATATACTCACCATCACGACGGCGCGACCCAAATTTTTCGTTGTAATTATCAATGTTACGAACGGCTTGTTCTTCTAATACCTTATAACGGCGTTCCATCTCGCGCGTACACCATTTTAGAACGCCAATAATCCGCTCTGTATCCGTTTCGACAGGTCCTAACAAATGTGGAATACCATTAAATCGGCTGAGTTCGACCATCTTTGGATCAAGCATCACCAATTTAACTTTGTCAGGTGGATTACTCAATAAGATCGCGGTTGCCATTGCACCAATTGCAACCGATTTACCAGACCCTGTTGTCCCTGCAATCAGTAGATGAGGCATCTTGGCAATATCCATCGACACGGATTCGCCTGATACATCTCGCCCTAAAGGAATTGCTAAGGGTGATGTACTATCTTTGTTGAAAAATTCATAAAAATTCTTGCTCTCATACACACTACGGAGTGTGACAATGCTAGGTGACTTGTTTGGCACTTCAATCCCCATAAAATTTTGACCGGGGACAGGAATCTCAAGGCGTAGGCGCTTGGCAGATAAAGATAAGGATAAATCACTATGATATGAGGCGATTTTACCTAAACGCGTACGCTCAGTTGTCCCATCAGATTTTGTACGATAAGGCTGTACGGCATAGCGCGTTACTGTTGGTCCTACTTGAACACTCACAACATCAATATCAATATCAAATTCGAGCAAGGTATTTTCAATCAAAACAACTTTGTGATTGATTTCTTCTTCATCAGGTAATTGCATCGCTTCTTCTTGCAATATATCGAGACTTGGCAGCACCTTGGATCGTCGCCCAATCTTTTTGGCTTCTTGCATTTCTTGAACACCAAAATAGCGTTTCTCGCGTCCATCAGGGCGTACAACAATACGCGCACCATCCTCTGTTTTACGCTTGGTTAGCTCCCCAATGATATTAAAATCAAGTTTCATATCATCAGAGTTAGTTTGGAAGAGGGGATGCTCACTTAAATCAACAGCGTCTTCCTCTTCAAATTCACCTAAAAGAATCGCATTACGTAATGATGGCGGTAGATTGGTCATATCTTGAACAATCCGCATAATTGGTATATGCCGTTGTGATAATTCAACTATTTTTTCAGTAGCAGGCGGTGCATCAGGTAAGGTAACACGGTCTGCTGCACCTGATAATTTTTCTGCATAGACCAGTAAACGATGCCCTGTGCGTGATAACCAATTAATAATTTGCTTCCGTTGCACACCAGCTACTGTCGCAACGCTGATTGCTGTTAAGACCCCAAATATGGCTAAAGTGAACGAACGTCCAAGCAACCAATGTGGTAAGGCTGCTAACCCCCAGCCGATAACACCACCGCCAATCCCAATCCGCGCTAAACTGCGTAAATCATCGACATTGGGGATGAGATGCAAGATCGCCAATACACACAAGAATGTGATTTCTATGGCAAGAATACGGCTTACTTGAAATTGGAATCGGATACCAATTTTAGGGAGTAATATAACCACACCGAGTACAAATAATCCACCAGCCACTAAGATGCTACCGTATCCGAATAAGCTCTGTAAGATATTTGCCCAAGCACCAGCAACAGCAGCCCCTGATGAGTCGAATAGTGCTAGAAATGATAACATGCCAAATATGAGCAAGCTAATTGCAATGACTTCATCTAACCAACTCGGGACACTGTCACGTAAATCATCCCAAAATGAAGGTTCAATTGCTCCGTCAAGAAATGGTAAATCGTCATTTTCTGAGTTTATATTAGGAGATGCGTTGCCATCAATAACAAGTTCGTCATTGGTTGGCTTTGTTTGTACTTTTTCATCCGTAGTACGAGATTGCGCCACGGTCAATTACCCTTTGTTTGTTGTCGTACCGATTCCATTATATGGATTATTGCTGAACAATCAAAACAAAAAGACTGAGACGTATGTCCCAGCCTTTTGAGTGTTAGCGATAATTACTTATACTACGCGCAAACTGAGCCCTAAACGACGGGCATTTCCATCAATACTCAAAATGCGTGCTTTGACAATATCACCTTCTGATACAACATTACGCGGATGCAAAAAATGACCTTCTGCAAGCTCAGAAAAATGGATTAAGCCTTCTAAACCTTCTTCAATGCAGGCAAATGCACCAAAATCCACAACATTGGTAATCGTACCTTCAATAATTTCACCAATTTCATAACGATTAGCAACGGTTGCCCAAGGATCAGGGTGTAAACGTTTGATGCTCAAAGCCACTCGCGCATTATCAGGATCTACATTGAGTACATAGACTTCGACATGCTGGTTACGCTCTAGCATATCGGCTGGATGCCCAACCCGTCCCCAACTTAGTTCGCTGATATGGATTAAGCCTTCAACACCACCTAAATCAATAAAAGCACCAAAGTCACATATATTGGTCACTTTACCAATAATTGTATCGCCTGTTGATAAGACCGTTAAAATCTGATCGCGTGTTCCTGCTTCAACTTGTGCTGCGCGTTCAGAGAGGATTAGACGATTTTTTTCTTTATCGAGTTCAATCACGCGTAAAGATAAGGTGTCACCGACACGATCAATGAGGGCATCGCGTCGCATCGTTTCGTTAGACGTTGCTGGAAAGCGCACCAATTGACTTGCTGGTACAAACCCCCGTAATGATTGCCATTCAACCAATAATCCGCCTCGATTATAGCCAACTACTTTAAGATCAAGCACGCCATCTTCATTCATAATTGTTTCGATGGTTTGCCAGTCTTCATCATAACTAGACCGATTAGATTTTGTGCCATCATCAATCGTTGATGTAGAAAAATGAGGTGTTATTTCGCCATGTGAATTAACATCATCTTGTTCTGCTGATATATATGCAAATTCACCTTCAGTTAATAAAGAATCCCAATAACTCTCTTCGAGCGGTGTTTGCGAAGAAACACCTTGATTTTGCTTCGCGTCAGTTGACATCATGTCTCCCCCATGACGTTACACTTACAATACATGCTCACAATACAATCCTTGAATACATGATTATAAGATTAAGTCAAGGATATGTCAAACACGGTGTAGTCGCATAGGGTCTTGAGAGTTTTTAAGAGTCTTCTATGTTTCGCTCCATTGTTCCGATAATCTTTGCGAGTTCTTCGATTGCTAATCGTTGCTTACGATACAAATCGGCTTCGCTCATACTTAATCGTCGTGCGACATCGCGTACTTTTTTACCTTCAACAAAGCGCAGATCAATGATGTTATACAGTGTCCATTCGATTGCTGTTGATGACCGCTCACCTTCGGGACGGAGTTGTTCAAGCGCAGATTGTAAGACATTTCGTAGCGCTTGAACGGCAGAATCTGCATCATCAAGTGCATTTTGGACAATCTGTAGATCAAAGAGGCGGCTACGTGTGATACCCGGTCCACCCCAATAATGGCGTAGTGCAGCACGGACTTGTTCATAAAGTTCCTCATCATCGGGTAAACCAGTAGGTTGGATAGGCGTACGTCCCGGAAGATACTCAATTAGATCATCACGGCTACGTGTTGTTGTCAACTGAGGGAGTAAGCCTTCCAGTGCAGCATAAATTTCTGATTGTAGCATCACATCATCTAATGTTTGCTCAATGCGTGCTACATACGTATTGTAGAGTAAATTTGTATCGCGCTCATCAATAATAACCATTGGATTATCTTGTGTTTGAATGCCTAAAACACCAATTAAAGCGAGCGTATTATCTGTTGATCCGTTGGCACGGTTACTATACAAGGGTACAAGATACCAATCATGCCATTTTTGAAAAGCTGACCGTCCTGTTACACGGTCTGTTTGTTCGGCAAGGGTTTGTAACGCTTGGGTTTCACTTGCCCAATCAATCGTTTTAATGGGGCTTTTGCGTGTTGTTTGTATCAATTCAGCAGAATCAGAATTGATAGCGACAACAAATGCAAGATCGGTTCGTAAATAATCACACATCGATTCTAACGTTGCGCCGAGTAGTTGCAATAAATCATTGCGTGTGAGCATTTTATCGCTTAAATCTTGTAGTTTCGTTAATTGCTCATCATCTTCATCGCCATAAATGAGCCAATTTTCGAGATAGGGTAAAGCGAGATGAATCATCCATTGCCATAAGAGGACTGCAGCAATCATACCAAACGGTAAGAAATCATCTGCTGGCAAACTTAAAATATCAGATGCACGTCCCGCACCAACAATGACACCCAGTAAAACGAGTGCTGTTCCGGGTCCTCGCAATAAGAATCGTAGCAGTTCAACTTTTACAACGCGGTCAGGTACATCTGAACCAAAAAATGATAACGGATAGGATAGAAAAACGAGCATGATAATCACGATAACATTGGTAATATTGACAAACAATTGGACAATGAGTGATATATCATTTGCTTTGGGGATCAGAACAGAATATGGGAAAATTCCTAAGGCAGGTGTCAGTATCGCAAATTGTAAGTAGCCCATACGACGCTTGCTACTGGTTGTTAAGCATCGTCTACGTGCACGATCCAAATTAACAAATGTCGCCACGCAAAGTGTAATAAAGAATAGACTATATATGGGGAATAAGGAGACAATTCGAGCTTCTAGCAAAATTCCACTCGCTGTGATAACAGGGGTGGCTAAGTCATTCGTGAAAATTGCTGCTAAAACGAATAGGATACTAATCAGATATAAGACACGCACGGTAACGCGCCGTCGTCCACGCGATGGTAGCCCTGTTGTAGCAAGCAAGGCATCTGATAGATGAAATAATGTTGATGGGATAAACGCTAAACCGATCCACTGTAGGCGTGTTGCAAATTCAGCAATCTGATCTGTAGGACCCAAAGTAAGATAGACATCAACAATATAAGCAAAAGTTACACTCGCTAGCACTGCGCCAGATGTGCGTGCAACACGATTGTTGAGATTGCGTGTGAGGTTATAAAGCAGCAAGGATGTTGCAATAATAACAATGCCTGCTGCAAGGATTTCGTTAACGCCTGATAAGGCAGTGACCAGTACTGTATTAAAGTCCATAGTGAGCTAATGTATCGTCTGTCCGAAGAAGACGGATATATCCTGATTCCTAAAATATTGGTCATTGAATCCGCAAAAGCGTAAACCATGATTTTGTATAAAGTGGATTGCAGGGTAATTTGTTGTAGGGATTTCGACCATCAATTTACCTGCATCGTGTTCGGCTGCCCATTGGCGTGCTATACCTAATAAACGCGAGCCAATCCCAACGCCTCGAAACTCTTGATCGACCACAATATCTTGAATCAATGCAATCTGATGAATGAGATCATATCGCATGGTTAAGTATCCTAAAATAGTGGCATCATCTTTGTTGACTGCGACCAAATAGCAATTTTCTTGTGGTAATGCGAGATGTAACCGTAACTCATCCACAGGATGTTCTGATTGCATTGCACGTGGCAAACCATCTTTACGAAATGTCACTTGATGACCTTCTGGCGGGATAGCTTGCACCATCATCCGCCAAACATAATCACTCTCATATTGATGATTGAGCGCTAGACAAGCACTAATATCTGTCTTTATCGCATCACGAATGACAAAGTTAAAACTATTCATATCATCACATCTCTAGGAAAGATAAGCGTCACCAAAAGTACCGTTAATGACAATATCGACAAGCGGATGGGTGTCATCTGCGTTGCGTGTCATGTAAACACCAGCCTCGATTTCTTGATAACGTGTCTCATCAATTGTTACACCGAAGAAACGTCCACCTTCTACCGTGATACGCACATTATAATCTTCAAGTGAGCGTACCGTTATGCTACCCAATAATGACCGCACATAAATGGGTTCAAATGATTCCGCAGGGCAAACCAAATGAATATCACCAATACCTGTACTAATCAGCGCATTTTGAATAATAACATGACTGAGGTTAATTGTTATTTGCCCTAAGTTTGTGCTGGCAACGATTTGCCAAGGTAAATCTTGCGAAATACCCATTTCCCAATTCGCAAAAGATAACCAAGAGGTATGCCGACGATCCATTGTCAGATAGGCATGAACATCTTGGACATCGAGTTCTGGACGCGCTTGATTTGCATATTGTCCAGCAATCAAACGCTCGGTATTGCGCGTTTGTAATGCACGAATCGTGACATCAATTTCACCTGCATTAATATCAAGTGTTGCTGACTCAATACTACCACGTGTGATCCCAAATGTCCGAAAATCTTGGCTCGGAACAATATCACCGCGCAAGAGAATTTGTGCACCAATTATGACAAGTAGCACGGGCCATAAATCAAGGATGCTAAAATCACCCAGCAAGAAAAAATTGCTGAGTAGTAATAGAACCCCTAGTAATGCCACAATGAGTGGCAATACCAAAGGTCCTTTTGAGTTTCTTGATCGCTCGTTGGTACTCAAGAATTACCCCTCGAAGAGATAATCACGAAGGATAACGTGTGCGCTGGATTGACGTAGACGATTAAGTGCCTGAGCTTCGAGTTGGCGGACACGTTCGCGCGTGACACCAATTGTTTGCCCGACTTCTTCTAATGTATAAACACGCCCATCAGCAAGACCATAACGTAAGCGCAAAATTTGGGCTTCACGCGATGGCAGTTTATCGAGTGCTTGTTGAAGTTGTTCTTGTAAAAGATGGGTCGCAACTTCATCTGATGGAGCAGGGCTGTTGGCATCTTCTACAAAATCGCCAAAGGTACTATCGCCATCATCATCAATTGGTGTTTCTAGGCTAACAGGGCGACGGCTAATTTCGAGCAAGTTTTCAACCTTTTCAGGGGTTGTTTCCATGCCTTCAGCCAATTCTTCAATCTTTGGATCACGCCCTAATTCTTGTAGTAATTTCAATTGAACACGACGCATACGATTCAATTGATCGCCCATATGGACAGGCACACGAATAGTACGCCCTTGATCGGCAACAGCGCGACTAACGGCTTGGCGAATCCACCATGTTGCATAGGTACTAAACTTATGCCCACGTTGATATTCAAATTTATTCGTCGCACGAATGAGACCAATGTTACCTTCTTGAATGAGATCAAGAAAAGGCACACCACGCCCAATATATTTCTTCGCAACGCTGATGACCAAACGGGCATTCGCACGGATGAGATGTTCTTGCGCCTTATCACCATCCATGGCAACTTCACGCAAAGATTGCTCTTCAGACCATGCTAGTTCGATACCCATTTCTTGGGTTTCAGTAATTTTATTACGCGCCCACTCAGCAGCTTCCATACGCTTCGCAAGTGCTACTTCTTCTTGTGCCGTCAATAATGGCACACGACCTGCTTCTTTGAGATATAAACCAACAACATCATCGGTATCAAGCGCTGCTTGATAACCTGCATCTTCTGTCAGTTCATTTAAGTTTTTGAAGGTTTGACGGGTTGATGTGAAAATATCTTCTTCCTCATCATCACCATCTAAATCTTCAACATCATCGCCGAGGTCATTCAGAAGGCTATCATCGTCACCATCTTCATCACCCGCTTCAGTTTTACCACCCGCAACAATATCAACACCTGCTTCGAGTAGTTCTTCCATTATATCGTCGAGTAAAGATACATCTTTTTCGACATCTGGGATCATACCCAAAATATCGTCATATGTGATATATCCTTGTTTATTTGCTTTGTCAATCAACGCCATACGGAGTTGATCTTTTTGCACTGTTGGTTGTACCATTTTCACCACACCATACCTACGTTACAAATATAAGCGCCTTGTTTACAATCCCCATCGTTCACAAGACGTAAGTTAGTTGAAATTCTGGATTGTCTACTTCAACAAATCCGTTATTGCGAGTATCGCAAATTTGTAATAAATAGTATTTGAGACTTTTTAAGAGCGGCATCAAAATAGCATGGATGCGCTTCCGATAATGATAAGTATAATACAATTAGCAAAAAAAACGACAAATTGCATGGATTTAATTATGTTTGAGTGATTGTTAATGAATCGTAGATGTTTAAAAGACAGAATTACAAATTAACCGTTTTTTGACATTCTGTCAAGTTAATGAGTAGAAACGACTTTAAACAGGGTAGAAAATTTAATTTTTAAACTGCATGATATAATTATTAGCAATTATAACTTTTTATTATAAGAATAGCCTTAAAACTATGCAATTTGCACAACAATTTTTAAAAAGTGCCTAAAAATTTTCCAATTCATTGACGAAGCTCACACTCTATTTTAGACTACGCCATATTATTGATTACTGGATGACATCATCTATGACTGTAATTGTTAGTTTTGCAAAAAGAATCCGTCGCCGCCCTACGACAATCAAGGTCGTGCTGGGTGTGTTGTGTTTCTAAACTGACAAAGTATCACAACTACAAAACCGAACATCAGCCCTGACCTCTGAACTATTTGAGGTTGGGGTTTTTTAGTTTAAGGAGAAAGATACAATGGAATCAATACGGGTTGGTATTTACGGGGCATCAGGCTTCGCAGGTCAAAATCTTGTTGAAATTATCTCGGTACATCCAAAAATGAGCTTGGTATTTGCAACATCAAATACCTATTCAGGGGAATCGGTCACTGGAACAGATTTACGATATATACCATCTGATGATGTCGATTTGAATCAAGTGGATGCTGTATTCCTTGCACTCCCACACAAAACAGCTTCTGCGATTGGTAAAGTTGCATTGGATGCAGGTAAGCGCGTGATTGACTTATCCGCAGACCTACGTTTTGATGATGCTGATAATTATGCCAAGTGGTATGACATTGAGCATCCACATCCTGAAATGTTAGCGCTTGCACCATATGGCTTGCCAGAAATTCACCGCGAAAAAATCGCTAATACACAGATTGTCGGTGTTCCGGGATGCTATCCCACAGCAACACTTTTAGGCTTATACCCATTATTGCGTGTTGATGGTATTTCACTGAATACACCGATTATTGTTGATGCAAAATCAGGTGTTTCGGGTGGTGGTCGTTCTGCTACAGATACAACTCATTTTGTGAATGTATACGGCGATATTATGCCTTATAAAGCAGGGCGTAGTCATCGCCATGTCGGGGAAATTGAACAAGAGATTAATCGTTTTATGCCATCCAATAATCAAATCATTTTTACACCGCATCTCGTGCCAATTGATCGGGGTTTGATGGCGAGTATCTACCTGACGCTAAATTACAGCATCACTGCCGATAAAGTCCACAGCCTTTATATGAATGTTTATGCGGATGAACCACTTGTAAATGTATTGCCGTTGGGTCAGCAGGCTACATTTAAGAATGTCCAACGCCGTAACACGGCTGAAATTAGTATCACGCCTATTGGCGATCATTATGTGCATATTACCAGCACCATTGATAATTTACGCAAGGGTGCTGCCAGCCAAGCCGTTCAATGCTTTAACCTAATGTATGGTTTGACTGAAACAGAAGGTTTGTTATGAATCCCATTGTTCTAAAAATTAGTGGGCATCACATTGATGACCCTGATTATTTGGCTGATTTATCACAAACGATTGCACACATGCAGCAACCTATCATCGTAGTGCATGGTGGTGGTAAAGAAATTAGCTACATGCAAGCGAAACTCGGTATTACACCCCAGTATGTAGATGGGGTGCGTGTAACTGATGAAGCATCGCTTGCCGTTGTGACGATGGTTTTATGTGGCACAGTCAATAAGCGTTTAGTCCGTTATTTAGTTACGGCAGGTGTTGACGCACTAGGACTTTCAGGGATAGATCGTGGAATTTTGCAAGCTGAAAAAATGCAACATGCAACACTGGATATGGGATTCACAGGTGATATTACCAGCGTCAAAGGGGACTTGTTGCTCAAGATGTTGGCAGATGGCATTACACCCGTTCTAGCCCCTTTATCTTTAGGGACAGATAGTCACTATAACGTCAATGGCGATCATGTTGCAGGGGCAGTTGCTGCATCTGTACAAGCTGAACGGCTTATTTTTCTATCGAATGTTGAAGGCGTTCTAGCGGATGATGCGATTATCCCTACACTGACGCACCAACAAACTGAAACGCTGATTGCAGAAGGTATCATCACAGGTGGCATGATTCCTAAAGTACAAATGGCTTTACATGCCTTGCAATCGGGCGTGACTTCCGTTGCAATTACGAATTTAAAAGGCTTACAAAGTCATGGTGGCACATTATTTACACAATCATAATTATCATTAAGGAGAAAGAGCCAAGATGGACGCTTTAAATCAGACGATTAACGATGAACAGACCTATGTTTTACAAACCTATGTGCGCCCTGATTTTGTGTTTGTACGAGGAGATGGTACAAAACTCTACGATGAAACTGGACAAGCCTATCAAGATTGGGTTGCTGGAATTGCCGTTAATTCATTAGGCTATAACGATGCAGGCATTAACCAAGCGATGCAATCACAAGTTGATACAGGTTTATGGCATGTTAGCAATTTGTATCACACACAACCGCATGCAACTTTAGCAAAACAACTTGTAGAAGCCTCTTTTGCTGATCGTGTTTACTTTTGCAATAGTGGTGCAGAAGCGAATGAAGGCGCTTTGAAGTTTGCTCGGCGTGTTGCTTATACACATGGCAAAAAAGATAAAACACAAGTTGTTACATTTACGAGTGCCTTTCATGGACGTACGATGGGTGCATTATCAGTCACGCCAAAAGATAAATATCAAGCTCCATTTAAACCCTTGATTGAAGGTGTGACCGTAGCAGAATTCAATAATATTGAAAGCGCAGCCCATGCCATTAACGATCATACCGCAGCCGTTATCGTTGAACCCATTCAAGGTGAAGGTGGTATCAATGTTGCTACTAGTGAGTTTTTACAAGCCTTGCGTGATTTGTGCGATCAACATGAAGCCTTATTAATCTTTGATGAAATTCAATGTGGTTTAGGACGGACAGGAACACTCTGGGCGCATGAGCAAACAGGGGTAACGCCTGATATGATGACATTAGCGAAACCGCTTGCAAATGGTTTACCCATTGGTGCTGTATTGGTTACACAAGCAGTAGCAGATTGCATTAAGCCGGGCGATCATGGCTCAACGTTTGCAGGTGGAGCAATCGTAACAAATGTTGCATCGCATGTTGTTGAACGCATTAATCAACCTGAATTTTTAGCGCATGTACAAGAAGTCGGTGACTATCTAATGGAACGCTTGGAAGAAATCAATAGTCCACATATTGTCGAAATACGTGGACGTGGTTTGATGCTCGGCATGGAAATTGATTTTGATGCAAGTCAGGTTGTTCAAGCGGGTTATGAGCATAAAATGTTGTTGGTCAATGCAGGGGCGAATGTTGTGCGCTTTGTACCACCGCTTATTATCCAGAAATCAGATGTCGATCAATTGATAGACGGTCTTACAAGTATATTGGAGGCGGTCAATGACTGAACTTTCTACAACAATTAATCATGTAAACGGTTTTTCAGTTGCTGGGGTTCATGCGGGTCTCAAAAAAGATGGTGCGCTCGATTTGGCGCTCCTTGTTTCGGATACGGATAGTGTTGCTGCTGGTGTTTTCACACGCAATCGTATTAAGGCAGCACCTGTGCTTATTAATCAAGAACATCTTGCAAAGAGTAATGATCGTATACGGGCTGTTGCGATTAACACGGTGAGTGCTAATGCTGCTACGGGTGAACAAGGAATGCTCAATGCCCGTAAAATGGCAGAAATTGTTGCTAAACAAATTGATTGTAAGCCTGAGCAAGTTTTTGTGATGTCAACAGGGGTGATTGGCTCGCACTTACCAATGGATAAAATTGAAGCAGGTATACAACATGCAGCGCAATCATTAGGCGATCATTGGCATGATGCTGCGCTAGCAATCCGCACAACCGATCAATTTGAAAAATGGGCATCACTTACAGTTGAAACGGATACAGGCTCATATACAGTTGCAGGGATCACAAAAGGCGCAGGGATGATTGCGCCGAATATGGCAACGATGCTAGGGGTACTTGTCACCGATGTTCGGCTATCACCAAAGCTCGCTCAAAAAGCCCTTACTGATGCGAGTAATCTTAGTTATAACCGTATTGTCGTTGATGGGGATACCAGCACCAATGACATGGTTGTTTTGTTGGCAAATGGGCGTAGCGATTATGAAATCCAATCTCAAACAGATTTCAAAGTATTTATGGATGCGCTAACACAATTAGCGACCTACCTTGCTCAACAAGTTGTACGCGATGGCGAAGGTGCAACAAAATTCATCACGATTGATGTACAAGGGGCAAAGACGAGTGCCGATGCAGAAAAAATAGCCCATACGATTGCCTCGTCGCCACTCGTGAAAACAGCCTTCTATGGCAATGATGCTAATTGGGGACGGATGGTGGCAGCAGCAGGACGATCTGGAATTGAATTTGATGCCAATAAATTATCCTTGTGGATGACACCGACCTTGCCTGATAGCGATGAGCGTGGTCTGCTCTTATTTGAAGCTGGTGCGAAGGCAGACTATGATGAACATCAAGCAACTGCTATCATCAGCGAAGATAATGTCACTGTCACACTTGATCTTGGATCAGGTGATGGATGTGCAATTGTCTGGACATGCGATTTGAGCCACGATTATGTGAGCATCAACGCAGACTACAGAACTTAAAATGATTATTTATAGTACACGACCACAAAAGTTCTTTAAGTTAAATGTGTATCACCCTCTCTAAATCTCTCTCTCATAAAGGGAGAAAGACTTGCTAGTAGCTTGAATCCCCTTTCTCCACAGGTGGTAGAAAGGGCTAGGAATAGAGGGGTAAGCATTTTTAATATTTTTTGTGGTCATGTAATAGCAGTGACCTTCAGTTAGCTTTGAGCAATCGTTTGTTGTAGACGAATACATGCGATCTCAGGCAAAAAATTGATGGTTGCTTAATAAACAGAATATGCGATTCAATCAATCATTAAGGATGAGAGACAAACAAATGGCGAAAGGTGTTTTAGCATTAGAGGATGGACGCATTTTTAAAGGTGAAGGCTTTGGGATTGAAGGCGTGCAAACAGGTGAAGCTGTCTTCAATACATCCATGACAGGCTATCAAGAGATTTTGACTGATCCATCATATCATAAACAAATTATCACCATGACTGTTCCGCATGTTGGCAATACAGGCATCAATACAGAAGATATTGAATCACAGCGTATCTGGGTATCTGGTTTTGTGGTGCGTTCACTCAGTCCTGTTGTCAGCAATTGGCGTAATCGTGGTAATTTGGACGATTACTTAAAAGACCAAGGCGTTATTGGTCTGAGTGAAGTATCAACGCGTGCTTTGGTTCGCCATATCCGCGAAAAAGGTGCAATGCGTGCGGTTGTCGCGCATGGCGATGCTGCCAATGATACCGATGCACTTGTCAAAATGGCACAAGAATCTCTGGATATGTCAGGCGCAAATCTCGTTGATGAAGTCACCACGGCTGAACCCTATAATTGGACACAACAAAGTGACCCTGAATGGTATGCCGAACATGCCTATGATGAAAATGGTCCTTTAATCATTGCCTATGATTATGGCATCAAGAACAATATCATGCGGATGCTGACAGATAGAGGCTTACGCATCAAAGTTGTACCTGCTCAGATGCCTGCCGATGAGGTGATGGCGATGAATCCAGCAGGTGTATTTTTGAGTAACGGACCCGGTGACCCTGCTGCTGTCCATTATGCGATTGATAATATCAAGAATTTATTAGGTGAAGTACCCATCTTTGGGATTTGTTTAGGGCATCAAATTTTATCCTTGGCATTAGGTGCAGAAACCGAAAAAATGCGCTTTGGGCATCGTGGTGGCAATCAACCTGTCAAGAATTTACTGACAGGGCATGTTGAAATCAGTTCACACAATCATGGGTTTGCAGTCTCCGAAGGCAGTGACCTCAATGGTGGCGAAGTCACCCATATTAACCTCAACGATAATACGATTGAGGGCATGCGTCATCAAGGCTATAACGCTTTTAGCGTGCAATATCATCCAGAAGCATCACCCGGACCGCATGATTCACTCTATCTCTTTGATGAGTTTGTCAATGTAGTCAAAGGCTAAAATAGATCTCAATCATGTTAGCCAACTTTGAACTCAATAAGTTACTACCATAGCAAGGATATTATGCCAAAACGTACAGATATTCAAACAATAATGGTCATCGGCTCAGGTCCAATTGTCATTGGTCAAGCCGTCGAATTTGATTATAGTGGCACGCAAGCCTGTAAAGCCCTCCGAGAGTTAGGGTATCGCATTGTGCTGGTCAATAGTAATCCAGCAACTATCATGACTGATCCTGAATTTGCAGATGCAACCTATGTAGAACCACTGACTGTTGAGATCTGCGAGAAAATCATCGAAAAAGAACGCCCTGATGTATTACTCCCTACTGTAGGTGGACAAACGGCGCTCAACCTCGCACTTGATCTCAAAAAAGCAGGCGTACTCGAAAAATACAATGTGGGTCTGATTGGTGCAACACTTGAAAGTATCGAAGTTGCCGAAGATCGGGAAATGTTCAAAGCAGTGATGGAAGAAATCGGTCTGAAATCACCAAAAAGTAAAGTGGTCGGTTCAGTAGCAGAAGCCTTAGAATATGCGGAAGAAATCAATTATCCCGTATTGGTGCGTCCATCATATACATTAGGTGGTTCAGGGGGTGGGGTTGCCTATACGCCTGAACAACTCAAAAAAATTGCTGCCAGTGGGATTCACCAATCACCTGTTGGTGAAGTTTTGGTCGATCAAAGTTTGCTCGGTTGGAAAGAGTACGAACTCGAATTGATGCGTGATGGCAAAGGTAACTTTGTTGTTGTTTGCTCAATCGAAAATCTTGATCCGATGGGTGTTCATACAGGCGATAGCATCACGGTTGCGCCCGCGCAAACGCTCACTGATAAAGAACTCCAACGCTTACGTAATTATTCGCGGATGATCTTTGACCGTATTGGTATTACGACAGGTGGCGCGAATGTTCAATTTGCAATCAGCCCTGAAACAGGTGAAGTATTTGTCATTGAGATGAATCCGCGTGTGTCGCGTTCGTCAGCATTAGCGAGTAAAGCGACAGGTTTCCCAATTGCGAAATTAGCAGCCTTGGTGGCTGTTGGGATGACACTGGATGAAATTCCTAATGACATCACGCGTGTGACACCTGCTAGCTTTGAACCGTCACTTGATTATGTGGTCGTCAAGATTCCACGTTGGGATTTCCGTAAATTTGAAGGGGTCGATTCCACGCTAGGTCCTCAGATGAAAGCTGTTGGGGAAGTGATGGCGATTGGGCGTACCTTCCCAGAAGCCTTACAAAAAGCAATCCGTTCGCTCGATATTGGGATTGAAGGGTTGGCTAGTAATCCAGAACATATCACATCATCGGAGGTTCTGAGCACCCCAACCGCCCAACGTTTGTATCAAGTAGGGACAGCGATTAGTGAAGGCTTGAGTGCTGAAGAAGTTGTTGCAAAAACAGGCTTTGATCTGTGGTATGTGCAACAAATGCAAGATACACTCCGTATTCATGACTCGATTCTCAAGCAAGGCTTGTCATTGAGTGATTTAGATTACGATGATTTTATGAAACTCAAACGCTATGGTTTTGGCGATCAATATATTGCTCAATTGGTCAATGAAGATATGATGACCGTTCGCCAATATCGTAAAGACTTAGGCGTTGTTGCAAATTTCTATCGTGTTGATACTTGTGCAGCAGAATTTGAAGCCCAAACACCTTATTTATACAGCACCTACGAAGAAGATAGTGAAGCCTTCCCAACGACGAATAAAAAAGTCATGATTTTGGGCGGAGGTCCTAATCGTATCGGGCAAGGCATCGAATTCGATTATTGCTGCGTACATGCCTGTTTTGCGCTGAGTAAAATGGGTTACGAAACGATTATGGTCAATTGTAATCCTGAAACTGTGAGTACGGATTACGATACGGCTGATCGTCTCTACTTTGAACCACTGACCACAGAAGATGTTCTGAATATCATTGATGTTGAAAAACCAGATGGTGTTTTGGTGCAATTTGGTGGGCAAACGCCATTGAATATTGCGAAAGAACTTGAAGATGCAGGTGCGCCAATCTGGGGTACAACAGTTGATACAATTGACCTTGCTGAAGACCGCGAGCGATTCAATGCCTTGATGCGAAAATTAAATATTAACCAACCTGCTGGCGCAACTGTCCTCACACGCGAAGAAGCATTTACTGCTGCTTCCAAAATTGGTTATCCTGTTTTAGTCCGTCCAAGTTATGTTTTAGGGGGACGGGGTATGGCGATTGTCTTTGAGCCAGAGCAGCTAAAAAATTGGTTAGATGAGCATGTTGAATTTTCAGGACATCCTGTTCTGATTGACCAATTTTTAGATGATGCCTTTGAAGTTGATGTGGATGCTATTGCTGATGGGACTGATGTCGTTATTGGTGGCATCATGCAACATATCGAAGAAGCGGGTGTGCATAGTGGTGATAGTGCTTGTGTACTCCCACCCTATAAAATCAGTGAATATCATCTCGATATCATCCGTGAATATACCGAACGCATCGGTCATTCAATGGATATTAAAGGCTTGTTCAATATCCAATATGCTATCAAGGATGAAGAAGTCTTTGTACTTGAAGTGAATCCGCGTGCCAGCCGTACTGTACCATTTGTCAGTAAAGCAACGGGAATCCCACTAGCAAGTTATGCCGCACAAATTACAACAGGCGTTACCTTAGCGGAGCTTGATTTCCTAGAAGAACCTAAAGTCGAAGGGTTCTTTGTCAAAGAGGCAGTTTTACCTTTCCAAAAATTTCCCGGTGTCGATGCGCGTCTTGGACCTGAAATGCGGAGTACAGGGGAAGTGATGGGACATGCGAGTAATTTCGGACATGCTTTTGCTAAAGCACAAATGGCAGCAAAAATGCCACTCCCAGAATCAGGGGCAGTGTGTATTAGTGTTAATGATATGGATAAAGCAGCCGTTACACGGATTGCGCGTAATCTTGTGCGGATGGGATTCACCATCATGGCGACCAATGGCACGGCTGAATGGTTGAATCGTTTTGGCGTTGCAGCCCAACGTGTCAATAAAGTACGCGAAGGTTCACCGCACATCGTTGATCTACTTGAAGACGATAAAATCCAACTCGTCATTAATACACCACTCGGTGGGCAAGCTCATGAAGATGGTGCGATGATTCGTAGTAAATGTTACGAAGTGGATGTGCCAGTCGTTACAACAATGAGTGCTGCAATGGCAACGATGGAAGGCATTAAACAACGTCATAATAAACCAATGAAAGTTCGTAGCTTGCAAGCACATCATAAGGTTACTGGAGTCATTTAGTGTCTGTGATGCAACGCTATTTGTTAGCATTCATGGGCGGATTTCTAGCGATGTCCGCCCATGTTTATCTACTATACGGACGCGGTAATTGGTTGTCTCCGCAGCGACTAAATAATACAATCGGTGCTGCGTTAATCTTTGCTCATATTCTTGCTCTAATGATTCTTCTAGCGCGTGATTTTGCCTCAAAATCATCAACAGTGCGCTTGTTTATTCGCTTAATTGGCGGATTATTTTTAGGTACATTAACTTGGCTCGCGCATGTATTTTTGTTTCTCTTTCAGACATCATTTGATATGCCAACACTCTTACTAGGAGGGCTTGGTTTAGCCAGTGGCTTCATCGTGATTGGTTATTTACCCATCCAATCCCCTAAAATGCGTTTTCTGAGTGCGATACTCATAGCAACAATAACAACCTATATACCGATTTTGTTGACCTATCAAAATTATCTACAAAATCCATCTGCACAAGCATTGCTCTACTTCCAAGCAGACAACCCGAACGATGTTTGGTTGATCGGATTGCCTTTTGCAGTAACTATTGCAATTATTTCAAATATCCCCGTGTTATTTAGCTCATCACCGATTGTAAAGCCATAATTGCATCAAATTCTAAATCGTGAATAACCTGTACTTGATCTGCAATGCCTTGTTGTAATGCGGATACCGCATCATCCGTGAGTGGGAAGTCCTCGCTCGCTTGCTTGAGGTCGTTTTCTTCTTTGCTAATGGCAAGTCGTCGTTCAGTTGATTGATTACCTGCCTTCAAAAATAATTCATGATTCTCAATCAATAGGTGTTTGGCTTGTTGTAAAAGGGGCACATCATGAGGTAATAAACGATCACCCAATACTTGCCATGCAGCACCAGCTAATCGAAATTTAGGGGCGATTTCTGCTAATTCTGGTTTATTGAGAATGAGAGCCACTTCTTCAAGGAAATCTGCCATCATATCGCGTTCGGCGGTGCGACTGCTATCTTTCCCGAATTGTTGACTAAAGTGAAAAGCAGTTGTTAAACCTGTAAATAAGTCACGTCCGCGTGGAAGAGTTTTCGCCCAACTACCTTTAGTGGTTGGTTTTGTGAGTAACTTAATCCACCGTTGATAGGCTTTGAAACCGAAATTATTCGCGCTCCCTTTAGGAGGTTTTTCAGTAAAGAGTTTGATGCAATCCCAAATACCTAATGTAACAGCCGATGCAAGTTTTGCCTCGTTTGGAATGCCTAATATGATGAGGCGGTTTTTATCTTTTTTAATACGAGCGCGTGCTGTATCCAATTGTGAACGAGGAACAGTCAGACCCACTCTGGCACGATCTGCAATATAGGCATTATCGTCATCATAGCCATAAACGACGAGAGGCATCATTGCCCACATGCTCTCATCATAATTGAGCGCATTATAAGATAGTCCCCACATATCGGCTTCGACAATGGGTGCTTCACCATTATCGAGTGCATCAATCAGATTTTGCCGTGCTTTGTCCGATGATGTTGTCTGTTTAACATCATAAGGAATCCCTAAACGTTCTAAAATGGGTTCAAATAAATTGAACGTGTTACGTGTCAGAATATTGACTTGTGGATCATAACCTTCATAACGGAAATAAAAATAGCCGAAGTTCATACCACCACTGACACCAAATAATAAGGCTTCTGAAAAGGCTTGTTGCGTATGCGGGGCTTTGACACCTTGATAATCAAGGGCGTTACGGATACTACCGCTCTGGAAATAGTAGCCATCAAATGCGGTGTAGTTGTCTAAAATTGGCATCTTGAAGAATCTCCTTTAGTTGTTGATGTGACACTCACATTTTAGAGGCTTTTTCTTGATGATTGCCAAAAAAGAGACATGCTTTGCCAATTTAATGTAAAAAGGCGCATCATAGTGAGATACGCCTTTGACAATTAGAAGTGCCTATAAAGATTAGTCCAAGCGACCTAACAATAGCTCACGGGAGAAGGCTTCGCCCTTAGCACCATTTTCGTTATAGGTTGCAATACTGCCAGCGCGTTCACGTTCTGCCATCACTTTTTCGGCAGCTTTACGCACAACTGTTGCTTCACTATCCATTGCATCGGCTAAAATTTCTTCACTGGCAGCCGACATTAAGCCCGCAGCAATCCGCACAATATGCGCTTTTACATCATCATCAAGTTCAAGTCGATAGGTCTTTTTGAGGATGCTTGACGTACGTTCATGGCGCATCCATGCCAAAGGCCAAATAGCTGCCATCCGCACATCGGCACTTTCATCGAGTAGGGCGGTTTCTAGTGCATCAATCATCAATTCTGAGGCATTTGATTTAGCGACATCAATCTTGAGATAATTGGTTGCATGGAAAAAGGCGAGTAGCACTTGTTGGAGGGTTTCGCCTGTTGTTCGCCCAATGACACCAGCGAGTTCTTGTAACCATCCTTCACCTGATAATTCTAATAAGCTCAATGTTGCAGCATATTTAACAGACGGTTCAGGGTCAAACATCGCTTCACGCACGACGGGCATTGCTTCTGGTACACCTGAAATTCCTAATGCTTCTAAGCCTTTAACCCGTACATCAGGATCAACCGCTTTAAGCACTTGCTTGAGTACAGGGATCGCTGCACTATCTTGTGTATCACGCAAACCGAATGCTGCTGCTTCTAGGACATTATCTTCTTCGCCGTCCAGCACATCAATCATGAGATTATAGGCATTAAGATCGCCCATATCGCAGAGGGCATAAATAGTGGCTTCACGCACACGGGCATCACTATCCTTGAGGGCAGATTTAATCATTGTTTCGGCACTAAACCATGTAAATCCATATAGATGACGAGCCACACTTGCACGAGTTCTAGCACTCCCATTTTGGAGTGCATTTTCAATGATGAGGCGTGCATCACGATCACCACGTTTGCCGAGCAACTTTGCAGCATTGTAGCGCACGAAGAAATCATCACTATTAATCATCTCTTGCACGGCATCCAATGATACATTTTCAGGAGATACCATATTCAGCATTGTACCGAGTCGGCGTAATGATAGGCGACGTTTGCCTTTTTCTAGCAAACCAGATGCTAGCATTGGTTCACGTTTTGTTAACTGTGTTGTGCTCATAGCAAGCTCCTTTGTGATGCGCCTATTGCAAGGTAACGACGACTTGGTTTTCGAGTAAAATTTTATTCTTCATCATGTCAAAGACCGTCATCCGTAACTGACGACGATCATCAACTGTAAAATCAACTTTTAAGCGTGCTTCGCCAACTTGCCCCGGTGGATCAAGTTGCGCTAACATTCTAAGGGCATCTGTTTCATTCATTGGGATAATGCGTTGCTCGCTGCCCCCAGCATCTGCCACGAAAACTGCTTGTCCGTCTTCATATTTCACTTCAATCATGGAAACTGCATCGGTATCAATCTCACCAATGATAAATTCAATGCTTTCTTGGTCATCATGAGCAGCACTGAGCATGACTTCAATCGGCTTAGTGATAGGATAAGAACTGCCCATTGAGATGATCTCATCCCATGAATGGCTATCATCATCATCTAAATAGCGTAAACCATAACTATGTACGAGATAATCTTCCAATCCGTAACCGGCTGCGAGTTGTAATGCGCCTTCTGCAACAGCCGTGAAGGGCTTATCCGCACGGACTGCCATATCGGTAAAATATTGCCCCAATGTCCGTTGCACCGAGGGCATTAATGACGTGCCACCGACCATCAAAACATACTTAATATCTTCTTTATAGATACCGCGTTGGCGTGCAACGTGCATGACTTTATCAACAACACGTCGTAACGCTGTATAAAATTCATTGTCTTCGAGTAATTTTTCGAGTTCTTCGCGTGTGATGGCTAGCTTATGTGTTTCGTCATTGGCATCAAACTGAATATCAACCGTTTCTTCGACTGATAATTCAATTTTAGCACGCTCACATTCGGTAACTGTGGGGGTATAGGCTGTGCCTAAATCGCTGATTGTCAGCCCTGTTTTTTCGAGGACATACTGCAATAACCATTGGTCAATATCACTACCACCAATAATACGACCTGCTTTCGCAATAACACGCGCAGCATTTTTAGCAGCACTTTTTTGACCACCAATTAAATTTTTTAAGAATCCCCCAGTTTTACGTTGGTGCTCTGGCAATTGCACCAATGATAAATCGAGTGTGCCACCGCCAAAATCAAAAACAAGCACGACGGCACCGGGTTCTGTCACAGCGTAGCCCAGTGCAGCGGCTGTCGATTCATCCACGACACGGATTTTTTCAGGTGCAATATCATCAATGACCTGATTCAACCATGCCAAGTACCCTTCAAAGGCAGCAACAGGGGCGGTTAGTACCAATTGGTCAATATCAGCATTATCATGAGGTAGCGCAGCTAATACTTGCTTGACAAAGTTTGCGCCTGCATCTCGATCCGCAAATTTGAGATCATCTATATCACGCGGTTCAGGCGCAGGGGTTGCAACAATACCACGCTTGAAATTACGAAATAGCCGATTATCTTTTTGGCTATTTTTGCCTTGTTCACGTACTTCTTGCCCAATTGTAAATTTTCCGTTTACAGCATCATCAACATAGATTAATGATGGCACAACAGGTGGACGATCTTCAACAGTTGTATCTGCAATCGCAGCAACTGTTAGAACATCCGCATCATTTTTTTCTTCATTCCAACGGGCAACAACGCTATTGGTTGTCCCGAAATCAATTGCAATTTTATGACCCATTTAAAACTCCTGCGCTAGCAGATGATAAATACAGTTTAGAAATAATAACCGCTTTCTAACTGTAGATTGTAGCGCAAATATGCGAGAGACTTAATTAAGATAAAGCAATCACAGATTATAGTCGTTTACAAACTGCTGTTACGTACCTCGTTTTAGATCAGAGCAATTAAGTTAAGGGAAATCCTGAATTAGAAATTTTTATGCTGAGTGCTGTGTGCTGAGTAAAGCCAAAAATTTCTCAGAACTCAGAACCATGAACACAGCACTCTTTTATGCTCAAATCTCGGCTGTGATGAACCGATTTAAATATTTTGCGTAAGGTCAGTTGCAAATTATGGCATGCGCTTATGATGTTATGCAGATATATCACTCAACTCCCCGGATGGTAATCATGCAGAATAGACCCCCCAACAAACTCCCGTAGGAGTGATGTATCAGGAATCATTGCACTTTGTATCGCACTCAATGGTTGTACCCATTGCAAAAATGATAATAAGCGATTGGCTTCCAGATGAGGTGGCGTATTGGGTGTTACTTGTAAGAGTAATGGCTCAACAATTGGACGGAGCGCAGCCAGTTCATAAGCTAATCCAGAATTGAACATCACATCAGCATTTTCTTGATAGGGGAAGATATTCCGTTTTTCACCCCGTCTGACACTGCTCCAACGGGTAAGTGTATCAGTTGCCGAGTAACCCCGTCCGCGAGCATCTCGCATGATACGACGCAATAAACGCACATCCGTTGTTGGGACGCGGTTATGGCTATCAATATTAAGCTGCGACAGTACCGATACATAAATGCGGAAAATATTATCGGATGGCACTTGATCCAGTAATTTTGGATTCATCCCATGAATACCCTCAAGGATGATAATTTGATTGCTGTCAATCTGAGCGATTTTACCGAGATGCGGAATCCCTGTATGAAAGTTGAACTTCGGTAATTGCACTTCCTCGCCCTGCATTAAGCGTAATAGATGATTATTGAGTAGATCACGATCTAGCGCATCAATGGACTCGAAATCATATTCACCATGCGCGTCCCGAGGTGTTTTATCACGGGCTACAAAATAATTATCCATTTCAACAGTAAATGGACGCAAGCCCAGCGCCAATAATTGGATCGCTAATCGTTTTGAAAATGTTGTTTTGCCTGATGATGAAGGACCTGCAATCAGGATAATTCGCGCCCCATGTTGATGGCGTTCGAGAATTTGCGTTGCAATATTTGCGACATTTTGCTCGTGTAAGGCTTCTGCAATTAAGATCAGTTCTTGAATATCGCCATGTTGGACAATGTGATTGAGTCGTCCTATATCTTCGATATTGAGTTTGGCTAACCAGCCATCAGATTGCTTAAATACGCGATGTAGCTGGTCATATAAATTGAGTTGGCGTAGTGTTGTTGGCGATTCCTTGCGAGGATATTGCAGAACGAAAGCATCCTCAAAATGAATTAACTTGAAAACTTGTAAGTAGCGTGTCGAAGGTAACATATAGCCAAAGTAATAATCATCTTGTTGCGCCAAAGAATAGAGGGTCAGTGTTTCTTGGGTGCGATAGGTTAATAAGCGAACTTTATCTGTATTGCCACGCTCAGAAAATAGCTTTATGGCATCAGCAGTGCTGATAACACGTTTGGTAATGGCTATGTCTTCTACAACCATCTCTCGCATCTTTGCATCAATCTTGTCAATTTCTTCAACCGTAAATGGCTCACGGTTAGATAATTCACAGTAGAAGCCACCATCGCGTACTGCATAACTCACATTGACTTGCACACCTGACCAAAGTTGCTCAATAGCAGCCGTTAATAAGAGGACTAATGAACGCCGATAAATACGCCCACCATCGCTATCGGCTAGTGTAACAGGTTTGACGATAGCATCTTTATTGACGATATAATTGAGTTCGCGCAACTTTCCATCAACTACTGCTCCCATTGGTGTTGCATCAAATGTGAATAAATGTTGTGCTTGGGCTGCATCAAAAAACTGCTCGATTGTTGTGCCTTTATTCCCCCCTAAAATTAAATGATTAGGCAGTGTAATTTGTACATCTTGTCTGCTTGTTGTAATTTGTTGTACTGTTGTCATATAAACCTCGTTAGAACCTCGTATGTCGATCACTAAGTGACCTAATGCAAATGTATTTTATGCTATACTGAATATGTTACGCCCATGATATGAACAGGCAAATCTTTGATGTCTCAGAACCCAAATGAAAATGATAATAAACCATCTAGCTCGGATGATAATGAAATCAACACCACCCATGATAAAGGTATTGTAAACCCAAAATCAGATAATGATATGCGTGCAACATCGACTGTGAAGCGATTTTCGCCAAGAAGTCGTCAGCAGAAACTTGATCCAACGAATGATACCAATGTGATTCCTAAAAGCAGGCTTGCACGCATTCTCCAGAAACAAACTGATGAGAACTATAGCACAATGTCATTAGGTGTTAAGCAAGAAGTCATTCTGCTGGTGCGTGGGATGGTTGAACGTATTGTCATGGTTGAGGGTGAAAGATATAGTCTTGGTCGCTTTGAAATTGGTGCTTCTGCGGATAATGAAATTGATATGACACCCTATGGCGCACAAGATCGTGGTGTATCACGCTTACATGCAGAGTTACAAATTATTGATAGCATTGTACACATCACAGACTTGGGCAGCACCAATGGTACGTTCATCAATGGACAACAGCTAACACCCAATGAGTCTACTGCCTTACGCAAGGGTGATGATATTCTATTAGGACGTTTAGGCATTCAAGTTCTTTTCAGATGATGAGCGCATAATTGAATTATGCGATGTTTGATGCTTTACGCAGGGTATCAGCTTGCTATAATCCACTCGATTAACTTAGTAAAGGTGGACTTATGCCAGCAGCATACGAAAAATACCTCAAAGAAGTCTTAATTGATGCCGAAGCGCTGCAAGACCGTGTTGCACAACTTGGGGAACAATTATCGCAAGACTATACTGAAGATGATGACCTCTTGCTAATTTGTATTCTAAAAGGTGGGGTCATGTTCCTCACTGATCTCATACGCCATATAGATGTTCCTCACGAAATTGATTTTATGGCAGCCAGTAGCTATGGTGTTGGTAAACGTGAAACAACAGGGGCTGTCCGCATTGATATGGATATTACATCATCTGTGCAAGGGCGACACGTTGTCATTATTGAAGATATTATTGATAGTGGCTATACACTCCGTTTTGTACTCGATACACTAGAAGCACGTAAACCTGCTAGCCTCAAATTATGTACATTGCTCAATAAAGCCTCACGCCGAGAAGTCGATATACCGCTTGATTATGTGGGCTTTGAAATTGACAATAAATTTGTTTTTGGCTACGGACTTGACCTAGATGAAAAATATCGTAACGTCCCATTTATTGGGGTTGTTAACGAGGAGGCACTCCCGAAGGATGACTGATTTAACCCCCCACAAGCCACAAACGCGCCTGATGCTATGGTCAGATACGATTCTGGATATGCAAGAGAAAATTCTCACACTCAATCTGGATGTGCCTGTTTATATCATTGGTGGGGCTGTGCGGGATTCTTTCTTGCATTTTCCTGTTAAAGATATTGATCTGGCTACACCGCGTGATTCCATTAAAGTAGCCCGTAAGATAGCCAACGCTTTTGATGGCGATATTTTTATCATGGATGAAGAACGTGGTGTCGCACGCGTTCTTGTCGATACAGATGATGGACTATTAACCATTGATGTTGCAGCCTATCGTGGTGATGATTTACGAGCAGATATTGTCGGACGTGATTTTACAGTCAATGCAATGGCTGTTGATCTCTTAGGCGATTTGCAGTTATTGATTGATCCGCTTAATGGCGAAGATGATGCCACCAAAAAAGTAATTCGACGGTGTTCACCTCAATCCATTGCGGATGATCCCATTCGGGCATTACGGGCTGTGCGCCAAAGTACCCATATGAAATTCCGTATTGAACCTGAAACGATTAAAGATATTCGGCAATATGGCGTTCATATCATGGAAACATCGCCTGAACGGGTGCGTGATGAATTTTTCAAAATCCTTGGCTTAAAACGTGCGCCAATTGCGATTAAGGTTTTGCATCAATTAGGCTTTCTCCAGCAAATTGTGCCAGAAATTCAATCACTTGATGGTAAAGAACTACCAGAACCGCATGTGTTTGATGGCTGGAAAAACGCTGTTGAAACAGTCGAAAATATTGTCGGGATTATGGATACAATCAATTATCGGCGGAGTGACTCAACGGCTGCATCATTTGCTTATGGGATGGTTGCCATGCAATTAGATCGCTTCCGTAAAGACTTAAATGAACGGCTTGCAATCACTTACCCTGAAGGACGTTCACATAGCGCTCTGCTAGTCTTAGCAGCCTTAATTCATGGTGTCGATCATCCTATAGAAGCAGCATCACAGATTGCTGATGATTTACGATTGAGTAATCCAGAGAAAAAACGCTTAATTCGCATGATTGCAAATTATCATATAACGCAACAAGTCAATTATGATGTCCCCTTGGAAGCACATCGTTTTTGGTATCCCATTGGTGATAGTGGCATTGATGCTGTTTTATTGGGGTTGGCAGATTATCTAGCTATTTATGGTAATGAACTCAAACAAGACGATTGGCTGGTTCAAGTTGAGCGTGCCTTGATGTTGTTATTTAATTACTATATCCAACACGATACAGTTGTAGCGCCGACTCCTTTGATTAATGGCAATGATTTGATGAAACATTTTGATCTTGAAGGGGGGCGTGTTATCGGTGACGTGCTGACAATATTACGTGAAGCTCAAGTAACAGGCGAGATCACATCATCCGACGAGGCATTACGACGTGCCGAGCAATATTTAGCCCAACAATAACGATTAAGGGGGCATCATAGTCCCCTCAATCATTAGGCTAATTCGATCAGGCGTTCTTGAGCATCACTTTCTGGCACTTCAAAATGATTGCTCATTGCTTTGGGATTTTTCATGCTGCTGGTTAAACCAATGACCATCTCACGGGGCATAATCAGCATGCGTGCGAAGGCATTAAGCAAGTCTTCGTCGTTCATCAACGATGATAATTGATGGTGTTCTCCCCATTCACTGAGGACAATATGTCGTGCCAGTAGGCGAGCCAATGACATACGAGGCGAATAGCGCTGCTTGATACTCATAAAGCTCCCTGACAAATTGTTGACATCAACTTCTTCCCACATATTTTCTTGTGGATGACGTAACATCAATTCAATGGGTACAGGTGGGGCATAAACTTCAAAAATCTCGCATAATTTTTGTGCAATATCTTCTAATCGATCCATATCCAAAATAGTATTACTCCTATGTGGTGATTGATTCAAAAAACCAAAGTAGGGTATTGCCATACGTTCGTTGATCGTAATCGCGCATGTGACGGAATAAGGCATCTTCATGTTCTTTAGGATCAATTTGCACAATGACGATGGTTGTGGGTGATAACCAAGCTGGATTTTTATCAAGCGCGTGCATAATATCCAACCAGACTCCCTTATATTGAGGTGGCGCAATGTAGATATAATCGAATGTGCGAGGTGGTTTAGCTTGTAGCACTTTTAAGGCATCCGCCATTTGCACATCCGCTAAGGTATCTAGTTTTGTAGACTTTAGATTATCATGGATCGTTTGTATTGCAGAACGATTAAATTCATTGAACAAAACATATTCTGCTCCTCGGCTCAAGGCTTCAATGCCGACTGCGCCTGTCCCTGCAAATAGATCAAGAACGCTTGTTTGATAGATGCTCTGATTGATAATGTTAAATAGAGATTCTTTGACCTTATCGGTTATAGGACGGGTACTATCTCCCGGTACGAGTTGCAATCGTTGTCCCTTAGCAGTACCAGCAATAACGCGTGTAGACATAAACTTTTTTCTTTCAATTAATTCAATTATCGCAAGGTCACATTAACGACTTCACGGGCAGAACGAAGATTAGAATGTGGGCTTGTCATCGGCATTGCATCCCCTGCACCTAAAATAAACCGTCGTCGCCCCATTGTGTTCATGGCTTCGCGTGCTGCCTCACGGATCATTGTAGGTGTCCCCAGATGGATATGTGTTTCTGCGCCTAACCCACCCCAAAATGCGCCATTAAAATCGAGTTGGATACGGTTTAATGATGGGCGTGCTTCTACATCCGACCAATTTAAGATCTGTATCGGAAGTGGTGCAAATAAATGGAGCATCGGCGCTCTACCGATAACCTGCACGCTATTGAGCCACCAATCAGGCGATAGATTATCTAAAATTTTAGTGTCGTAAGGCAAGCCAAATGCTTGATATTCTGCTTCTGATAAAACTGTATAAGATGCTAGTTCAGTTTGGTATAGAATACCATCAATTTGTGTATTGCGTCTGAGGGTCTCAATAAATCGTAGTGTGGTTTCTGTCAGACTATTCAAACCTGTTCGTAGGCGGTCAGGTTGTGTTCGCATACTACGAAAGAGTAAATCTTTACCACCAAGGAATAACGCTTGGGTGAGTGGGCTATGAATCACTTGTATAATCGGTGTAGCAGGTAAGGCATCACGGATGAGTTGTAAACACTGTATCTGTTTACCAAATTGACCACGATTAGGATCAATAGGTCGCAAATCTGTCCAATGCAATGATCGTTGCACAGGCGTTTTTATGATGGTGCGTTTTCCTGTAGAAGCCCCTTGCCATTGATCTTGTAGCCCATAATCCACAACCATAAAATGCTGTGATGGCGTAACCACTAAGAAATCCCAATCATACTGTTCCATGAAATTGACATGACTACGTGCCAAGTCCGCAGCACGTTGATCGTCACCTGCCCAATGTTGCCAAAGTGCAATCGGGACACGGTCTGTCAAATCACCGGCAATTGTTTTTTCGAGACGTTCGCGTTTTTCCATCATCAATATAGCACGAGACTGAATGCGTTGTGGGCGCATGACACGCCCTTAGCATTATTCAGCCGCAGCTTCAATTTCTTCTAAACGTTGTGAAATCATACGGCTTAACATCATAAAACGATCATCTTCATACGTATCCAGATCGTTGTTACCTTTATGACCATCTACTACTGACTGTGTTTCCAAAGCAGCTAGTGCTTCAGCGTTTAACTGTGCAGCTTTATTAAATGTTTCAGTTGCGAGGTCTAATTTACCTTCGGCACGTTGGGCTAAACCAAGACCATACAGTGCGTCAAGATGACCGGGGCGTTGACTTAAAATATCTTGAAAAATTTCAATTGCACCGCTGTTGTTGCCCATACGATGTTGTTTCCATGCTTCGCCAACACGTTCTTCTGTATGCATTGTTGCCATAATAATAATCCTTTTAAAATTGATTGAACGTGGTTATTGTACAGAGCGTTGGCTACAAAAACAAGCAAACACACAATGAATATTGTTTGCAATACAGCAAATGACAATTTCTGGTCGATAGAATCAAGCCCGTAGCCTTATCATTTTGTTGACGTTCATTTCATATCCTTATACTATCAACATACTATTTTGTTGAGTGAGATTGTAGATTCATTGATGCCTATCCGTGATGTGACTATAGATGATATTCCTGTATTAGCAGAATTTTGGTACGACCAAATGGCACTACGCTCGCAGAAGCACGCCGCAATTAAATTAGCCCCTAATGCCCTTACACAATGGGAAATTTTCGCACATACTTGTTTGTATGATGATGATCTCGTATTTTTGCTCGCTGAAATTGACAATGATATTATCGGCTGTGCAATCGGACGTATTCAAGCGAATCAAGTTGGGCTTGTACCTGCTCAAGTGGGTATTATTGAGCAGATCATCTTTGATCTACATAGCCCGCATAAACGTAAAAATGCTGTGACGGAATTGTTGGAAACGATCAAAGCCTATTTTCGACAATCTGATATTCAGTACATAATAGTACAAGTCCCCACGCAGTCGCCTGTTGAACAAGGATTTTGGCGTGGGTTGGGTTTATCACACTTAGACGATATTTTTTGGATGGATTTAAGCAAATGATTGTACGACCAATAAAACGTGAAGAAGTGGATCGTGTTGGTGAATTATGGTATGAACTTGTCACCTATCATCGAGGATTATCTGATACGATGCCAATTCCTGCTGAGGATGGTGCAGAACGATATGCTGCACGTATTCGCTGGAGTGTTGATGATAATCATGTCCAGACTTTTGTTGCTGACCATGACGGCGAAATCGTTGGTTATGTCTACGGAACAGTGGTTGATTTATTACCAGAAATGTTTAAAGACGAGCGTGCAGGGATTGTTGGTGATATTTATGTGGTAGAAAGTCAGCGTGGAACAGGAATTGGCACAGCCTTGATGCAAGCGATGAAAGATTGGTTTAAATTGCGCGGTGTGAGCCATTATGAATGGTACGTTGCAGCGATGAACAAGCAAGGTATCCGCTTTTGGGAAAAAACGATGGGTGGCAAAGCGGTTATGGTACGAATGCGAGCCAATGTTGATTAATAAGAGGAATAACTTGAATGACTGAATTACTGTACCATACAGATGCGTATTTGACAGAATTTTCTGCCGAGGTGATGAGCATCAATGAAGAAGAAAATGGGATTATTTTAGATCGGACTGCCTTTTATCTAGGCGGAGGTGGACAACCACATGACACAGGTAAATTGATCGTTGACGGTCAAGAATACATTGTCTCGAAAATGAAACGCCCTAATCTGCATATTATTGAGGGTCAATTACCGCCTGTTGGATCACAAGTTTCAGGGCATGTGGATTGGGATCGTCGTTACAAATTGATGCGAACCCATACCGCAATGCACATCCTTTGCGGGGTTGTTTGGCGTGATTATGAAGCCAGTGTCACAGGGGGTAATATGGATGTCCTCAGTGGTCGGATGGATTTTGAATTTGAGCGTATGCAAAAAGAATTGGTTGCAGAAATTGAAGAAAAAATTAATCAAGAAATTGCTGCTGCTCGTGCTATTGAGGTACAAATTTTACCCCGTGAAGAAGCCTTTCTCATTCCTGATCTCATTCGCACTAAAATCAATTTACTTCCAGAAGGCATTTCAGAAGTGCGAACTGTTGAGATCAAAGGCTTAGATTTACAAGCAGATGGTGGTACTCACGTCCGTAATACAAGTGAAGTGGGTATCATTAAAGTGACAAATTACAAAAGTAAGGGCGGTATCAACAAACGTATCTATGTGGAGATTACAGATTAATGCGTAATTTGCATGTGGTCGCCCCAAACGAAGTTTTTGTTGCAAGTGGCACATATCGCTATTGGCGTGATAATGTTGAATTAGGGATAAGTGAGCAATTCACTATTCATGAATTGCAAGGCGGTGCATTTCTTTATCGTGTGGATGAAGATGGGCGTGACGAAGACGGTTTAACAATTTTATCTGAAGCACTCATTAGCCCTGATTATCAATTTGATCGCTTTAATGTGCAATCTTACAATGCCAAAGATCAGCTACTCAAAACCTTTAAAGCTGATTACACATTCAATCCAAATTACGTGCAAATTGGTCGGCAAATGCAGGGCGCAGATCGTGAGTATGACGAATTTGAACTATTGCATGATTCCCAAATTTATATCAAACAAACACTCTACATGGGATTGACCATTCGTAATATCATGGATGTTGATGGCTCATCGCAAGTTTTTGCCCCACAATTATTATCTGTTGATGATAATCTACTTCAGAAAATTATCGTTAAACATATGGATACAGAAGCACTGATAATCGGCAAGCGAACAATCGAAACCCGTAAATTCCAAATTGCTGATGATGTGTTTTATTGGCTCGATCAACATGATATTCCCCTACAACGACAATATACACATAATGGCGCACAATATCTTGTCAAAGTGACCAACTATGCCCATCGTTAGCGGAAAATACGAACACCGTGAGAATGGTGTTCCAAATGGTATCACGGAGACATGGGAATACCTTGATGAAAATCACTTACATATTCTTTTTGCATCACCTGATTATCAATTAGATGCAACGATTATATTGGATGAAAACAAGAACGTGAATCGGTTTGCATACCATGTTGATGAGACACTCAATGGCTATTATCAGGTGCAAGGATCACAATTACGAGTTAAGCGTCAATTACCTGCAAATACCCAATTAGACGATACATTGGTTTGGTCAAATGATGCCTTACTAGATTTACCCTTCCTAAGCTGCAAAGGTCACACTATCCTACATCTTAATCAAAAAGGACTTACATCGACTTTTGCCCCCATTTTACGCTCAGGAGATCGCGCAGGGGATATGGCAAAACAATCGGTTCAAAAACTTGAGCAATATAGCTTGAATATCAATGATCGTGTGTATCAAACAACCCATTATCGCTATTTGCGCGATTATTGGTTAGATAAAAATGGGATTGTCATACGCGCAGAGTCAGGTACATATGAGATGATTTTAGTGGAGTATACACCTTGAACGTCATTCAAAATTTTAGAACGTGGCTGGGTGAGGGTCGTTTTTGGGCGCTCATCGGGATGCTTGTTGTCACAGGATTAGGCAGTTTTGTTGCTCAAATTGTGGGGATTGATAATGCTGTCGTATCGCAAAATGCCTTACTCGCGGCATTTTTGCTCGGCACGATTTTCATTGTTGGCTCACGGATGGATGTTGAACAACGCGGACGATGGTCAGCAATTTTAGTCCCATCATTTGGATTAGTGTTATTAGGGGTGCTTTTTTTGCCCCAATATTTGCTGATCTTTTTAGGCGCAGCATTTGGCTGGGCATTAATTAGCTTACTGCTCTTTGGGGATGAACGGACTCCCATGCAGTATCGACAAGCCATTAAAGCCATGCGAAATAACGATTATAAAACGGCTGTTGATACGATGGATGGTCTTATCAAAGAAGAGAGTGATGACCCCAATCATTATCGTTTTCGTGCAGAATTATTGCGCTTATGGGGTAAATTAGGGCGTGCGCGTCGTGATTACCAAATGATGATTGAAAAAAGCACTAATGATGCTGATCTTGCAGTTGCTTATAACGGTATGGCGGAAGTTGATTTACAAGCAGGTAACTATCAAGATGCACTTGTTGCTGCCCATAAAGCCTATGAGCTTGCACCTGATGAATGGGTTGCTGCTTATAACCTAGGTATGATTGCAGATCGCCTTGGCGATAGTACACTCACACTCGATAGTCTTGAAAAAGCCTTAGCTGCAACAATCCCTGATTCACGTCATCGTTTATTGGTTTATCTATGGCAGTTGCGTGCTTATATGCGTCAAGATCAACAAGATTTAGCGAAAAATGCTCTTAAACTTCTCAAAAGTGAACGTAATGGACTCAAAGAATGGCAGAAAATTTTACCAGAGGAACAAGCGAAAGTATTAAGAGAAGTCTTAGAAGCCGATATTACTTTAGCTGAACAACTCATTGATGATAAAGTAGACCTTTCAGCCCTTGGAGTAGCGTAACGTAAATTATGCGTATTTTACTAGCACTCTTCCGCGAAATTCCAAAATGGGATCGTCCTACACAGATTGCACTCGGAATAGCATTCGTGCTACTCATCATTGATGTGATTATATTATCGACTCAGCCTGATTTACAAATACCTGCGTTAGTGGGTGCAATTGGCTTGTTACTCGGCATACAGGGGATTTTTATGTGGGGGAATCGTAATCTCGTGACTCCCTTCACCCAAGCACAACGTCATTTTATCGCGGGCGAATTTGAGCAGGTTGTATCGGTACTGAAACAATACATCGAAGATGAAGCCCATCCGATGATTGATGCGCTCATTTTGTTGGGTAATGCTTATCGTACACTAGGGCAATTGGTAGAAAGTGAATCGGTGCTACGGATTGCTATTGCGCGTCGTCACGATTACCACTTTGCATTGTACGGACTAGGTAAAACATTGCTCGCAAAAGGGCAATATCAAATTGCCTTTGAACAACTTGAAAAAAGTTTATCCAATGGTGGCTCAAAAACAATTCACTTTGATATGGCACTAGCACTATTTCTGGCATCGAACCTTGATGAAGCCGTGATTGAATGTGATAAATTGCCACCTGTAGATGAAGCATATCGGCAATTATTCATTGCATATATTCGTTATATGGATAATCCGCACGATGAGTCAATTGTTTTCAATGCTGATGGCTTGGTATTTTGGCAAGCTGAGGCAGAACGCTTTGCACATACCCCTTATGGTCAAGCAATCGCAGAATCCGTTATTGAGATGCAACAATTGTTATGATTGTGTCTGTAATGACCCGTTGTGAGCTAAATTTCCACTACACTTATTAAGACACATGCGCCATAATTAGAAGCAAGTTTTTTTATTAGTTTTAGGAGGTGCTTACATGACGTTAATCGGGTCATGGGGCATTGTAGCTGAGATACGGATATGTGTAGTTTGATACATATAGCCATAATTCCCCTGTAAACACAATCAACCGTATCATAGGAGATCGTATGTTTAAACCTGTTGACCCAAGGGTCGATATTCAAAAAGTTGAGCAAGAAACCCTCGAATTTTGGCGTTTGAACCGTGTGTTCAAACGAACAACAGAAGGGCGCGATGATGCCCCTCGTTATGTATTTTATGAAGGTCCCCCAACCGCAAATGGTAAACCGGGCAGCCATCATGTATTAGCACGCGCATTCAAAGATATGTTCCCACGCTATAAAGTGATGAATGGCTACTATGTCGAGCGTCGCGGTGGTTGGGATACACATGGCTTACCCGTTGAAATTGCCGTTGAAAAAGAACTCGGCTTCACAGATAAAAGTGAAATCGAAACTTACGGGGTCGAAAAATTCAACGAATTATGCCGTAAGCGTGTTTTTAGCAACATCGCTGACTGGGAAAAATTAACCGAGCGGATCGCGTTTTGGGTCGATTTAGATAATGCCTATGTCACCTTTACCAATGATTATATTGAATCTGTTTGGTGGATTCTCAAGCAACTGTGGGATAAAAAATTGCTGTATCGTGGCTATAAAACAGTTCCTTATAGTCCGACATCAGGCACACCATTAAGCAGTCATGAAGTTGCACAAGGCTATAAAGATATTGTTGACCCCAGTATCTATGTGCGTTTTCCGCTCAAAGATGAAGAGGGTGTCTATTTCATGGCATGGACAACGACCCCTTGGACATTACCGGGCAATGCTGCATTGGCAGTGAACCCAACTGCTCATTACGTTCAAGTTGAGCATCCGACAGAAGACGGCGGTACAGAGCAACTCATTCTCGCGGAAGCATTGGTTGATAAGGTTCTCGGCGCACTCGAAGAAGGCGAAGAACGTAAAATTGTCAAACGCTATCTCGGTAAAGATTTACTGGGTAAGCGTTACAATCCGCTCTATAACTTTGTCGCTACAGATAAAGACTATGCCTATGTGTTATCAGGTGATTTTGTTACCTTGGGTGATGGTACAGGTATCGTTCATATTGCGCCTGCCTTTGGTGAAGACGATAATCGTATGGGACGCGATCATGATTTACCCTATTTCATGACGGTCACTGATAATGGGCGGATGATTGATGCTGTTGATAAATTTAAAGGCATGTGGTTCAAAGATGCCGATAAAGAGATTGTCAAAGACCTCAAAAAACGCGGCTTAATGTACAAAGTAGAACAATATTTGCATAGTTATCCTCATAACTGGCGTGATGACATGCCCTTAATGTACCTTGCCCGTGAAACTTGGTTCATCAATACGCGTGAATATAAGCAACAAATGATTGATAACAATCAAAAAGTGAATTGGGTACCCAATCATATTAAAGATGGTCGCTTTGGTAATTGGCTGGAAGACCTTAAAGAATGGGCGCTCGGGCGTGAGCGTTACTGGGGTACACCTCTCCCTGTTTGGGTAGATGATGACTCTGGTGATATGGTTTGTATCGGTAGTGTCGCAGAACTCGAACAATACACAGGACGTGACCTCACTGAGCTTGATTTGCATCGTCCCTATGTAGATGACATCACGTTCCCGAATCCAAATGGTAAGGGCGGTACAATGCGTCGTGTGCCAGAAGTCATTGATGTTTGGTTTGATAGTGGTGCAATGCAATTGGCACAATGGGGCTATCCGCATAAAAATAAAGAAAAAGCGGAAGAACAATTCCCAGCAGATTATATCTGTGAAGCAGTTGACCAAACACGCGGTTGGTTCTATAGCTTACATGCGATTGCTAGCATGCTCTTTGATAGTGTTGCGTATCGTAATGTCATCTGCTTAGGGCATATCTTGGATGAAGAAGGTAAGAAAATGTCCAAGAGTAAAGGTAATGCTATTGATCCTTGGGATGTTTTAGATGAACATGGTGCTGATGCTTTCCGTTGGTATCTCTATACCAGTGGCGCACCGGGTGAACCACGCCGTTTCTCGAAACGTTTAGTGGGTGAGGTCGTTAAAAAATTCTATCTCACACTCTGGAATACCTATAGCTTCTTTGTCACATATGCCAATATTGATGGCTGGACACCTGATATGGATGCACCTGCTGTTGCGGATCGTGATGTATTGGATCGTTGGGTACTATCCGAACTCAATACATTGGTTCAAACAGTCACCAATGGTTATGAAACATATGATGTGACAAGTGCAACACGTCCAATCGAAGAATTTGTGGATGCTTTGAGTAACTGGTATGTGCGCCGTAGTCGTGAGCGGTTTTGGTCTAATGGTATGACAGATGATAAGAGATCAGCGTATGCAACCCTATACGAATGTCTCAAAACAGTATCATTTTTACTCGCGCCATCCATGCCATTTGTTGCAGATGAATTGTATCGTAATCTCGTTGTCGAGATGGAAAAGAATGCTGTCGATAGTGTCCATTTAGCAACATGGATCCAAGCTGATCTATCACTCATTGATGAAAACTTAATGCGGGATATGAATCTTGTTCGCCTTATGGTGAGCTTAGGCTTGGGGGCGCGTAATAGTGCAGAACTCGGCGTTCGCCAACCCTTAGCATTGGCTAAACTCGGTATCGGTAATGCTGAAGAGCGTAAAGCTGTTGCTGCCTACGATGCTGTTATCCGTGATGAACTCAATGTTAAAAAAGTGGAACTCTTGCAAGAAACTGAAGGTGTGACCAGCTACGCGCTCAAACCTGACTTTGGTAAATTAGGCAAGAAGTTGCGTGGTGATGTTAAATTGGTTGCGAATGCCCTTCAGAATGCGAATGCCGATGATGCGTCTAAATGGGGTCGTGCTTTGCTAGCAGGGGATACGATTACACTTGAGGTCAATGATAAATCGTTTGAGCTAGCACCCGATGAAATTGAAGTGCATCAAGAATCAGCAGCAGATGGCTATATCGTGAGTGAAGAAAAAGGCTATGTTGTTGCGATTGATACCAACTTATCGGATGACCTTATCGCTGAACGCCTTGCTAATGAAGTTCAACGGCGGATTCAAGTTGCGCGTAAAAATGCGAACTTTAATTTAGATGACCGCATCACGATTGTTTATTCTGCCAGCGAAAAACTCACAAGCGCAATTGAGCAATTTAGTGATCGCATTCAACAAGAAACCTTAGCCGATAGCTTATCAGTTGATGATGCTACAGAAGGCTTTTACACAGAGGACTTTACAGCCGATTTACCAAAAGACTTGGATGGCGAAACCCTTGTGATTCGTGTTAAACGCACAAGCTAGTTGTGTAATATCACTAAAAAATTATAGAAGTAGGCGTACACATACGCGCCTACTTATTTTATTTTTAGTCACTTTTGCTATATGATTGGTACAATACTCCAAAAATACTTTCATTTCATTGGTTAAAATGCTATAGAGAAAGTATAAGCTATCCCTTACAATCAGCACGACATTGGAGATATTGCACAGATGAATAACGATAAAAATACAGCGACTTTACAAGCACTATTAAGATTTGCCTTGCCACTCGGCACGAATCTTGCTGCTGGCGATGCTGATGTACTAATCAATTGGGCGATTACCGTTCGCGCTCAACCTCCTGCATTCCCCGATGTGTATGGGGGCGAGCTAGCGCTTGTCTCGATGGATTTGCTACGGGGATATGATAATCGGATTTCCTTAGCGGAAGTCGTACAAAGCCTTGCAGATGCTGGGGTCGGTGCAGTTGCGGTTGATGGTGAAGTTTCACAGACTGCCATCACTGTTGCTAATGAAAAACAAATTGCCTTACTAATTTTACCCGATCAATCGGGTTTGCCGGGTATTGAACGCGCCGTCAACAAGCTCATTCTTAATCAAGCAGCCCAGCTTAACGAACGTGCGGTTGAAATTCAACGCCAATTGACACGAGTATCCGCAGAAAATCGGGATATTAATTCGCTTTTACAAGTGATAGCGCGTGCCACAGCTAAACCTGTCATTATGCACGATGATGCTGGTGTGATGATGGCGCAAGTCTATCCGACAGTGGGACGACGCGGTATCAGTGGACGCTCAATGATTCAGAATTTGCCGTATCGTGATTTTCAAAAATGGCTTGATTCTGATGCCCCCAACACACAAGGCACAATTGTGAATAGCCCGATTGGATATACCACCGTTTTACAAGTTGAAAAGCGCGTTTCTGCCTATTTATCACTTGTATCAAAAGAAGAAATGATTGACGATTTTGATCGTCTTGTTCTATCTTATGGGGCTGATGTTTGTTCGATTGAACTAGCGAAAACACGCGCAATTGAATCGGCAGTGGAACAAGCGCGTGGTGATTGGGTGCAAATGTGGTTGAGCGGTACACCTGCTGATGATGACTTGCTTGCTACACGCGCTCAACAGGCAGGATTTAGCCCTCAAACCAATTACTTTGTGGTCGTTTATCGCGCAATGACTGATGGCGGGCAAACCTTACCCCTTGAATCACTGATTTCGTTAGTGCGTGATGATATGGCACGTCGTCAAATTGAAGGAGCAGTCGGGCAATATGTCGATGTGATTGTAGCGCTCTATCCTATTGATAAAGTGGAGAATATTCCGCGCGTGCGAACAGCCATCGAAGAATTACGTCAGCAACTTGCAATGCGAACTCCGAGTGGTCTTGTAGCAGCAGGTATTAGCCGTCCTGCAATCGGTTTGCGTGTCTTGCGCGATTCTTATCGAGAAGCAAAAGATGCCGTAGGTATTGCCAATGAGTTGGGAGACTTTGAGAAAACCACATTCTATGGTGATCTAAAACTCTATCAATTGTTATTAGCACTCAAAGAACGCAATTTAGATAAGATGAGTAGCTTCTATCAAGAAACCTTAGGTCCATTGGTTGAACATGATGAACGCAAACAAAGTGACTTGATCCGTACTTTAACAGGTTTCTTTGATGCCAACGGCAACCTTGCACAAGCTGCTAAAGATTTGGATGTGCATCGTAATACATTGGTGTACCGTCTTGATCGGATTAGTGAATTGACGGAACTTGATCTTAATGATGCGGATAACCGCCTCATTTTGCATCTGGCACTCAAAATTCAACGAGTGCTTGCGACCATTACGGGGCGTATTTTGCAATGATTTGGTAAGAATATCGTCAATAAAAGATAACATTAACCCCATAAGCACTAAAATGACTTGTGCAGATTGAAATCCTGTAATAGTTTAGATAGAACGATTAATTATTAGATAAAAGCAGGTTTCAAGATGCCGATTGAATTTTATGATGTAAAACTTCGCAAAAAAGTGGCTGTAGAAGATTCAAAAATTCGTAAAGTAACCTTCGATACCAAAAGTGGTCTACGCTATGGTCTCAAAGGTAAAACAGACGATGGACGTAAATTGACAACCTTCGTCAGCAAAGCAAATTGGGAAAGCTATACATTCCCTGAAGGTGATTTCGAGGATTAAGTAAGCGAAGCATAGCTAAACAAAAAGCCACTGGCTATCATTCACCAGTGGCTTTTTATTTGTATCTGCTGTTATGATTTAGGTTGCAATTTTATGAAGTGATTTTCAGGGCGTTTCAGCAATGTATAGAGATGCGATACAGCATCGGCTTGTGTGCTGAATTCGAGTGTTTGGATGTAATATTGCAGCAATTCTCGCACATCTTGTACACCGACTTCATCAAGTTGATATAATTCCACAGGTGATCCCGGTGCAATCCGCCGACGAATTGCATCCATTGTGAGATTCATTGTCGGTTGCACACGTTGATAAACAACACCCCCTGTCATCCCCGAGCAAATCCAAGGACCGGGGTCACCCAGTACCAATGCGCGTCCACTAGTCATATACTCAAAAGCATAGCCTTTAAGATTCGCCCGCGCACCAAGTCCACCGAGTTCATCACGCAATGGTTCGCTGATTTCACCACCAAAGATTACATCCGCACCACTCATGCGGATACAAGCACGGGTATCGGCATCGCCCTGCACAATAAATAAGCCACCTTGTGCGCCATATGCAAAACTTTTACCGACAGAGCCATCAAGCCTTGCACCATTATGGTTTAAGCCCTTGAGAATGGTAATCACACCGCCTTTAGCACATTTACCCACACCATCTTGTGCGCCACCTTCAGCGAGGATTGAAACAGGTGCATCAATGAATGCGCCTAAGCCATTACCGGGGACTGCACTATTGCTGAAACTCAGATGAATGGCATCCAGTCGGTCTGTATTCGGGATTTCGTTACGTTTGATCGCACCACATAGATGGGTGCCTAAGGCGCGGTCATGTGCCATCACTTGTTCATCATCGTAGGTGAGTTCATATTCACCTTTATTGACGTAGCGAATAACTTCTTCAGTAATTTGACGACTAATGATATTGCGTGGTCGTGATATGCGTAAACCACCAGCTTGTGTCGGTTTATTGGCTTGCATTGGTACAGATTTCAATAAGGTTGTGAGATCAATACGATCATGCATTTGTGTTTGTTCGAGTAAGTCAGCACGCCCTACAAGATCATTGACATTATTAAAGCCGAGTTTTGCAGTCCATTTCTTGATGTCTTCTGATAATGCACAGAATACATTATAGATACCATCTGCTGATCCTTTTTCGTGGAAGGGACGGAATGCCTTGAAATTTTTCATCTCGGCTTCTTCCTTCGTTTTAACATGGGTGGTAATACCAACATGGCATGTCCCATCTTGGCAACCTCGGCAAATTGTACAACCGACTGAAACCATTGCTAATGTCCCAAACCCAACACGATTAGCACCTAGACACATCAGCTTAACAACATCGCGTCCCGTTTTCATACCCCCATCAACCCATAATTCAACATCATCACGCAAACCACTGGCAATTAACGCGCGATGCGATAGCCAGACACCAATTTCAGCAGGTAATCCAACATGACGTAGCGCATGAGCGCGTGCAGCGCCTGTACCCCCTGTATAGCCCGTTATTGTAATAATATCTGCGCCAGCTTTGGCAACACCAACTGCGATGATGCCCACACCCGGAACAACTGGAATTTTGACACTCACTTTAGCGTGAGGATTAGCAGTTTTAAGTTCATCAATGAGTTGTGCAAGGTCTTCGATTGAGTACAGATCATGATTGTTGCTCGGTGAAATTAATGCTACACCGGGCGTTGTTCCGCGTGATGCTGCGACTTGTTCTGTTACTTTAAATCCGGGTAGATGTCCACCTTCACCGGGTTTCGCACCTTGCCCAATTTTGATTTCGATGAAGTCAGCAGAGTTTAATAAACCGATATTGACCCCAAAGCGACCTGATGCAACCTGTTGACCACGCCAAGGTTTATATTTACCGATCATATCAAGCAGTTCGCCACCTTCACCATTCATGCAAATAATATTGAGCATTTTGGCAGCTTCGGCATAGGTGCGATATGCTAATTCACCTTGTGAGCCATAAGACATTGCACTGATGATAACAGGCATACTATGATTACCGACCCGTAAATCAACATCTTCAGGTTTAACCGTACTATCAGTCTCTTTCATGCTCAGTAAATGACGAATACTAACAGGGATTTGGGATTCCCAAGTTTGGACTTCATCAGTGTATTCTTCCCATGTCATCTCATTTTGTGCGACAGCTTCAGCTTTTTTCCACACTTTAGGGAAGAAACGATCTGGATTCTGTAATCGTGACCGTACATCCCCTCGGAACTCACTCGCGCGTTCTTCTGCATCTTGCTGCAAAGTTGACCATGTTAAACCGCGTGCTTCACTACCAAAGTAGTTGGGTGTACCAAAAATATTTGCAATTGCATTACCAAAACCAATTGAACTAAAGCTATGTCCGTAGCCACGCAATTCATGGCAACCAATGGTTGATGTAACCTTTTGCAAGCCTTTTGTCATTGCTCCAATTGTGTTATTCATTGCTAGGCGAATTTGCTCATCGTCAGGGGTAGTTTGGCTACCACGGGGTGCAATGCCGATGGCAACAGCATAAACTGCATAGGGTAGGAGTGCATTTGCACCAAGGCTAATACAAAGTGCCATATCATGCAGGTCGCGTAATGATGCGGATCGCACGACAATACCTGTCCGACGACGTAGATTCGGTTGTGTATCGGCACTGCGTAACGCTTTATCGACAGCAGCAGTTGCCAATAGGGGATCAATCCACAGATGCGCACCCTCTGTTACAACCGTATCATCAAGCACAAGACATTGTGTGCCTGTTGCAACAGCTTCAATGGCTGCAAATTGGATACGTTCAATCGCTGCTTCGATGCGTTCGTCAGGCAAAGCACTGAGCGACAGTATGGTTGCTTTTTCGCCGAATACATCAAGCAGGCTTTCTAAGGACATTGTGCCATTTTCAGCAGCAATATCTTGCATCAGTTCTGCATCACCGAGTGCATTGAAACCACCTGTTAAGAAGGGCGTTTCGAGTTGTATCAGCAAATCAGATTGATCGCGTAAACTAACAATATTAGGACGCGCACCGACTAAGACGCGTGTTGTAAATTGGGATTGCTCACGTTCACGGTCAATCGCAGGATTGGTAACGACAGCAACAGTTTCTTTAAAGTAATCTGCTAGATTTGTACGCTTTTGGCTCATTGCTGCGAGAGGACCATCCCAACCGAGTGATGCTATTAATTCTTTAGCATTTTCTGCCATAGCACTGATAATCTCGACATGATAGCGTTCCCAACCCATGCCAGCCATCACCGCACCACTTACAGTGAAATCTTCACGATCCCAAGGTAAATCATGCGATGCTGCCACTGCTGCTTCTACGCTGCTAGGTGCAATTTGTGCTTCTGCAATAGCCACAGGTGCTGTTTCAAATTGGCTTGCTAAACCATTGTTACCGCCAGAAGGTAATCCATTAGGAGCGGGCGCATTTTCGTAGCTGAGATTCCAAGAGGGGGAATCATAGCCTAATGCTTGTGGACTATGTTTTGCCCAACGCCCCAATACATGGCGTTGAATAGCAGGATAATCCATAACTGTAATTTCTGATCCCGGAGTAATTTGTAGGGCAATCTTTTCGCCGGGTGCTAATGGACGAGGTGAGCGCGACATCGAATCAAGTTGATATACACCCCGTTCTGATGACGCGAAATATTCTTTTTCAGTTTCACCAAACCATAATGGACGTAAGCCAAGCGCATCAACACTGAAAACAAGTTGGTTGCCAAGCCGTGCTGCAACACCCGCAGGACCTTGGGCAAAATGCCCCCATGATTGGCGAATTTGGTTATACATTGAGCGAATATCTTCACGGTTTTGAATAAGATCATGTTCATAGGGTGGGAAGATATGTTCCATTGCTTCAATGAGATCAAGCCCATGGCGTGCCGTCATCGCATGAATCATACGATCAACATCTTGTGAATCAGAGCCATTAATTTGTAATGGCACATCAAGCATGTTTGCTTCAGTGCGGAAGCGTGAAATTGTATTAAATTCGCCATTATGCCCAATAATACTAAAGGGTTGAGCGCGTTCAAAAATTGGATTGGTGTTTGTACTATAACGCGCATGCCCCATTGTCACTGACGAAGCATAATCACGATCTCGCAATTCAGGGTAATAACGCCGTAAAATCTCGATTGTCCCTTGAACTTTATAGACAACACTGTAACGTGAAAATGATGGAAAATGTACACCCAGTTCAGCTTCTAATGTCGTTTGTAAATCAAATAAAGTTGCGTCAATTTCATCAGCCGCTACTTGACCATTTACCCCTGCAATTTGCCAGAATGTTGGCTCATTTTTCTCGGCACTTGGACCTAAAACACGACTATTAACCCGTCCACGACGTTCAATTAATAGGTGTAACCCTGTGCTACTGATTGTACGACAAATTTGCTCAACAATATTTTCAGCGCGTTCACGGTCTACACGCGGAATAAATAAATGTGCGACCCAGAAATTGCGATCTGTTGCAAGTGATGCCAACAAGCCTTCTTGGGCAAGCCATTTTGACCACATTTGGCGTGGGATGTCTGTCAAAATGCCGACACCATCCCCTTCACCATTGATATACCCCGTACGGTGACCCATACGCGCAAGTGCTTCTATGGTGCGCTTAACATTGCCATGTGTCGGTTGTCCACCTTTACGAACAGAACAAATTAATGCACAGGCATCACGTTCAGTTGTATCAATGGGATGCAATCCCAAATTGTCCAATTCAGGGAGAACAATATTGTGCGGGAGGGTGCGTTTTGTCATCGTTGATTCCTCCGATAATTTAGTGACTAATTTGATAGTCAATCTTATGGGTTATGTTTTAAAACAGTGATAATGTCACTGTTGATATGTTTTAATAGTAATTTTGGGGAGTTTCTATGAAGCTTAATTCTATCGATTACGAGAGAATTATCATCGTGAAAATTTACGGTGTTATAGTATGCAGTTTAGATAAAATGCACAAAAAGCTAAAAAAAACATCAGTAACTCTTGCTAAATTTTGATGCAAAACAGGCTGTCATTGTGCAAGATAGTGAAAAGACCAGCTAATGCTGGTCTTGAGTAGAGGCTTAGTTGAGTGTTAACAATCGGCGTATTGTGAGTGCCAGATGAAGTGCCAAGCGTGTTTCAGGGCGATTGAGGTCAATTTCTGCAATTTCGTTAATGCGGTTCATCCGATACAACAATGTATTGCGATGAACGATCAGCATTTCTGCTGTTTGGCTTAAGTTACCATGACAGGTAAAAAATGCTTCTAATGTTTTGATTAAGTCAGCATTTTGACGCATATCATACTCGGTTAATGATCCCAATGTTTGGTTTGTAAATTGCAAGAGCTTTTCACGATCATTCAAGGATAATATAAGCTGGTACACACCAAGATCACCAATATAGAGCGGTGTATCAGTTTGAAGACGTACCGCAAGATCGCGTGCTTGTACTGCATCACGATACGATGTGCGCCATGAACTGACATCTTTTGCAGGTTGCCCCAATCCAATGGCTAGACGACTACCGGGGTATTGCCGATTAATTTCTTTTGAGAAAATGTTGGCTAATTTAATCGTATTATCAATGGGGTCTTCTGAATTGGTGGCATGAAATACGACTACTTCTTGTTCGCGCTCACGTTGCCATACCAGTGCATCAGCCCGTTGCGCATCCAGAATACTGTTAATCATGGTTTCTAAACGACGATTAGAAGGTGGTGCATCACCACGCCATGACATCACAACTGCCATATGGGTTGCATTCATTTCATGTTCAAAACGCTCGCCTTGGCGCACAGCTTCTTGCTGGCTCACATCGCCAATGAGTAGGCGATCTAAAAAAGTTCCCCGTAAGCGTTTTTCAGTTTCACTAACGGCTTTTAACTTTGCCATCTCTAAAGCACATGCAGCAGCCCCATGCTCTGCAACTAGCAAATCGATATCATCAATATCGCTATCATGCCCAATGATTGACAGATAACCACGTCCAATCCCTTTTGTGATAATTGGCGCAACTAAGCGTGCGATACCGGGCAATGCAAGCGATTGCATCAAAACAGCATTTTCAGTTTCATTCACCCGATGCCGATCTTGAAATTCAGCAGGGAGATTATTGGGTTGCTTCACAAATCCTTCAATATCATCCCACATAGCGACAAATTGTGGCTGAACCGTATACTCCATAATGCCCATACGTTTATCTTGGATCACAACCGCTTTGCTGGTGAGACGCGCCATTGCATTGATGAGTTCGGCTAACCCTTCATTCCGTGACGAAATTTGTGTTAGTTGACGATAAATTTGTGTACCACGGCGCTCAAGTTGGCTTTTTTGGTCAACGAGTAGGCTAATTACTGTTTTTTCTACAACACGCGGACGACTGTTTTGCGGTAAAGTTAAAATAGGAACACTATAGGCTTTTGCTTCCGCTAGTGCTGTTGGGGTAGGGGTATCAAATAATACAACTGCTGATGCCTTTTGATCGGCTGCCCAACGGATAACTTCAACATCACTGCTCGCCGTTGATTTCGGATTTGCTTTGGGGGCAACGATAATCATTTCTTCAATTTGTAAAGATTTATTGGCGAAATTATCATCCAAATAAATAAGTGTTGTCCAAGAAACAGGACGATTCAATAATCCATCACCTGTTATCACCCGTGTGCCGAGCGGTAAGGCTAATTTACGAACATCTTCGATAGTGAGTGTGCTTGTAGCGTCTGTCATAATTCCCGTATTTCCCCAGCGCAATTTCGTAAGACTTTTAACGCAATCTATAGTTTCTGTCAATATGCACAAAGTGTGTTGTGCGAATTTACTTTGATTTTACGCTTCATTGGTCAATACACCTAGTATGAGAATGACATATGTTGCTGCCAATGAAAGCAATCTCAAATCAAGGGGAATACTAAACCAACCACGAAAGTCTGATAGTACATAAAACGTTGCAAATAATCCTAAGATCGTCGCTACCATCCATGTGATAGGACTGACACGCCAACTTTCGTTATCATCAGATTGTATAAATTGGTAAATCCCTGATGCAAATAAGATGCCTGAAATAGTGAATGCAATCATATAATCAGGTAAGGTATTATTCGGATCAAATAAAGATAGTAGAATGAAAACACCAGCAAGTGCAAGCCATGTTCTACGCTCAACCTTTGCTTCTTCTCGTGATTTAACATTCCCTCTACTGCGCCGTCTTGCCATGAGCAACCCTCTATGATGTTATGAACAGCATAATCATACCACGATTATACCATTCCTGTTTTTTGCTAGTTAGCGATTGCGTATTCAAAAATTGCGAATACAATAACCACGACTTATGGTAGCTGAACGGACAGTTAATGCGTAGATGCTTATGGATACCCATTGTATTAATGCTCATTGTGGCATGTCAACCAGATAATCGGGTAACAATTGATGGACCTATTTTAGTACAAGAAGTGACACTTGCTGCTACAGATGCACGTCCAACACGCGTACTTAGTCCAACACCCTCGCCCCTCGTGCCTGTACGTCCAACGAGCGAAGTTGTCTCACCTTTAAATCAAGTAACAGTCGATGCACAGTTTGTCTTGGTTACACCCACATTACCACCGAGCAAAACACCAACCGTAACACCTACACAAACACAGACACCGAGTGTGACACCGACAACCACAATGACAGCAACCGCATCGACAACCGCATTAGTTTTGCCAACTAGCGAATTAATTGCTGTAACGCAACCTGCAATTTCCAATGCAAATCGCGTGTGTGATACCAACTGGTTTTTTATTGAACCACGCCCTGATAGTTGCCCACTTAATGCACCAACGGCATCAACAGGCGTTTATCAAGAATTTCAGAATGGTTATATGATTTGGGTCGGGTCGGGCAATGCTATTTACGTCATGTATAACGATGCTAATCAACCGCGTTGGGAAGTTTTCCGAGATACATTCAATGAAAACAATCCTACCATGTCTTACCTTGATGCACCGCCACGCCAAATAAGCGGAGGATGGTCACCTCGTAGGGGATTTGGTTTATTATGGGAACAAAATGTTGGCGTGCGTAATCGTATCGGTGTTGCTACCCAACAATGGGAAGAACCATTCAGCGCTCGATTACAAACCTCAGATGATAATTCAACTTTTGTCAGTACCCCACGTAATTTTGTTTTTGGCTTAGTCGGAAATCGCAGTAATTGGCAACGCTATTTTTCATTCAGTTTTAACTCAGCAGCACCACCAATTGCAATTACACCGATTATCGGCACAGTTATCCCGACGCGCCCACCGGGTTCGTAACGCTATAGCAACTATCGCTTGACTTTCTGACTAAATCAGTGATGATTGCGACATTTGCTCGGATTGAGGGACAAGTCGATTATGCACGTAGAAAAACCATCAAAAGCTATGCACGCTCGCAGACGCGGTCGCCATTGGGGGCGTGGACAAGGATGTTTACTATCCATATTTGTCGTAACCCTTCTGTTTTTGTGTAGTTGTACGGCTTCGCTTGCACTCTATATTGCCTTTCCTCCTAATGCACTCGATATTGTGGTGATGGGCTTGGATTCACGCGGTAACGAAGGGGCAGTTACACGAACAGATAGTGTGATCGTGGTAGGCGTTCAGCCCTCAAACTTGACTATCAATCTACTTTCTATTCCACGCGATATTTTTATCAATACACCGGGCTATGGTTTACAACGCATCAATACAATAAATGTCCTCGGCGAACTTGATGAGTCGGGATCGGGACCTCAATTATTATCAGATGCAATTGAAATGAGTTTTGGCATTGGTACAGATCGCTATATGCGCTTGGATTTTCAAGCCTTTACGAGCTTGGTTGATGCTGTTGGTGGCATCACGATTGATGTACCTTATCTGGTCGTTGATAACATGTTCCCAACAGCCGATTACGGCATAATGTCCGTTCGCTTTGAAGAAGGTCGCCAGCAAATGAATGGCGAAACGGCTTTAATTTATGCTAGAACACGCCACCAAGATGATGACTATCGCCGTGCCGAGCGTCAACAGCAAGTTGTTAATGCGTTATCCCGTAAATTGGTGAATCCCTTAAACTGGCTACCTGCATGGATTGCAATCCAACAACACACAGAAACCAATCTCAATATTCTTGATATTGGGACAATTATCCCACCGCTATTTATACGAGCAGGTAATTTTAATCAGCTTGTCATTAACCGTGACTATATCTTACCGGGTGATGGCTATGTCACACCCAACTACAATGCTCTCAATCCCTATATTCAAGAACATTTTAATTGAATCTAAAAAGGGGCGACTTAAGCCCCTTTATGTACGCTACTTCTTAGCTAATTATCTTCTTCAATGAGGCGTTGATACGCGCCATCCCAATCACTGGGATTACGGGTCATTTTACTGATTTGAATACTCGTAAAATGTGGAAATAGTCCCATCATGATTTCTGGCAAGCTATTCCAATTTTCCTCACGAACGAGTTTTTCTAATTGAGTGGCGTATTGTTCTGACCACATCCACTCTAATTGAAATTTATCGGCTTTTTGCCAATATCCCCGTTTTTCCCATGCTTTGATAGTATCGATGATACTTTCATCAATTTCACGCAAACAAAAGACAATCATAGCCGTCATATCACGCACATCGTCATTGATTTCACCGCTTTGTTGCCCTAAGCGGCGTAAAATTTCAGCAATCGTTCGCATCATTGCATTGCGTCGCTTGCCCGGTGTATTACTATTGATAACCCGTCCCACTCGCTACTACTCCCTTGTTTAGCTGGTTTGAATTGGTCGAATACCACGATAAATGCGGATACCACCAAATGTTTTTAAGATGGTGCGTGCATCACGTCCTGTATCTTCTTCAAGTTCATTGGGGCTACGTGGTGTATTGCCATTGGCTAAAAAGACACGGAAAACGCTATCGACCAATGATGTTTGCGGATTGATAAATTCAGGGTCTTTTGCTGCTTCTTGTAATGCTAATCCGAGTTCATCAAGTTGGAAAATTTCACCTGTTTCAGGATCAATGTAATCAACAATTTGATTATCAGAATTATCAGCAAATTTTTCACGTTTTTCTGGTGCTAAATGAGAGAGCATATAAGCGCGTAAATCATTGTTTTCACGCTCCCACCAATCATAATCAATCTGGAATTTTGTATCGAGTGTTGGTTTAAGTATAGCGCTCGGTTTGGGCTTACTGGGTTGCATAAAATGCGGCTCTTTCTACTTGATTTAGTCATCTAATTTTGAGTAGCTCGACTCATGGTGTCAAGCTACTACTATAATTTTCTCAGATATGCTTTAACGATGCTTTATTCCGTCAATGACCAATAATGATTGCCAACGTGTGTGAAATCAGGATTTGCATTTAAGGTGGCAAAGATAGGACCCGGCGCACAACGTCGCATCACATTGACAGCACTAAACAATGTCGTTGCATGGACAGTGCCTTGAGGGGTCAGTGTACTAAGCGCACGAATCAGATCACGCATGATAATCGCAAGTGGCTTTTTGCTCATATTTTCTGCGAGTTTATCGACACCTTCTAAATCATCCACACCAATAATGATAAGATCATCATATTCAGCGCCGATTTGTCGTTTTTTGTTTTCAAACTGAATCTGTTTACCATTTGGCGTTAAAATACGGATGTATTCAGTACGCGGTTTATATCCCTCGTGGCTAACAATGATTTGACCGTCTTCTTCACCCGGTTCTACAGTGACATAAGCACCAACAGGCAAGCGATGTTTGGTGTAGTAGTCTAATAAACCGTATACATAACGATTTTCATGAACAACCCAACCATCAAATCTTTCATCATCTTCTTTATCAATCAATTCAACATGGATACGTGGTGCGCGTCCAAGTGGGAAAATGGCTAAGTTCTTAGCATTTAAAGGCAATGTACCTGCACGGCGATGCGGATAAATGACCGTTGTTGTTGCACGAGGCAAGCGCCCTTCAAATTCAATTTCTGTAAATTCATCATCAAGTTCAGTTTCAAGATCAAACATCTCGTCACTGAGTAAGTCATCGTTATATTCAATCGGTGTATAGGCTAGCAAACTAGGAATCTCACGAACTGCATCAGGTTCCATACGGCGTAGATACCATAAAACTTCCCCTGAAGGACCAACTTCGTCGAAGCGATCATCATCATTGAGCGCTAAATTCAATGAGAAAATTTGTAGTTTCATCGGTGCATCACCAATGCCACCAATTTCAGTGAGAATATCTTCCGTGCGTAGTGGTCCACCACCATTCATATCCAATACAGCTTCCGATAAATGCAAAACACCAATATCCGTTTCCATCACTAATTCTTCAGGAAACCAATAGCCTGCAACCCGTTTTAATGATTCATGTTGACGCAATTCCTCATGCACAATGCGCATCACATGATTATCTTCAACTTCCAAGATTTCATCGGGATTGATATTGGTTTGATTGGCAAGAGGGCTGTCATCATCTAATTGGCTAAGGGCGTGCGCTTGGGTCAGTGCTACTGCAAATTCACGATATTTATCAGGTAAGTTATTATCGTCATCATCAAATTTAACACTGATAACACTATAATCGCCATAATCAGGATTGTTACCTGCTCGTACTTCTTCAACAGTTGCAGTTGCTAATTCCATTGCACTGAAAACAACACGATCCCCAACCGCATAAGATTCAGCAGGGTTATAGACGCGTGTATTGGCGTATTGTGCTTCAATAACAGATTGTTCTTCTTCTAATCGTTGCTCTACAATGACTCGTGCTAATTGACGGGTTGTCATTGGGGTTTCTTCTTCGAGCAATAAATTCATGATGTAATCAATGTCGTCTTGCGTAATTTTAAAATTACGCGCCCAACGGTTCGCTAACATGGTTAAACGCCTCCAATCTTGGACGAGTTTGCCTCGGGATTTAAGAAGATGATTGCGTGGCAAAAAAAGCAATCATAAATTAGCTCTAAGTAAGCTCTAGTAACAAAGTGGTTAATCAGCACAATTGGCTGAGTAATTTTGTAATCTAATGCAAATGTTATGCTCAATATTCTATGATAAGAGCTAAACATAGCAAACTTAACGTTGCTCATTGTAGCGATTGGTCGTAACCTTGGCAAGCATGGGTTGACCCGTAATTTTTCGTCCGTTATACTTATCCGCTGTCCAATGTACTGGTTCTTAAGAGAGGTTACCAATGTCTACGAAGCGCACATGGCAACCAAAGAAGCGTCGTCGTAAACGTGTTCATGGTTTTCGCAAACGTATGAAGTCCAAAGGTGGGCGTAATGTGCTTAAAAGCCGTCGCACCAAAGGTCGTCATAGTCTTGCTGTGAAACCAAATCACGTTAAGAAAACTGACTGGAACGCTTCCTAGGGAAGTTGTAAAGATTGATGCATAGGCGATACCGTCTTCATCGAAAGAGTGATTTTGAGCGATTACGCCAAGATGGCGCAGTAAAACGACACCCAACCGTGGTGTTTAGTTACTGCATAAATGGCTTATCCCATAATAGATACGGTTTTATTACCGCAAAATATTTGGGAAATGCTGTTAAGCGTAATCGTGTTCGTCGCTTACTTCGAGAGTGTGTTCGCCTACAGCATCCTCACATGAAGCAGGGCTACGATGTTGTTTTCATCGCTCGCCCTCCTATTGTGGGGCAACCTTTTCAACAGATTCAACGTATAGTGTATGACCTGTTTCGTAGAGCAGGATTTGTGGTAAAGGAGCCAGACTTATGAAATGGTTAGCCTTAAAATCGATACGGTTTTATAAGCGGTTCATTTCTCCAGTACTCCCCTCCGCTTGTCGTTTTACACCGACTTGCTCGGAATATATGTATGAAGCTATCGAAATTCATGGTGTTGCAAAAGGTCTTCGGATGGGACTTAACCGTATTTGGCGGTGTCAACCGATGTATCCGGGTGGATATGACCCTGTGCCGCCGAAGGAGACATAATCTTTGAATAAAGTTAGACGAATGGCACGTTGGCAACTTATCGTGCTCGTTTCTATTGTGGCTGTGGTTGTCGCAGGGTGTGCTAATGTTCGACAGGGTGTAGCTTGGCCCGATCTCGAATTAGTCACTATCAATGAGCAATCACGTGTACTCGTAACCTATAATGATCGCATTGTAGCGATTGATCCTTATCAAGGTGGACAAATTCATGTTGCTCGTGATGCTGATGGCGAGATCATCCGCAACAGTGAGGGCGAAATTGTTGAATGGAATATTGAACTCAAAATAGGCGGCAATAACCAAACCTTCTACGTTTCACCATTCCGTGTTGATGATACATTTGTCTTCCCAACCTATGATAATCGCTTTATCGAAATTGATGTTCAAACTGCTGATGTCCTCAGTGAAGATGGTATTCCATTAACGGATGGTGTCATTGCAGATGTTGTTCTCTCAGATGATCTTATCTTCGTACCGTATCGCTCGCGGGATATTGTCGCGCTTGATCGTGAAACCTATCAAGAAGTGTGGCGATTTGAAACAGAAGATGGTGTTTGGGCAGCCCCCTTGCTCGTTAATGACACCCTTTATGTCACATCAATCAATCACAATTTATTTGCACTCAATGCTGCAACAGGTACACCTATCTGGGATGCGCCTGTTGATCTTGAAGGTGCAATTGCATCAACACCATTACTTTACAATGACTTCCTCTACATCGGCAGCTATTCGCACAAGCTCTATAAAATTAGCCTAACAGGACAAATTGTCGCTGAATATGAAGGTGATAATTGGATCTGGGGAACACCTGTCATCCTTGATGATACGGTTTACTATACCGATCTCAATGGGTATGTTTATGCTCTTAATGCAACCGATTTGAGCGAAATTTGGGTTGAACGTCCAGCACCACGCGGTATTCGCCCAGCGCCACTTGTGACGGAAGATTTTGTTGTCGTAGCGTCACGTAATGGTGTTGTCTATTGGCTTGATCGTGAACTTGGTACGACTGTACAAGAATTTGAAGTTGATGGCACACCAGAATTGCTATCCGATATTTTGTACTTACCTGCTGATGAAGAACTCGGTCATCCAGAGTTGATGCTCATTGCTTCAACCGATGCCAAGCGCCTTGTCACAGCATTTAACATGGAAACTTTCAGCCCGCAATGGGTCTACCAACAATAATTCGGAAATGGAGAAACGCTAAATGTGGGATATTATTCTGAATCCGATGGTTACATTGCTGGTGCTGTTGTACCAAGTATTTAACAATAACATCATCTTATCCATCGTTGTTTTAACGGTTATTCTAAGAATGTTGATGTACCCGATTCTCGCAGGACAGCAAGAATCGGCAGCAAAAATGCAAGAAGTTCAGCCACGTCTGAAAAAATTGCAAGAAAAATACAAAGATGACCGCGAAAAGCTCGCGGCAGCACAAATGGAACTCTATAAAGAGTATGGTATTAATCCATTTGGTGGTTGTTTGCCAATGCTCATTCAATTTCCAGTTTTTATTGCTTTGTATTCAGCCATTAACTTCGCTGTGGCATCAACACCATTCCAACTCGTTGACTTATCAGATCGCTTGCTTTTGCCCGGTCTTGATGGCTTAATTCCACTCAATAGTATCTTTTTGGGTATGGATTTAACAGCACAACCACTACCACCATCTAATCCTTGGTATGCATTTGCATTACCTGTTTTGGTGATGGCAACAACATGGTTACAATTCAAGTTGTCAACAGGGTCACGCCCAGCACCAGAACCTGATACATCCGATGATGGTGGACAACCCAACCAAGCCGCAGCCATGCAACAATCAATGGGTACAGTGATGCCTGTGATGTTTGGGTTTATTTCACTGACATTATCTGTGGGCTTATCCATCTACTTCCTAACATCAAATGTTGTAGGGATTATCCAATATAGCCCAATTGGTAAAAAGTTCCTTGATGGTATTTTCCGAAGTAAGAAAAAAGAAGATACCCCTGTCATTGAAGCAGCAGAAGTCACTAACAAAAAAGGGAAGAAAGCTGCAAAGAAAGCCAAGACCTCATAACACCAGCCTATGATTAGGAACACACAGTTAAAAATTGTTCTTTCCTGTGTGTTCCTTTATAATAAAAATGATGTATCCATCCGAGCGGATTGTATCTGTGCAACCGCTCGGTTTTGATAACATGAAACTATAATTTAATAAAAATAGGATTTTGTATTATGGAATCTATCGAAGCGACTGGCGCGACGGTGGAAGCAGCCGTTAAAGCTGGTATGAAAGAACTGGGTGTCACCAGTCCCTCGCAAGTAATGGTTGAGGTTATTCAAGAACCTGATGCGGGTATTATGGGAGAAGGTGCGCGGCATGCAATTGTTCGCCTCCTCTTTATGGGAACACGCGCAGGGTCATCCCAAACAACATCAATCATCTCAAATCCAACCTTAGCATCACCACAAGGCACAACGCAGATTGTTTCTAATCCTTATGTACCTGAAGATGATGTCAAAGCTGATGATAGCGACGATGATATTGATAGCAGTACCAGCCAAAAAATTGACTTGGCAGATGCTGCTGAAGATGCTCAAGTTGCAAAAGAGGTGCTGGATGAGATTTTGCTGCATATGGACATTAAAAGTGATGTCGAAATTCTCCGTGCGGAATCAACCCGTGATGGCGAAAGTACGCACTGGATAATGAACATTGTCGGTAAAGATATGAGTCGTCTCATTGGGCATCGTGGCGAAACACTATCATCCTTGCAATATTTGACACGCTTGATTGTTAGCCGTAAATTGCAACGTCGCGCCAATATTATCATTGATGCTGGTGGCTATAAAGCAAAGCGTTCTGATCGGTTGCGTGGATTGGCAAACCGCATGGCAGACCAAGCAATTCGCCAACGGCGCATGGTCACCCTCGAACCGATGCCACCACATGAACGGCGTATTATTCATCTAACCTTACGAAAACGGTCTGATGTCACAACGAAAAGTGTTGGTGATGGCAAAGAACGTAAAGTAACCATTAACCCAGCATAAGGTGGCATAAATCACATGCAGACTATGAGTTATTTGCTCATTGGTACGATTACTGCAGATATTGTCGCAGATGGGCGTATTCTAGGAGGCACTGTTTCCTATGCTGCGCCCGTTGTTGACTTATTTGGACATGATATTCGTATCCTCAGTAGTGCTGATCCACATGATAGCCTACTGAATCCTCTTTTTGACTTAGCAGAAACAAAAATTGTTCCAGCAGAACATACCACCACTTTTTCAAATATTTATCGTCCAACAGGTCGTCAGCAGATTATTCATCAAACGGCAAAAAATCTTGAGCCAAGGATGCTGCCTGAACAGTGGAAAAATTCTAACTTAGTCCATCTCGCGCCGTTGGCTGATGATGTGGATTATGGCTTTGCTAATCAATTCCCAAATGCAAAAGTGCTTTTGACACCACAAGGTTATATGCGTCGTTGGGGAGCAGATGGCATTGTTCACTTCAAAGAATTTTTAGATAAAGATGTTTTACAGGCAATTGATATTTTAGTTTTGAGCAAACAAGATATTTTAGCTGCACCTGAACTCGAAAATGAGTTCCCGAAATATGCCGATCATGTTGTGGTGACAGATGGTGAAAATGGCGGAACATATTATCATAATGGGGATAACATGCACTACGATGCGTTCCCTGCTACAGAGATTGATCCAACAGGTGCAGGCGATGTATTCGCTGCATCCTTGTTGGCAAGTCTACCATTGGTCAATTTTGATATGTCATCGGCACTGATTGTTGCAGCGCGTTTGGCGGCTCTCGCGGTAACGGTCAAAGGCTCTAAAATTTCACTATCGTCTACGAATATCCAAACCATGATTCAAGAGGCACTTGATAAAAATGATTGATACAATTCTTTATAATGGCACGATTATTACCTTAGACCCTCAGAACCCGCGCGTTAGTGCGCTTGCCATTAGTTTTGGGCGTGTCATTGCACTCGGTCACGATGACGATGTACTCAATTTAGCGACGGCACAAACCATTAAACATAATCTCAATGGCAAAGTCGTGATCCCCGGTTTGATAGATGCACATCTGCATTTTGAATGGATTTCACGCTCATTGAGTTCAGTTGATTTATATGAAGTCCCTTCTAAAGCAGAAGCGCTGCGCCGTATTGATGAATTTGCTAAGGCACATCCTGACCATGATTGGATTCTTGGGCGTGGATGGTCACAAGATTTATGGGAAGATGGACAATTCCCAACGGCTGCTGACTTGGATACGATCACAGGCAATCGACCTGCATATTTTAGTGCCAAGAGCGGTCATGCTGGTTGGGTAAACTCAGCAGCGATGCGTTTAGCAGGCATCGCTGCTGATACACCAAACCCTGATGGCGGGCAAATTTTGTATGATGTGGATGGTAATCCGACAGGCGCATTGCTCGAAACGGCAATGGAATTGGTTGTACGTGTCCTGCCAGAACTGACATCTGAGCAATTAGCTGACCAGATGAAAATCGCTCACGATCAGATGCTCTCCGTTGGTTTGACAGGATTTCACGATTTTGATGATCCGTCCTCGTTTATGGCAGAGCAAATTCTCCGCGAACGGGGTGATCTCAGTATGCGGATTGTAAAACAGGTGAAGCAAGAATGGCTTGACGAAGCCTTAGCACTTGGCTTGCGTTGGAACTTTGGGGATGATTGGATTCGCATCGGGGGCTTAAAAATTTTTGCGGATGGTGCGCTTGGTCCTCGTACTGCTTATATGGTTGAACCGTATATTGGTGAACCCGATAATTATGGGATGACCGTTGTCGGTAAAGAAGAAATGATGATGTTGGTGAGTCGTGCTAGTGCAGCAGGTCTGCCCTCAACGATTCATGCCATTGGTGATCGTGCCGTTCATGATGTACTGGATGTATATCAAGTTGTGCGCCAAGAAGAAGCAGCGCGTGGTGAAAAACCGTCACAACGTCGTCATCGCATTGAGCATGTCCAAATTATCCATCCTGATGATAAACACCGCTTGGCTGAAATGGATATTATTGCATCCATGCAACCGATTCATGGTACATCGGATTGGGAACGTGCGGAACGTTTTTGGGGTAAAGATCGTATTGAATGGGCATATAATGCGCGTCTCCAAATTGATTTAGGTGCAAAAGTTGCCTTTGGTTCGGATTCACCCATTGAACCATTCCGCCCATTTGAAGGCTTATATTCTGCTGTCGCTCGTCGCCAACCGAATGGCTCTCCATCACCAGAAGGGTGGTTGCCACACCTTAAATTAACTGTTGATGAAGCATTACGAGGATACACTATCGGGGCAGCTTATGCAGCAGGGATGGAAAACCGCTTAGGTATGCTTGCATATGGATATTATGCTGATTTGTTGGTGATAGACCGTAACCCGTATGACACAAAAGGTGAAGAATTGCTCCATACGGGTATATTAGCCACTATGGTAGATGGTGTTTGGCGCTATGGTGGTATTGATTAGTGATTATTCATCAGCACCGTGTGCTGGTGCGCCTAATGGTGCTGTACTAAATACAACATTGTATGGCACGCAATAAATTACAACGGTTTGATACTCATCTAAGTTGACATCGTCGGGAATGATATAATTTTGATTCCCGACGTTTCCTGATAATGCTCCTAAATCAATATAATCATCGCCAACATCTCCAAATATGCTTGTAGGCGAATTGCGCGATAAAATTACATGAAGCTGCGGACCATTCGTCACACGGAAATTCTCAAAACGTAAAACACGGCTTTCATCAGATAATTCGTAGATCGTCGCAACGCCTTCTCCATTATGAACAGCATCAATAAATGTGAATGTTCCTTCACTAATAACGAATGGTGTATCAGTCGGCATATCATCATCCATAGGCGTGTCATTTGCCATCATAGCGCGTGCTGTATCGTTTGCCATTTCAGGATTTTCATCACTCATATCAATGAGGACAGTTTGTTGTCCTTCTGGCATATTCCGTACTGCACTGAGTTCTTGTGATGTGAAGTCTGGGAAGGCTTCATCCACAACATCATTTGTGAAATAAGGACTCCACAACGGAAATGTGATTGCAATGCCTATTATTGCAACGATAACGCCCCCTAATAATACTAATTGATTACGCTTCATTTTCTTGCTCCTTTTTTAGCGTCATTAAAGAATCAATTCATGACTCATCATATTATATTGGATGTATTGTGACTCTCATTTGTTACTTAATGATGTCAGCCCAGAATTCGGTATGATAGTTAGGGATTTTATAATTTGTTTTGATAATAGGAGCAAAATAATGGCAACTCGTACAGGTATGATGGTCGGTCCGAATGAACATCCCGTTCAAGGTGCAATGCTAGAAGTTGGACAACAAGCACCCGCATTTACACTGATGACACCCCGTAATCAGCCACGGAGATTGAGTGATTTTGATGGAAAAGTAAAATTACTGAGTGTTATTCCATCCATTGATACAGGGGTATGTTCAGCCCAAACACGTCGTTTCAATGAAGAAGCTGCTAAACTAAGTGATAATGTCGTGGTGCTAACGATTAGCTCTGATTTGCCATTTGCATTAGGGCGTTATTGCGGCAATGAAGGGATTGAAAATACTGAAACTTTATCAACACATAAAGATATGGCATTTGCCGATGATTATGGGGTTCATGATACCGAATGGCGTGTCTGCCAACGCGCACTCTTTGTACTCGATCAAGACAATGTCATCCAATATGCACAATATGTGCCTGCCATTGGTGATGAAGTTGATTTTGAAGCAGGTCTTGCAATGGTCAATAGCCTAACTTAAGTGAATGTTCCAAAGTCTCTTCTATAATTCGGAGAGGCTTTTCTCTATGTCTTACGTGTACAAAGGCTTATCACAAAAGTTTATCTTACAAAGACCTGTACGCGCTCCAGATACCCGATATAATCACGCCTATGTATATGGATTGTATAACAAGGATTAATTAGAAATGCCAAGAGCATTATTAAGTGTGTCAGATAAGACAGGTATTGTTGAATTTGGTCGGGATTTAGTCGAACTAGGGTGGGAATTGGTTGCGAGTGGGGGAACTGCTAAAGCACTACAAGGAGCTGACCTGCAAGTAACACCTGTTGAGCAGCTAACGGGACTACCTGAAATGCTGGGTGGACGTGTTAAAACACTGCATCCAGCGATTCATGCTGGTATCCTTGCCCGTGATAAAGGCGAAGACCTTGCCGAAATTGCTGAACATGGTTATGCCCCAATTAACATGGTTATTTGTAACTTGTATCCATTTCAAGAAACTGTGGCACAACTCGGCGTTACTTTACAAGATGCCATTGAAAAAATTGATATTGGTGGTGTAACCCTCATTCGCGCTGCTGCCAAGAATTTTTTCCGAGTGGTGACAATCTGTGATCCAGCAGATTATAGTAGTGTGATTGTCGGTCTTAAAGCATCTGGAGAAATTGATATTGCCACACGCCGTGATCTTGCTGTAAAAGCATTCGGTCATACCCGCGATTATGATACAGCTATTCACGCCTTTTTGACACAAGATGTGAGTGCGCCAGCAGCACAAGATCACGCGGAATTACCTGAACATCTTGCTTTTGCAGTTCATAGTTTAGAGCAATTACGCTATGGCGAAAACCCACATCAAAGTGCAACTTATTACGCCAAACAAACGACAACATCGCCACTAGGTGCAAAACAATTGGGTGGTAAGCAATTATCATATAACAATATCTTAGATCTTGATTCTGCGTGGCGTACAGTGAGTAGTTTTGATACGCCAACGGTTGTTATTGTTAAACATCTAACCCCAACAGGGATCGCATCATCTGATACCTTGGTTAATGCGTTCCCTAACGCACTTGCCTCTGATCCTGTATCGGCATTTGGGGGCATTATTGCAGTCAATCGTACGGTTGATATTGCTTTCGTCGAAGGCTTAGAATCTTTATTTGTAGAAGCGATTGCAGCCCCTGATTTCACAGAAGGTGCAGTTGAAGCGCTTAAAAACTCACGTAAGAATTGCCGAATTTTACATATGTCCAAACCATATGATAGCAACGCGCTCGATATTCGTAGTGTGCATGCTGGCTTATTAGTGCAACGGCTTGATAATGGCGACCCTGATGGCACAATCATGAAAACTGTCACAGAACGCGCCCCGTCTGCCGATGAATTAGCAGCACTGGAATTTGCATGGAAAGCCTGCCAGCATGTGAAATCTAATGCTATTGTGCTTGCCAAGCCACAACGCACTGTGGGCGTTGGTGGTGGTTTACCCAGTCGTGTTGATGCGGTTGAACTCGCTGTTAAAAAAGCAGGCGATGAAGCTACAGGTGCAGCTTTAGCATCAGATGCTTTCTTCCCATTCCCCGATGGCATTGAAGCAGCAGCAGCAGCGGGTATTACAGCGATTATCCAACCGGGTGGTTCAATCCGCGATAATGCAGTGATTGAAGCTGCTAATAAAGCAGGTTTAGCAATGGTCTTTACAGGAACACGACATTTCCGTCATTAATAGTTGTCAGTTGCTAACCGTATGAAAATGATTAGCTAGCACTGGTCATTTTCATGCTTCTTTAGCCTTGCGAATTAGCCTATTGTTTTGATATACTCTTGCCTAACAACAAGCGCCACTGTAGCTCAGCTGGCAGAGCATACGCTTCGTAAGCGTGGGGTCGTGGGTTCGAATCCCACCAGTGGCTCTCCACAATGCCCGTATTGATACGGGCTTTTTGTTTATCTATCAGTGTTCAGGAAAATGTATGCCCGAAAAGAAACGTCCAGTCACGATAGGTGTCGCAGGAGGCACAGGTTCAGGTAAGACAACCGTATCCAACCAGATTCTTGAACGGGTTGGTAATAAGCATATCGCATACCTCCCACATGATGCCTACTATAAAGACCTTAGCCATCTTAGCGCAGAAGAACGCGCACAGATTAACTTCGATCACCCTGATTCGCTCGATACTGAATTACTCATCCAGCATGTACAACAACTCCAAACGGGCGCAACCGTCGAAATCCCAACCTATGACTTTGCCCGTCATACACGCCTTCAAGAAACAATATCTGTAGGACCACAACCGATTGTCCTCGTAGAAGGCATTCTCATTTTTTCTGAGCCTGACTTGCGTAAATTGTTTGATATTAAAATTTATGTTGATACAGATGCCGATATTCGCTTTATTCGTCGCTTAAAACGTGATATTAATGATCGTGGACGGACTGCTGATTCGGTCATTGAACAATATTTATCGACAGTGCGCCCGATGCACCTCAAATTTGTTGAACCCAGCAAACGCTATGCTGATGTCATCGTCCCAGAAGGGGGCTTCAATTGGGTTGCAATTGATATGATTGCGGATCGTGTTCGTAGCATGATGGCAATTGATACACGCTCTTAATTCACATGATACAATAAATTTGTAACGTAAATTATTAGGAGTTGTAAGATATGAGACAAGTACCTATATCTATCTCTGAAAATGAAATACGAGCCTTTTGCGAATGTTATCATATCCAAAAATTATCATTGTTTGGTTCTATCTTACGTGATGATTTTAATGAAAAAAGCGATATTGATGTGCTGGTAGAATTTCACCCACACCATATCCCCGGCTGGTAAATTGTCTCAATCGAAGATCAATTATCTAACATTTTAGGACGTGATGTTGATCTTACAACGGTTAGTGAACTTAGTCAGACATTCCGCGATACTGTAATTTATGAAGCATTTATACTGTATGGATGAGAAAGATCGCAATCGCTTGATTGATATGCTTAGCGCAGCATAGATGATAAGTAGATAG